>NZ_JBSFIA010000020.1:0-150137 GCF_053597355.1 Streptomyces sp. NPDC001443
GCCCGGCGGAGACTTTCGGTGGTCCGGTCCGGTGGCCGCGTGCTGCGCGGTCGCCGGACCGGACCGTCGTCAGCCTCGCGGTACGACGACGCCGTCGAGGCGCGCCGCCAGGTCGGCGGCCGTGCTCCCCCACGTCTCCCGGACGAGCGCGCCGTCCGGTGTGATGTCGAAGGTCGCGTGGTCGGTGTAGACCCGGCTGACGCAGCGCAGACCGGTGAGCGGGTAGGTGCAGGACGGGACCAGCTTGGGCGCGCCCGTCTTGGTGAAGAGCGTCATCATCACGAGGACGTCCTTCGCGCCGATGGCGAGATCCATGGCGCCGCCCACGGCGGGGATGTCGTCGGGCTTTCCGGTGTGCCAGTTGGCGAGGTCGCCGGTGGTGCTGACCTGGAAGGCGCCGAGCACACAGACGTCGAGGTGGCCGCCGCGCATCATCGCGAAGGAGTCGGCGTGGTGGAAGTACGCCGCGCCCGGCAGTTCGGTGACGGGCACCTTGCCCGCGTTGGTGAGGTCCGGGTCGATCTGCTCGCCGACCGCGGCCGGCCCCATGTTCAGCATGCCGTTCTCGGTGTGCAGGACGACCCCGCGGTCGGCCGGCAGATGGTCGGCGATCCTGGTGGGCTGCCCGATGCCGAGGTTGACGTAGGAGCCCCCGGGGATGTCACGGGCGATGACGGCGGCGAGCTCGTCCGTGGACAGCGGCCCCCGGTCGAGATGCTCGACCACGCCGGCCGTCGTGGGCGTCGGACGGGGTGAGGTGCTCATCGTGCCCCCTGGACGATGTGGTGGCGGGTCTCGACCCGGACGATCCGGTCGACGTGGATGGACGGCGTGACCACCGTCTCCGGGTCGATCCCGCCGAGCGCGACGACCTCGCCGACCTGCACGATCGTGGTGGCGGCGGCGGTGGCCATGACGGGCCCGAAGTTGCGGGCCGTCTTGCGGTAGACGAGGTTGCCCATCGGGTCGGCGCGGTGCGCGGCGATGAGCGCGTAGTCGCCCTTGATCGGGTACTCGAGCACGTACTCGCGGCCGTCGATGGTGCGGGTCTCCTTGCCCTCGGCCAGCGGGGTGCCGACCCCGGTCGGGCAGAAGAACGCGCCGATGCCCGCGCCGGCCGCGCGCATCCGCTCCGCCAGGTTGCCCTGCGGCACGACCTCGAGCTCGATCTTCCCGGCCCGGTAGAGCCCGTCGAAGACCTGGGAGTCGGACTGCCGCGGGAACGAGCAGACGACCTTGCGCACCCGGCCCGCCTTCAGCAGCGCGGCCAGGCCGACCTCGCCGTTGCCCGCGTTGTTGGACACCACGGTGAGGTCCTTCGCGCCCTGCCGGATGAGGGCGTCGAGGAGGTCGAACGGCATGCCCGCGAAGCCGAAGCCGCCGACCAGGACGGTGGAGCCGTCCTCGATGCCCGCGACCGCCTCGTCGCAGCTCTCCAGCACTCGTGCGCTGCTCATGCCCCGGCCTCCGGGTTCTCCAGGACGACGGCCAGACCCTGGCCCACGCCGATGCAGATCGCCGCGACGCCGTACCGCTCCCCGCGCTCGCGCAGCACGGCGGCCAGCGTGCCGAGGACGCGGCCGCCCGAGGCGCCCAGCGGGTGCCCGAGCGCGATCGCGCCGCCCTTCTGGTTGACCAGCTCGGGATCGCGCAGCCCGTTGTCGAGCCAGGCGTCGACGCAGACCAGCGACTGCACGGCGAACGCCTCGTTGAGCTCGACCGCGCCGACCTGCTCCCAGCCGATGCCGGCCCGCTTCAGCGCCTGGTCGGCCGCGGCGACCGGGGCGTATCCGAAGTCCTGCGGGTCGAGGGCGCTCGCGCCGCGCCCGGCGATCCGGGCGAGCGGCTCGCGGCCGATCGCGGTGGCGGCGCGCTCGCTGCCGAGCAGCACGGCCGAGGCTCCGTCCGACAGAGGTGACGCGTTGCCCGCGGTGATCGTGCCGTCGGGGCGGAACGACGGCTTGAGCGCGGCGAGCACCTCCGGCGTCGACCCGGGCCGGATGCCCTCGTCGCGGGCCAGCGTCTCCACCGGCGTGACGAGGTCGTCGTAGAAGCCGCTCTCCCAGGCCTGGTGGGCCAGGCGGTGCGAGCGTGCGGCGAAGTCGTCCTGGCGCTCGCGGCCCACGCCGTAGCGCTGCCGGAGCTGCTCGTTGCACTCGCCGAGCGAGGCGGTCCACTCCTTCGGCATCCGCGGGTTCACCAGCCGCCAGCCGAGCGTGGTCGACACCGCCGTCACGTCCCCCGCGGGAAACCCGCGGGCCGGCTTGGGCAGCACCCAGGGCGCCCGGGTCATCGACTCCACACCGCCGACCAGGACGACGTCGGCGTCGCCGGTCTCGATCGTGCGCGAGCCGGCGATCGCCGCGTCGAGGGACGAGCCGCACAGCCGGTTGACGGTCGTGCCCGGCACGCTCGTGGGCAGGCCCGCCAGCAGCGCGGCCATCCTGCCGACGTTGCGGTTCTCCTCCCCCGCTCCGTTGGCGTTGCCCCAGACGACCTCGTCGACGGCCGACGGGTCGAGGTCGGGGGTCCGGGCGAGGAGACCGGTGATCGCGGTGGCGGCCAGGTCGTCGGGGCGTATGCCGGCCAGGGCGCCGTTGAACTTTCCGAACGGCGTGCGGGTCGCGGCGTAGAGGTATGCACTCACCCTGCCACCGTAGGCGCGGCTGCCGATAGGGTGAAGTATCCATATGGCGAGCGATTGAGAGGTCTGCGATATGGATCTCCGCCATCTGCGCTACTACGTCGCGGTCGCCGAGGAGCGCCACTTCGGCCGGGCCGCCGAACGGCTGCACATGGCGCAGCCCCCGCTGTCGCAGGCGATCCGCCAGCTGGAGACCGAACTCGGAGTGCAACTCCTGCACCGCACCACGCGCCGGGTGGACCTCACCGAGGCCGGCCGCGCCTACCTGGAGCGCGCGCGGGCGATCCTGGCCGAGGTGGACGAGGCGGCCGACCTGGCGCGCCGGGTCGCGGCCGGCGTCGTCGGCCGGGTCGCGATCGGCTGTGTGGGGTCGGCGACGTACAGCCTGCTGCCCACGCTGTCCCGGCACCTGTCGGCGGAGCTGCCGGGGGTCGACTTCTCCTTCCGCGGCGAGATGCTCGCCCCCGACCAGGCGGAGGGCCTGCGCACGGGCGCGATCGACGTCGCGCTGCTGCGCCCGCCGGCGGCGGACCCCTCCCTGGCCGTGCGGCTGCTGCGCCGCGACCGGCTGGTGGTGGCGCTGCCGGCCGACCACGTCCTCGCGGGGCGGTCGCGGGTGCGGGCCGCGGACCTGGCCGGCACCGACCTGATCGTGCACTCGGCGGACCGCCGGTCCGTGATGTACGACGTCGTCCTGCGGATGCTGCGGGAGGCCGGGGTCGAGCCCAGGATCCGGCACGAGGTCGGCGAGACGTCGACGCTGATCACCCTGGTGGCGGGCGGGCTCGGGGTGGCCGTCGCGCCGGAGCCGGTGACCGCGCTGACCCTGCCGGGGGTGGTCTACCGGCCGCTCGTCCAGCCGGCCGGCACGGTCGAACTGGCCGTCGCCCACCGCGCCGACCGGTCCGAGCCGCACCTCCTGCGGACGGTCGAGGTGATCCGACAGCTGTTCCGTCCCGCGACCGGGACGTCGTGAACGCGGAGGCCCCGGAGGACCGTCGTGTCCTTTTGGGGCCTCGTGATTCACCTGCCTTCCCGGAAGGCGCGTGCGTCAGGGTTGTTCTCCCACCACCACCAGCACACCTTCCAGTGGTTGTCCGAGGCCCCGGCGTCGTCGAACGTCACGATGGCGACGACCTGACCGGTGCAGTTCGGGCTGTTGCCGTCGTGCATGCTGCACTTCAGGCCGTTGTCCGGAGGTACCTGGTCGTCGATGTCTGTGATGACGGACTTCATGCCGGGAGGCTACGCCGTCGCGCGGCATCGCCCCCGCCGTTCCCTCTGAAGGCAGGCCTGCCTGGAGGCGGCGACGAACGTGCCCGACCCCGGGACCGGCCGTGGTGAACCGTCCCCGGGCCGGGGGCAGGATGGGTGCATGCGAGGTCAAGGGCACATACGCGTCAAGGATTTCGATCATCTGGTGCTCAACGTGGAGGACGTCGAGCGCTCCCTGGAGTTCTACTGCGGGCCCCTGGGCCTGACGCCGGTGCGGGTGGCCGAGTGGCGGGCCGGTGACGTCCCGTTCCCCTCGGTGCGGGTCAACGCGACCACGATCATCGACCTGCTCGGGCGGCCGCGCGCCGAGTCCAACGTGGACCACATCTGTCTGGTCGTCGAGCCGCTGGACTGGCGGGAGGTCATCGCCTCGGGCACCTTCACCGTGCTGGAAGGCCCCGTCGGCCGGTACGGCGCCCGGGGCGAGGCGCAGTCGGTGTACGTCCGGGACCCGGACGGCAACACCGTCGAGCTGCGCTGGTACCCGCAGGACGTGCAGGAGGCACCGAACGCGGAACAGGGGCAGGACGCACGGGACACGCGCGTCACGCAGGAGAGGCCGCCCGCGTGAAATGGACCCATGGGTCCACTCTGGAGGTGCGCCCGTGCGGAACTGCTGCTCGCGGTGGCCGCCCGCGAGGCCGAACGCGTCCTGGAGGACCAGGAGCCGCACCTGGGCGATCCAACACCTGGCAGGACTGGCGTGAGGCGGTCGTACGGCGCTACGAGCAGCAGGGCGTCGACTGCCCGCGATCCGGCCTGATCACGCCGGTCCGCGCTCACCCGGCCCGGTCACCGTGGGCGGCCCGGCTGGCCTCGATCTCCGCGATGTGCTCGATCGCCCAGCCGGCCAGCGCGAGCGCCGGCGGGATGAGGCTCTCCCCGGTGGGGGTCAGCGCGTACTCGACGCGTGGCGGGACCTCCGCGTACGCCGTGCGCGACACCAGGCCGTCCCGTACCAGGTTGCGCAGGGTCAGCGTCAGCATCCGCTGCGAGATGCCCGGGATCTGCCGCTGGAGGTCGGTGAAGCGCAGGCGCCCCTGCTCCAGGGTCACCACGATCAGCAGTGTCCACTTGTCGCAGATCCGGTCGAGCACGGCACGGATCGTCCGACCGCCGTCTCCGCGGATCATGCAGGTGTGCTCGTACTCCGACATGACAACTCCCTGTGCGTGACGCACATCCGTGTGCCTTTTGTAGGCCTCTCGGCGGTCACCCATGATGAGGCGCCTCGGAGCAGGTACTTACCACGCAAGGAATCATGATGGACATCGCGTACTGGATCGTCGCCGCGCTGCTGGCGGTGTTCTACCTCTACGCCGGAGGCAAGAAGGTCCTCCAGAGCCAGGAGCGGCTGCGGCCGATGATGGGCTGGGTCGACCGGGTCCCGATGCCGGCCGTCAGGCTGATCGGGACACTGGAGGTCCTCGGCGCCGCGGGTCTGATACTGCCGCCGCTGACCGGGATCGCACCCTGGCTCGCCGTCGCCGCGGCGATCGGGCTCGTCCTGGTCCAGTGCGGCGGCATCGCGCTCCATGTCTCGCGCGGCGAGGCACGGTTGATCGGGCTCAACATCGCGCTGCTGGTGGCCGCCGTTGCCGCTGCCTGGCTGGCGACCGTACGGCTCTGACGTACCCGCGGGCGTCCGGGCCGGTCGGAGCCCGGCCGACGCGGAGCCCCGCCCGACGCGGACTCAGGTCCGCCGCGGACTCAGGTCCTGCGCAGCACGCGGCTCGCTCCGGCGGCGACGGTGGTCGCCAGCAACCAGCCGCTGCCGACGAGGACGAGCGCCGTCCACTGCATGGCGCCGGACGGGCTGAACACGCGTTCCTGGCCGAGGTCGACGAGCGGGAGCAGCAGATCGAGGGTGTAGATCACCGGCTGGAAGGCCGGATGCGGGCCGTCGGCCACCGCCCGCGGCGGCCAGGTCGCGAACAGTGCCGAGCCGGCCGCCAGGAGACCGGCCAGCAGCCACACGGCGCGCAGCGGGCGGTATCCGAAGCCCACGGTCGCGTCCTGGAGGAGACTCCACAGCCGGGCGGGCACCCCGAGGGTGGCGCGCAGGGCGCGCTGCTTGGCGACCAGGACGGTCCGCGCGTCGGCGTCCTGGCCGTGGCGCTGGTAGACGGCGGCGAGTTGCTCGTACGGCTGGGGTGTGAAGGCGTTCGGGTCCCGGCGCAGCAGGGGCAGGCGGCGCGCGGCCGGCAGGGCGGGGCTGATGTCGTCGTAGACCGCGCCGTCCACGACGAGGGAGGCCGGCCAGGTGGCGGGCTCGTCCTTGAGCAGCACCGTGCGCAGGCGGCTGAGGTCGACGATGCCAGCGGGTGTCTCCCGCGGCTCCAGCCGCAGCACGGCCGCGGTGGCTCCGCGGCAGGTGAGGGCCTCCTCCTCGGGCGCGGTGTCCAGCAGCGCGTCGGCGAGGCACAGGGTGCTCCGGATCGTGGCGCTGTTGAGGCGGACGCCGCCGTGGGCCGTGAAGCCGTCGCAGAGGTTCACCACGCCGCCGACGTCGACGCCGTTGGCCCGCAGCGCGGGCCTGCCGCTGTCCGGGGCGGTCAGTTCGGCGGCCTCCAGCCGGATCGAACCGCCGATGCGCGCGTCGCACAGGTCGACGGTGCCGTGTGCGGTCGTCCCGCCCCGGCAGTCGAGGTCGCCGCCGATGTGGGTGCGCTCCGCGGTGAGCACCGTGCCCTCGGGGAAGTCCAGCCGGGCGCCCTCCAGGACGACGCTGCCGCGTATCGAGGTGTCGGCGAGGGTGACCGGGCCGCCGACGACCAGTCCACCGTCCGCCTGGATGTCGCCGCCGATCTGCGCGCAGCCCAGATGGAGGGCGTAGCGCCCCGGGCCCGCGCCGGGACCGGCGAGGGTGGCGTCGGACAGCTCCACCGTCGCACCGACCGAGGCCCCGCACAGGTTGACCATTCCGGCGCAGGAGAAGCCGCGCCCGAGGTACAGGCCGCCGCCGACGGTGATCTCGGACATCTGGAGACAGCCGTCGGGGCCGCCTATGGCCGCCCCGCGGAAGACGAGCGTGTCCTGGACCCGCGCGTTGCTCAGGTGCACCGGGCCGGTGCAGTCCAGGCCCGAGGCCCACATGTACTCGTCCACGGCGACGCTCTGAGCGGTGACGGCGGCCTCGCCCGGCGCCGGGCGGATCGTCGTGTCCTGGAGCGAGAGCACGGTGCCGACGGTGAGGGAGCGCAGGTCCAGGGTACCGTCCACGGTGCACTTGTCGACCTTGAACTCCTGGGCGACACGGGCGCTGTGGGCCCGCAGGCCGGGCAGCCGGCACTCGCCGAGCTCGAACGCCTCGAGTTGCGCGCCCTCCAGTCGTGGCGCCTCGTCGAACCGGCAGTTTCGCATGCGGACGGTGCCGCGCAGGGCGGCCTCCGACAGGTCCAGTCGCCCTCGTACGTGCACGCCGCGCAGGCGCAGCCGGGCCAGGTGTCCGGGCACGGGGGGCGGCGGGGACAGCAGCAGCATCCGCACGGCGGCCCCGCGCACCTCCGGTACGCCGACGCACCACTCCCCCCGCCGGTACGCCTGCCACATACGGCGCTCGCCGGCGTCCCAGTCGGCCGGCGCGTCGTCATGGTCCGCCACGGAAGTCCCCCTCTGCGCTCACCGGGACGAGCCGGCCCCGGGCAGCAGCGTGCGCTGTCGCGCGCCGGTTTTCAACGGCCGAGCGTCTCGACCCAGGCGGTGGTCTCGTCCGGGTGGCCCAGTCGGACCGTGCGCAGCGGGGCGAAGCGGGGGTCGCGGGTGCGCAGGCCGATCTCCCGGTGCCGGGCGCTGTGTTGGGACCACGACCACCAGACGGGGTGTTCCCTGCTGAGCCAGCCCCGCCAGTTCTCCCGGTTGCCGCCGAAGAGGGATTCGCGGGTGACGCTCCGGCGGAGCGAGCGGCGCAGGACCCGGGGCATGACGACCCGTCTGGGATAGTCCAGCCAGATCACGGTGTCGGCCCGCTCCCACAGCAGGTCGCGGACCTCGGCGGCACCGATCGAGTCGACGATCCAGCGAGGCCGCGCGGTCAGCCGCGACACGTCCTCGACCAGCCGGCCGTTCACCGCCCAGTCCGGCCCGTCGTAGTACAACGCGTCCATCTCGTGGTAGGCCAGGCCCAGTCGGCCGCCCAGCACCCGGGCGAGCGTGGACTTGCCCGCCCCCGTCACCCCCACCACCAGGACCCGTTCCACCTGCGCACCCTATCCCGGCACGCGGGGACGACCACAGCGCCTCCGCCCGGTGGGGGGCGCTTATCCCCTCGCCGTCCGGCCGCGGTCCGCGTAGGGTCACGCGTCGGAGACCGCCCGCTCGACGACACCACGATCGGCGCCCGGGACAAGGGGACTGTGAGCAGGCGACGTTACGTAGCCCGGGGCGTGCCGGGCGGCTACCGGATCTGGGACAACCGGGGGCGCAGATGGTGGGGCGATCTCTACGACCTCTGCCCCGACGACCTCGTGGCCGAACTCAACGGCCCGGCGGACCCGGCGCGGATCACCGCGCTGATGAAGCGCTACCGGGCGCGGAAGCGGTAGGCACCCGCACGACGGTCCGGTCACCTGCCGTGGTCCGGAAGTAGGGTCGCGGCATGGAGTTCCGTCACCTCGGCCGCAGCGGCCTGATGATCAGCGAGATCGCCTACGGCAACTGGCTCACCCACGGTTCCCAGGTCGAGGAGGACGCGGCGCTCGCCTGTGTGCGCGCCGCCCTCGACGCGGGGATCACCACCTTCGACACCGCCGACGTCTACGCCCAGACCCGCGCCGAATCCGTCCTCGGCAGGGCGTTGAAGGACGAGCGGCGGGAGGGTCTGGAGATCTTCACCAAGGTCTACTTCCCGACCGGTCCCGGCCCCAACGACCGCGGCCTGGGCCGCAAACACATCATGGAGTCGATCGACAACTCGCTGCGCCGGCTCCAGACCGACTACGTCGACCTGTACCAGGCGCACCGCTACGACGCCTCCGTCCCGCTGGAGGAGACCATGGAGGCGTTCGCCGACGTGGTCCACTCCGGCAGGGCGCTGTACATCGGTGTCTCCGAGTGGACGGCCGACCAGATCCGCGACGGCCACGCGCTCGCCCGGGAGCTGCACTTCCCGCTGGTCTCCAGCCAGCCCCAGTACTCGATGCTGTGGCGGGTGATCGAGGACGAGGTCGTGCCGACCTGCGAGGAGCTGGGTCTGGGCCAGATCGTCTGGTCGCCCATCGCGCAGGGCGTCCTCACCGGCAAGTACGCGCCCGGCGCCCCGCTGCCGGCGGGCAGCCGGGCCACGGACGAGAAGGGCGGCGCGACGTTCGTCGGCCGGTTCCTCCAGGACGAGGTGCTGGAGCGCGTCCAGCGGCTCAGGCCGCTCGCCGATCAGGCCGGGCTGTCACTGGCGCAGCTCGCCGTGGCCTGGGTCCTGCAGAACCCCAACGTCTCCGCCGCCATCATCGGTGCCTCGCGGCCCGAGCAGGTCACGGAGAACGTGAAGGCGGCGGGCATCAAGCTGGACGCCGATCTCATGGAGGCCGTCGACGGCGTCCTCGGCCCCGTCGTGGAGCGCGATCCGGCCAAGGCGGGCCGCGTCTGACCTGTCCCGCCGCCGCCCCGAGGGGGCCGCTCCGCACCGGAGCGGCCCCCTTCGCGCGCACCGGCCGTGCCTGTCGCGCGGGCGACGATCGGGCATCGGGCATCGGCATCGGCATCGGCATCGGGCAGGGGAACGAGCAGGGCATCGGGCAGGCGATTCACCCGACGCGCCGCGTCAGTTCTCACACAAATCGCCCCAAGGCGTGTGTTATACGTTCATGAACACATATACGCGGCGCGCCTTGCTCGGTGCCTCGGTCGTTGCGGCCGGCTCGGGACTCCTGACCGGATGCTCCGGGTCGGACTCGCCCCCGGCTTCCGGTCCCGGTCCCAGCCAGGGTTCCAGCCCCGGGGGCACCGGTTCCGGCCCCGGCGGCACCCGGTTCGTCCCCAGGGGACCCAAGGGGTATGTCGACCCGTCGGGACCCGAGGTCGTCGCCGCCGAGCGGAAGCGCGGGTCCGGGCCCGTCCGCAGGTTCAGGCTCACCGCCGCCCAGACCTCCCTGGATCTCGGTGGGCGGACCGTCAGGTCCTGGGCGTACGGCGATTCCCTGCCCGGGAAGGAGGTCCGGATCACCGCGGGCGACACCCTCGACCTCACGCTCGCCAACCACCTGCCCGTGACGACGACGCTGCACTCGCACGGGGTGCGCATGCGGTGCGACATGGACGGCGTGCCCGATCTGACCCAGAACCCCATCGCCCCCGGCGCGGACTTCACCTACCGTTTCGTGGCCGAGCACCCCGGTACGTACTGGATCCACTCCCACTCGGGGATGCAGCTCGACCGCGGCCTGTACGCCCCGTTCATCGTGGAGGACCCCCGGGAGTCGCTGGTCTACGACAAGGAGTGGGTCGTCGTCCTGGACGACTGGCTGGACGGGGTGGACGGCTCCACCCCGGACGACGTGCTGGCCGAGCTGCGCCACGGCAAGGGCCCGGCGATGGACATGGACATGGGCGTCGGCAAGGGGGGCGCGTCGCACGACCACGGCGGTCGCGGCAGTCACGGCGGCAGGCCCGCGGGGCCCTCCCGGGCGATGCACGGCTCCCGCAGCCATCTGCTGCGCAGCGAGGGCGGCAACGTCGCCTACCCGTACTACCTGATCAACGGCCGCCGTCCGCAGGCGCCCACGGTCTTCAAGGCCCGTGCCAAGGACCGCATCCGGCTGCGCATCATCAACGCCAGCGGTGACACGGCCTTCAGGGTGGCGCTGGGCGGCCACGAGATGACGGTGACGCACACCGACGGCTACCCGGTCGAGCACCATGAGACCGACACGCTGCTGCTGGGCATGGCCGAGCGCTACGACGTGCTCGTCACCGCCAAGGACGGGGTGTTCCCGCTGGTCGCGCTGGCCGAGGGCAAGCAGGGGCGGGCGATGGCGGTGCTGCGTACCGACAGGAGCGGGACGCTGCCGTCCACCTCGGTGTTCCCCGACGAGCTGGACGGGCGGCTCGTACCGGCCAGACGCCTCAGGCCGCAGGAGTCGGTGGCACTGCCGGAGCGCGACACGGACCGCGAGATCCGTATCAGGCTGTCCGGCAACATGAGGGACTTCGACTGGAGTTTCGACCACCGGCCCTACTCCCTGGAGCAGCGTCATCCGATCCGCCAAGGCGAAAGGATTCGGCTGAGCCTCATCAACGGCACCGACATGTGGCATCCGCTGCATCTGCACGGCCACACCTTCGCCATGGCCGGCCTCGACGCGGCCGGGGCCCGCAAGGACACCGCGTACGTACTGCCGCACCGCAAGCTGGTGGTGGAGTTCGACGCCGACAATCCGGGTCTGTGGATGCTGCACTGCCACAACCAGTACCACTCCGAGTCCGGGATGATGACCGTCTTCGGGTACCGCACCTGACGCGCCGGTGCCGGTGACCAGGCCGGGGCGTCCCGCGCCTCGGTCCGTCAGGGTTCCGCTCCCGGACGGACCCGGGCGGTCGGCCGGAGGGTCCCGGACGGTCACCCGCGTGTCCCGTGCCTCGCCCGCCGGTCCGGGTCCGCGCGGGGGCCCGTTGTCAGTGGGGGGAGGCAAGATGCAGGTCATGACGACACCAGTTGCAGTGATCATGGATGCCGCCGCCTACGCGCGGGCGGTCGAGGACGCCGTGGAGGCCGCGGCCGCCTACTACGCGAGCGGCACCTCTTCACTCGACGACGACGCCTACGACCGCCTGGTCCGCGGGATCGCCGCCTGGGAGGCCGCGCACCCGGACGAGGTGCGGCCGGACTCGCCGACGGGCAAGGTGGCGGGCGGCGCGGCCGAGGGCGATGTCCCGCACACGGTCGCCATGCTCAGCCTGGACAACGTGTTCTCCGCCGAGGAGTTCACCGCCTGGGCCGCCTCCCTGGGCCGGCGCCTCGGACGCGAGGTCACCCGGTTCGGTGTCGAGCCGAAGCTGGACGGACTCGCCGTCGCCGCCCGCTACACCGAGGGCCGGCTGAGCAGACTGATCACCCGCGGTGACGGGACGGCCGGGGAGGACGTCTCGCACGCGATCGGCACGATCGAGGGCCTGCCGCAGACGCTTGCCGAACCGGTCACGGTCGAGGTGCGCGGCGAAGTGCTGATGACCGTCGCCCAGTTCGAACACGCCAACGAGGTGCGCACCGCGCACGGCGGACAGCCGTTCGCCAACCCTCGCAACGCGGCGGCGGGCACCCTGCGGGCGAAGGAGCGCGCCTACACCGTGCCGATGACGTTCTTCGGCTACGGGCTGCTGCCCCGGCCCGAGACGGACGCCGATCTCGCCGTGCGGCTGGGCGAACTCGCCCACAGCGACCTGATGGCCCTGGCCGCCGGGCTGGGGGTGCACACGACGGCCGCGACCGAGGTGCCCGGTGTGGTCGCCGACACCGCCGAACAGGTGCTGGCCAGGGTGGCGGAGATCGCGGCGCTCCGCGCCGGACTGCCGTTCGGGATCGACGGCATCGTCGTCAAGGCCGACCTGGCGGCCGATCAGCAGGCCGCCGGATCGGGTTCGCGGGCGCCGCGCTGGGCGATCGCGTACAAGCTGCCCGCCGTGGAGAAGATCACCCGGCTGCTGGCGGTGGAGTGGAACGTCGGGCGGACCGGCATCATCGCCCCGCGCGGTGTGCTGGAGCCGGTGGAGATCGAGGGGTCCACCATCACCTACGCCACCCTGCACAACCCGGCCGACATCACCCGCCGCGACCTGCGGCTGGGCGACCACGTCATGGTCCACCGGGCCGGTGACGTCATCCCCCGCATCGAAGCCCCGGTGGCCCATCTGCGCACCGGCGACGAGCGGACCATCGAGTTCCCCGCGGTGTGCCCGCGCTGCGGCTCCGCCATCGACACCAGCCAGGAACGCTGGCGCTGCGAGCAGGGCCGCAACTGCCATCTGGTCGCCTCCCTCGCCTACGCCGCGGGGCGCGACCAGCTCGACATCGAGGGACTCGGCGGCACCCGGGTCGTGCAGCTCGTCGAAGCGGGCCTGGTCGGCGATCTCGCCGATCTGTTCGCGCTCACCCGCGAGCAACTGCTCGGACTGGACCGGATGGGCGCCACCAGCAGCGACAACCTGCTCGCCGCGATCGAGACCGCGAAGGGCCGGCCGTTGTCCCGGGTGCTGTGCGCGCTCGGCGTGCGCGGCACGGGCCGCTCCATGTCGCGCCGGATCGCCAGGTACTTCGCCACGATGGACGAGATACGGGCCGCCGACGCGGCCCGGATGCAGCAGGTCGAGGGCATCGGTACCGAGAAGGCCCCGTCCATCGTCGCGGAACTGGCCGAACTCGGCCCGCTCATCGACAGACTCGTGGCGGCCGGGGTGAACATGACCGAGCCCGGTGCCACCCCCGCGCCGGCTGCCGGTGCCGAAGGCGGCGGCGATGACGACACGGCGCAGGCGCCGCAGGGCGGGCCGCTGTCGGGGATGACCGTGGTGGTCACGGGCGCGATGACGGGCCCGCTGGAGAAACTGAGCCGCAACCAGATGAACGAGCTGATCGAACGTGCGGGCGGCCGCTCCTCGTCCAGCGTCTCGAAGAAGACCTCGCTGGTGGTCGCCGGCGAGGGCGCCGGTTCCAAGCGGGCCAAGGCCGAGGACCTGGGCGTCCGGCTGTCCACGCCGGACGAGTTCGCCGCCATGGTCGCTGATTTCATCGGCTGACCGGCCGGCGACGGGTGTACCCGCCCGTCGGCCGGGTGGCCGACGGGCGGGCGGGTCTCACCGGATCAGGCGGGGGTGATGTTCTCCGCCTGCGGGCCCTTCTGGCCCTGGGTGATGTCGAAGGTCACCGCCTGGCCTTCCTGGAGCTCGCGGAAACCGCTGGCGTTGATGTTGGAGTAGTGCGCGAAGACGTCGGGACCGCCGCCGTCCTGCGCGATGAAGCCGAAGCCCTTTTCGGAGTTGAACCACTTGACGGTTCCGCTGGCCATGCCGGTGCCTCTCAATCGGTGACGGGTTCGCACCGCGCGAACCCGGAGGTGGTCGTCCTGGTCCTCGGGCACTGCACAGCAAAGCGCCCGCACGACAGTGCGGGCGCGTACGGCGAACCACGACATCTGACGACGACGCTACACGGCGAAAGCGCCCGTCACCAGTGGGTAAGGCCCTTCGGATGCAACGGCGTTGCGCGGGGATCCGTCGGCGCCCGCCGAACACCCGGCCGACGGACCGCCCCGGCGCCCGCCCGGACACCCCGCCGGAGGCCCTCCCGGACGTGTCCGCGACACCTTCCGGACGCCTGTCGAGCACCTGTAGGGCACTCATTGCCCACACCGCCGACGCCCCGCCCCGCCGTGCGGCGTGACGTCACCCTCGCGGGTGCCCCCGGTGGCGCGCCCGCACGTGTGCCTGCTTGCTGGACCGAGAGGGGGAAGCCGAAAGAGAGAGCCGCAGAGAGAGCGAGCGTCCATGGCCCCGGAGGACGAGCGGCTGCGGACACCGCGCGGCCGGTATGGCCGGGACCGTGTTCGCGGTGCTGCTCGCGGCGGCGATCGTCCTGGTGCGGATCGCCGTACCCGCGGGGGGTGCCGCCAATGCCGTCGTCGCCCAGAACATGCGCTGGGCGGTGCGGGCCGCGCTGGAGATCGTTCCGTTCGCGGGCATCTTCTTCCTGTGGTTCATGGGCGCGCTGCGCGCCCAGGTGGGCGCGGCCGAGGACCGGTTCGTCGCCACCGTGTTCCTGGGCAGTGGACTGGTGTTCGTCGCCACCATGTTCGGCGCCGGTGCGGCGGCGGGGACCGTGCTCAACGAGGGCCCCTCGACGTTCGGCCGCGATTTCGCGTACATGTTGATGACGACGTACGCGCTGCGGATGGCGTCCGTGTTCGTCCTCACCACCTCGACCATCGGGCACCGCCTCCAGGTCTTTCCGCGCCCGCTCTCCCTCTTCGGCTACGCGGTAGGACTAATCCTGCTCGTCGTGGGTGCCGGAGTGCCCTGGTCCGAACTGCTCTTCCCGTTCTGGGCGCTGATCGTCAGCTTCCATCTCCTGCGCGTCGGCCTGCGCCGGCCGCCGCGCTCCGGACGCGCGCGCTGAACCCGTCATCCGCACGGCACACCTCGGCGCGCGGCGCCGCGTGCGCCGGTCCATGCTGAGGGCGTGGGGGCGGCAGGGGGCCACGGAAGGGCTGACCTCGGTGAGGCTTGTCGTCGATCTCAACCGCTGCCAGGGATACGCGCAGTGCGCGTTCCTCGCACCCGACGTCTTCGCCATGCACGGCGAGGAGTCGCTGCTCTACGACCCGCAGGCCGACGACTCCCGGCGCGACGAGATCGCGCGCGCCGTGGCGGCCTGCCCGGTCCAGGCCATCTTCGTGGAAGGGCCGAACGGCACCGACGGCACTCCCGCACGCCCTCAGGAGGCGACCCGTGAGCAGTGACAAGTACCTCGACCGGCTCAAGCGCGAAGGGCGCATCGTCGTGGTCGGCGCCTCGCTCGCGGGGCTGCGGGGCGCGGAGACGCTGCGCGCGGAGGGCTTCACCGGCTCCCTCACAATGATCGGGGACGAGCCCTACGAGCCCTACGACCGGCCCCCGTTGTCCAAGCAGGTCCTGCTGGGCCGCGCCACGGCGGACCACACCGCGCTCCCCCGGCGCCGGGCGATCGACGCCGAGTGGCGCCTCGGGGTCGCGGCAGCCGGCCTCGACATGGCGGCCCGGCGGGTACGGCTGGCCGACGGCGACGAGGTGGAGTACGACCGGCTGCTCATCGCCACCGGGGTACGGGCCAGGCCCTGGCCCCAGGAGGGCGAGGCCGAGCTCGACGGCGTGTTCGTCCTGCGCACCCGCGACGACGCCGTCGCGCTGGAGCGCGCGCTCGCGCAAAATCCGCGCCGGGTGCTCGTGATCGGCGCCGGGTTCACCGGCTCCGAGATCGCCTCCGCCTGCCGGGAACGCGGACTGTCGGTCACGGTGGCCGAGCGGGGCGCCGCACCGCTGGTCGGCGCGCTCGGCGGGGTCGTCGGCGAGGTCGCGGCGAAGATGCAGCGCGAGGCCGGCGTCGATCTGCGCACCGGCGTGATGGTGACCGCCCTGGAGGGCGACTCCTCGGGGCATGTGCGGTCCGCCCGGCTGTCCGACGGGAGCAGCGTCGAGGCCGACGTGGTGGTCGTCTCGCTCGGCGCCACGCGCAACACCGAGTGGCTCCTCGGTTCCGGACTCGGCGCGGGCCCCCGGGGCATCGCCTGCGACGCCGGCTGCCGGGCCTTCGACATCCGGGGCATCGTCACCGACGACATCTATGTGGCCGGCGATGTCGCACGGTCCCCGCACGCGCTGTTCGGCTACCAGTTCCTGTCCCTGGAGCACTGGGGCAACGCGGTGGCCCAGGCCGAGACCGCGGCGCACAACATGCTGAGCGAGAGCGTGGACCGCCGTCCGCACATGTGGGTGCCGGCCTTCTGGTCCTCGCAGTTCGGGGTCAACATCAAGTCGGTCGGCGTGCCGTCGATGGGCACGGAGATCCTCATCGCGCAGGGTTCCCGGGAAGAACGCAGGTTCACCGGTGTGTACGGCTATCAGGGGCGCGTCATCGGCGCCGTCACCTTCGACCAGACACGGTGGCTGCCGTTCTACGAGCAGCTCATCGAGACCACGGCGCCGTTCCCGCCGCCCTTCCCCACGGTGGACCGCCGCCCGGAGGGCGATCGGCCGCTGCCCGCGGACTTCCCCGACCCGTCGGTGCCCTCGCACGGTCCGACCGTCACCCTGAGCGGTTACTCGCCCGCGGACCGGCGGATGACGTTCACCCCCGCCAGGCACTGATCCGACGTCCCCGAGGACACCTCATGACGCAAGACATCCTGCGCCAGATCATCGACTACTCCCATCGTGCCGACCCGTACCCGCTGTACGAGGAGCTGCGCAAGACGCCCGTGTACCAGCAAGGGGACGGCCCCTTCGTGCTCAGCTCGTACTACGACATCCGCAGCCTGCTGCACGATCCGCGGATCAGCTCCGACGCGCGCAACCTGAAGAACACGGCGAGCAGCCCGCTGGGCGCCGACGCGCAGGAGGAGTCGGCCCTGCCGCCGAGCTTCCTGCGGCTCGATCCGCCCGAGCACGACCGGCTGCGGCGGATGACGAACCGTTCGTTCGGGCCGCCGCACTGCCCGACCCGCGTCAACGACATGCACGGCGACCTGGTGGAGATCGTCTCCGGTCTCGTCGACGGCATCGGGGAGCCGGAACACATCGACCTGGTCGACCAGTTCTCGTACCCGTTCCCGGTGACCGTGATCTGCCGGCTGCTCGGCGTGCCGCGCGAGGACGAGGCGCGCTTCCACGGCTGGGCGGACACCATCGCCGCCGGTCTCGACCCCGATCCGGACGCCCCCGACCCCGCCGAGCGGCTGAAGCGCACGCACAACGCCCGCACCGAGCTGGGCATGTACCTGGCCGGGCTGGTGGAGGAACGCCGCAAGAACCCCGGCAACGACATGCTCTCGGAGCTGGCGACCGTGCAGGGGCCCGACGGCACCATGACGACGATGGAGCTGCTGAGCACCGCCGCGCTGCTGCTGATCGCCGGTCACGAGACCACGGTCAACCTGATCACCAACGGGATGCTGACGCTGCTGCGCAACCCCGAGATCCTCGGGCGGCTGCGCGAGGATCCCAGGCTGTCGGTGAACATCGTCGAGGAGCTGCTGCGCTTCGAGCCGCCGGTGCAACTGGTGCCGCAGCGCACCACGATCGCCGACATCGAGGTCCGTGGCACCACCATCCCCAAGGGCGCGTCGGTGTGGCTGGTGCTGGCGGCCGGCAACCGCGACCCGGAGCGCTTCGACCATCCGGACCGGTTCGACCCGGACCGCGGGGACATCCAGCACCTGGGCTTCGGCAGCGGCATCCACAGTTGCTTCGGCGCGCCCCTGGCCCGGCTGGAGGCCCAGCTCGCCCTGAGCGAACTGGCCCGCCGGCTGGAGAACCCGCGGCTGCTGGAGGACCCGCCCCCGTACCGGCAGAACGCGGTGCTGCGCGGCCCGCGTCATCTGCGGATCGCCTGCGACGGCATCCGCCCGTGACGCGGGAAGGGGGCCGCCCGGCCGCTCCACGCCGGAACGGCCCCCTTCCCCCCTTCCATGCCCGTCCGGCCCGACTCATCGGGTGCCGGAAGCCGGGCCGATGACCACGGTCCGGGCCCAGGCGGGCGGTGAGTCGGGCCTGCGGCCGGGGTGGTCCTCGCTCCACGACGATCCCCCGTGCCGCGGGAACAGGCCCACCACCGTCCGGCACGGGGGCCGTTCGGCCGGCCAGGGCGTCTGACCGTCGGTCAGGACCACGATCACGTCGGGCCGGGGCCCGCGCCGCAGCGCCGTGGCGAACCCGGTGCGCAGGTCCGTGCCTCCGCCGCCCGTCAGCGCGATGCCCTCGGCCCGGCACAGCGGGAGTACGGTCCCCGCGGTCGCGTCGCACGGTACGACGGTGACCAGGTCCCGGCGGCCGCCCATCGCACGGACGATCGCGGCGACCTCCAGCAGCGCGCTGCCCAGTTCGCTGTCGCTGACCGACCCCGACATGTCGACGACCACGCAGATCCGGGGCGGCCTGCGCCTCAGGCTCGGGAGCACGATCCCGGGCACCCCGGCCGAACGCCGTGCCGGGCGGCCGTAGCTGTAGTCGTCGCCCGCGCCGGACCCGGAGACCGCCGAACGGACGGCCGCTCCCAGCAGTTCCCGCCACGGCTGGGGCGGATGGAACGCCTCCTCCGCCCACCGCCGCCAGCCCTTCGGGGTGTCCCCCGGCCGGCCGTTGATGCCCTGCGCCACCCGGAACCGGACCGCGTCCCGTTCCTGATCGCTGAGGCCGTGCGCGCCGTCCGGGCCGAGGTCCCACTCCCGGTCCAGCCCGTCGGCGCCGCTGCCGCAGTCAAGCCAGACCAGGCTCTGGGTGTGCGGCCCGAGCCGGAACCGGCTCAGGTACTCCTCCATGAGCCGGCCCGCGGGCAGGTTCAGGAACTCGGGCGTGACGGCGCCCTCGGGCCGGACCAGGCCGTCGCCGAAGGCGTCGTCGTTGATCTCGCAGTCCGCGGCGATGTTCATCCGCAGCCGTTCCCCGGGACCGGTCAGTCCCTTCTCGCGCGCGAACCGGTCGCTGCGCCCGTGGTGGTCGCGCAGCAGGTGCGACACCTCGTGCACCCACACCGCGGCCAGTTCCTCCACCGGGGTGCGGGCGACGAACACCGGGGAGACGTAGCACCGCCAGTGCCGGTCGACGGCCATCGTCGGGACGGACCGCGACGCGACGGGGTGCAGGGCGAAGAGCGCCGTCGCCAGGTAGGGCCGGGCGCGTGCGGCGTTCAGCCGGGCGGCGAAGAGTTTGTCGCGGTCCAGTTCCACGGGCGGGCGCGGGGTCATCGGCCCGCCTTCGCGGCGACGCGGGCCGCCGTGCGGTCCGCCCGCCGGGACAGGGCCACCGCTGTCGAGCCGGAACCGCCGGTCGGGACGGGGATGCGGATGACGGCGGGCGCCCGCGTCGTCCGGGGATCCGTCCCACAGGACGAGGCTGATCCGCTGGCCGGCGTCCGCCCAGGCCAGTGGGGTCCGGACCACCAGACACACCGGCCGCCCGACGTCGGGTCCGGCGGTGTCGTACCTGGCCAGGGCGATGGTCAGGCCCGGTCGCAGCAGTCCGTCGGGGGCGATCCTCGGCATGTGCCAGCGCAGCGGGTCGGGAGCCAGCCGACGCAGGTCGGCCCGGAGCCGGGCCACCGGCTCCCGGCCGTACGTCCGTGCCGCACGGCGCAGGTCGAGGTCGACGTCGACACCCGCGGCGGCGCAGGCGCCCGCCCAGTCACCGGTACGACGGCGGGCGGTGGCGGTCTCGATCATCGACGGCGGCACGGCGAACTCGCGCACGCGCTGCCAGAGGGAGAGGCGGGCATCCCCGTACACGCTTCGAGTGAGCATCAGCACTCACCTTGCGTGGACAGGACCCCCGATCTGTGTGGAGTGTCAGTCGTCATCACGCGGACCCTAGCGGCCCTCTCCACCGCCTGTCAGCTCCTTTTCCCTCGGGTGGACGGGAGCGCCGGACCGGCCCGCCGGTCCCTCGGCGCTCCCTCCGGCCCGGGGCACCGGGATGCCTCGGGCGACCGAAAGGATCACGTCCCGCAGGCGCTCGACGTACAGCCGCATGTTCTTCGACGCGATGTCGGTGTCCGGGTAGCGGCTCGCCAGCCACAGCCCCTCGTGCATCCGGTTGACCCAGACGCACACCTGGTCGCCGTAGGACACCCGCAGCAATGCGTACGCGTTCAGCTCGGCCCAGCGGGCGGCGCCGGGGATGCCGCGGGCGTCGAGGTAGGAGACGATCGAGTACAGGTCGGGCGACGTCGGGCGGAAGTCGGCGCCGAGCAGGCGCAGTACGCGGGCGAGCGGGATGCGCGCGAGCGACCTGTTGGCCTGGAGTTCGGCGCGTACGGTCCGCAGCGCGCCCGGGAAGTCCGGGGCCTGCGCGAGGGAGACCTCGATGGGCGCGCCGCCGACGTACCAGCCGACGGAGTCGGACCACTGCGACTTCACCCGGGTGTGGAAGGGCACGACCGTGCGGTAGACGGACTGTCCGCCGATCTCGTGCACGAGCAGGCTGGTGGCGGCCAGGACGCCGACCAGGCTTCCGCCGTAGGGGCGGCAGTACGCCTCGAACGCGGCGGCGGCGTCCGCGTCCACGAGCTTCTCGCGCATCAGCTTCTGGGTGGGCAGTGCGCCGCCCGGTTCGAGGCCGAGGTCCACGGGGAAGTCCGGCAGCTTCCCGTCGCAGCGCTCGACGAACTCCCGCCAGCGCACGACGATCGCGTGGGTGTCGTCGATCCGGTCTGCGTCCGCCCGTTCGATCTCGCAGAAGTCGACGTAGCTGCTGACCGGCGCCTCCTCGACGGCGCGGCCCTGCGTCCCCGCCGCGTACAGCTCGTGGATCTCGGCAGGGATGCGTTGCAGCGAGTAGCCGTCGACGTTGCTGTGGTCGAAGACCATGTGCACGGTCGCGCCGTCGTCCCGGACGATCGCCGTGTACAGGAAGTTGGGCCAGCCGAGTGCGTCGGCGGCGACGTCGAAGCGGTCCTGGAGGTGCTGGACGAGTTCCGCCGCGTCGGGGAAGTCGCCGACGACCGCGCGCCGCAGGGACACGGCGTCGGCGTCGAGCGTGAACCGGCGCATCTCGTCGCCGTCCCAGCGGAATCCGCTGCGCAGCGTCTCGTGCCGCACCGTCCAGGTGCGCAGCGCCTCCTGGAGCACGTCGAGGTCGACCTGCCCCGGGATGTCGAAGACCGTGCCCAGCCAGGTCGGCACGAACAGGCCGTCCTCCCGTACGGTCCGGGCGGTCCTGATGTGCGACTCCTGGATGTACGCCGGGGGCCGGATGTCGTACGGCAGGTCCGCCGCCGCCTCGACGGTGGCGGGGCTGAGCGTCCACTCGACGAGCCGTCCGGGCCGGACCTCGCAGCGCTGGATGTCGGTCATTCGCACCGGACGTCTCCATTCACAGTTGGGGCATATCCGATCAAGGGAATGCCCTGCTCGGGGACGGTGTGCGTGGAAGCATGATTTTTCAATGGATCGGGTGGTATGTCGAACAACGGTCCTCGGCCCGCGCGGTGACACCCGAACTTATGGCCGCCCGTACTGCAACTCCCGCACCGTCGGGGCTGTCTAGAGGAACATGCGGGGGTTCATCGAGGGTGCCGGGGTGTTCGTGGGGCAGTTGCTGCGGTTCGCCTGGTTGCAGACACGCTGCTGCGTGTTCGCCGCCGCGCTGCTGGGCGGGATGGCGGCCTCGACCCTCCTGCCGCCGCTGCCGGTGGCACGCTACGACCTGCTCCTGGCGTACGGGGTGCTGCTGACCGGGGCGGGTCTGCTGCTGGGGTGGGAGACCGGGCGGGAGTTGGCGGTGGTGGCGGTCTGCCATCTGCTGGGGCTGGCCTTCGAGCTGGTCAAGGTGCGTGTGGGAGCGTGGAGTTATCCCGAACCGGCGCTGACCAAGGTGGCCGGGGTGCCGCTGTACGGGGGTTTCATGTACGCCGCCGTCGGCAGCTACGTCTGCCGCTCCTGGCGGTTGATGCGTCTGGAGATGTCCGGTTACCGGGCCCGCGCCACGGCCGTGCTCGCCGTCGCCCTGTACGGCAACTTCCTCAGCCATCACTGGCTGCCGGACCTGCGCTGGCCGCTCGGCGGCCTGCTGCTCGCCGTGACCGCGGGGGCGTGGGTGCACTTCGGGATCGGCGAGCGGCGGTACCGGATGCCGCTCGGGCTGGCCTTCACCCTGATCGGGTTCTTCCTGTGGCTCGCCGAGAACATCGCCACCTATCTCGGGGCCTGGACGTACCCGTACCAGGCGCACGGCTGGGAACCCGTCTCGGTGTCCAAGTGGGCGTCCTGGGCGCTGCTGATCAGCGTCACCTTCGTCATCAGCGCCTTCGACGCGGGCACCGGCACCGGCACCGGTGGAGCGACCCGCAGGGCCGCCGCGCCCGGGACTCCCGGGGCGGCGGCCTGATCCGACTGCCGGGCCGGAGGGCTGCCGGTCAGCCGTCGATGCGGTGCGTGCTCCAGAAGGAGGTCAGGTCCGTGGTGGTCACCGCCTGGGCGGCCGCCTTGAACTCCGCCGTGGTCGAGACGCCGTACCAGTGCGAAGCGGCGTAGCTCTTCAGCAGGTTGGCCATCACGGTGTCACCGAGCTGACGGCGCAGGTCGTGCAGGGCGCACTTGCCGTAGCCGTAGACGACGGTGGAGTACCGGGAGGAGTGGGCGTCCCAGTAGGCCATCGAGTTGGTGATCTTCTCCGCGGACGAGGCCCAGGAGACGCTGCTCCAGCAACTGGTCCCGGTCTTGCCCTGCGCCAGGTCGGTGGCGTAGTCGGTGAACGCCTCGTCGAGCCACGGGCTGTTGTACTCGTCGTCGCCGACGATCCCGTAGAACCACTGGTGACCGATCTCGTGGGTGAGCGCGGTGGTGCTGACCAGGTCGAGGACGAAGCCGGGGTACTCCATGCCGCCGAACCAGTAGTTGTTGTCGATCACCGCGTCCAGCTCGCCGTACGGGTACGCGCCGAAGCGTGCGGCGTGGGCGTCCACCGCGGACTTGGCGGTGGAGAGCATCGACTGCTGGCTGGAGGAACTGATGCCCGTCACGGAGTAGATGTTGATCGCGGTGCCGGCGGTGGAGGTGCCGGAGATCTTGGTGAACGGCCCGGCGGCCCAGGCGAAGTCGCGGACCTTGGAGGCGGTGGCCGTGGTGATCGTACGGCCGCTCGATCCGGCGGCGTCGACCGAGGTGCCGGTGGCCGGGACGAGGAGGCTCGTCGGGTGGTCGAGGGTCACCTTGAAGTCGGCGGCCAGGGAGTAGAACGACTCGCCGTTGTTGGTGTACGGGTCCAGGTGCCAGCCGGCCCCGTCCTTGACCGCCAGTACGGGCAGCGCGTTGCCGATGTTGACGAAGGCGCCGTCGTAGCCGAAGCGGTCTGCGCCGCTGGGCACGGTGACGGCCAGGTCGAAGCCGATCGTCGCGCTCTGGCCCTGTGCCACGGGCGAGGCCAGGCTGATCTGGAGGGCCGTGCAGGCGACCGAGAGCGAACCGGCCGTGCCGCCGCTGACGTTGCTCACCACGATGGGCATCGCGGAGCAGGTGCCGTGGTAGTTGTCCCACAGCCTCAGGTACACCTCGCCGAGCGCGGTGGACGAGGCGTTGGTGAAGGTGACGCTCTCGTGGCCGGTCCAGCCGGTGCCGCTGGTGTTGCTGGTCAGGCTGACCGTGTAGGCGGGGGCGGCGGGGGTGCGGGTGGAGTCGGCCGGCGGACTCGTGTCACCGGAGGTGTCGAGGGCGATGTCGTCGAGGACGAAGCTGGTCTGGAGGCTGGAGTCCTCCGTGCCGGTGAAGGCGAGCGTGACGGTCTGGCCCGCGAACGCCGAGACGTCGAAGGTCTTCTGGGCGTAGCCGGTGGCCTTGTTCAGGTTCGAGTAGGTCGCCAGGGTCGTGCTGCCGATCTTCGCCGTCAGCTTGTCGTAGGCCGTCGACGAGGTCGTCTCCGCCGTGTCGATGTGCAGCCAGAACGTGAGGCTGGCGCTGCTGCACCCGGACGGGATGGTGACGCTCTGCGAGAGCGTGTCGGTGTGGGTGCCGCCGGTGCCGCCCAGCCAGGCGAAGGTGGTCCCGCCGTGGGCGCTCTGGCCGGTGCGGCTGGTGATCACGGTGGTCGAGGACTGGGTCCAGGACGAAGTGCCGCTCTCGAAGCCGCCGTTGCCCACCACTTGGGCCGGGGTGCAGGCGGCGGCCGGGGCCGCCGCGGGCACGGCGGCCGGCGGGGCGGCGGCCGCGGCCGGGGTGGCGGGGAACAGGGCTGCGGCCGACGCGGCGAGGACGAGCACACTCGCGGCGAGGGCCTTGTGGGGGGTCGGTCTCACACGTAACTCCTTTTCGGCGGCCGGGATTCCGGCGTGCTCGGTGGCCGCAGGACCGGCTGGGGTGCGCCGGGGCGGCCGGGGACGAGCGTCGCTCGCGCGATCGCTGGAGTGAGATTTCCCGCCGTGTCCCGTGGGGTCGGGGGACGGCTTCCGAAAGCCTGACAGGTTTGACCGGAACATGCCATCGGGCAAAGAGGGTGAATTCCCTGGTGGGACGGGCCCCAGCCCGCACTGCCGCCCCTGTGGCCTCTCGGCTCACAGAGCACTCCCTGGCCCCCGGACCGCCGCCGGAGAGGGCGCTGCGGCCGCGGTCGGCCGTCGGCACCCGGCACCCGGCACCCGGCACCCGGCACCCGGCACATGGCACATGGCACATGGCACATGACGCATGACGAGGGGCGGGCAACTCCCGTCGCCCGCCCCTGAGTCCGCCGGTCGCCCGGCGCACCGGTGGGCCGGTGCGCCGGACCCGGGTCAGCCGATCTCGACGAGCAGGTCGCCGCCCTCCACCTGCTGGATCCGGTTGATCGCCAGCCTGGTCACCTTCCCGGCCTTCGGGGCGGTGATCGTGGCCTCCATCTTCATCGCCTCGATGGTGGCCACCGTGGCCCCCGCCTCGACCTCGTCGTCCTCGTCGACCACGAGCGTCACCACGCCCGCGAACGGCGCCGCCACATGGCCCGGCTTGGCCCGGTCCGCCTTCTCGGTCACCGGGACGTCGGCGGCCGCCGCGGTGTCGCGCACCTGGATCGGGCGCAGTTGGCCGTTGAGCGTCGACATCACGGTGCGCATGCCGCGCTCGTCGGCCTCGCCGACGGCCTCCAGCTCGATCAGGAGCCGGACGCCGGGCTCCAGGTCGACGACGTACTCCGTGCCCGGTCGCAGACCGTAGAAGAAGTCCTTGCTGTCCAGCACGCTGGTGTCGCCGTAGGTCTGACGGTGCGTCTCGAAGTCGCGCGTCGGGCCGGGGAACAGCAGCCGGTTGAGCGTCGCGCGCGGGGCCTTCTCCAGGCCCGTACGGTCCTCCTCGGTCAGCTCCCGCACGGGCTTGGCCTCGCCCCGGCCGCGCAGCGCCTTGCTGCGGAACGGCTCCGGCCAGCCGCCGGGCGGGGTGCCCAGTTCGCCGCGCAGGAAGCCGATCACGGAGTCGGGGATGTCGAACCGGTCCGGGGTCTCCTCGAACTCCGCGGGCGACACTCCGGCGCCCACCAGGTGCAGGGCGAGGTCCCCGACCACCTTGGACGACGGGGTGACCTTGACCAGGTGGCCCAGGATGCGGTCGGCGGCCGCGTACATCGCCTCGATGTCCTCGAAGCGGTCGCCGAGACCCAACGCGACCGCCTGGGTACGCAGGTTGGACAACTGCCCGCCGGGGATCTCGTGGTGGTACACGCGCCCGGTCGGCGAGGCCAGACCCGCCTCGAACGGCGCGTAGATGCGGCGCACGCTCTCCCAGTACGGCTCCAGGTCGCCGACGGCCTGGAGGTCGAGGCCGGTGGGCCGCTCGGAGTGGTCGGTCGCGGCCACGATCGCCGACAGCGACGGCTGCGAGGTGGTGCCCGCCATCGAGGCCACCGCCCCGTCGACGGCGTCGGCCCCGGCCTGGATCGCGGCGAGGTAGGTGGCGAGCTGGCCGCCCGCGGTGTCGTGGGTGTGCAGGTGCACCGGCAGGTCGAACTCCCGGCGCAGGGCGGAGACCAGCTTGGCCGCGGCGGGGGCACGCAGCAGGCCCGCCATGTCCTTGACGGCCAGGACGTGGGCGCCGGCCTCGACGATCTGCTCGGCCAGCCGCAGGTAGTAGTCCAGGGTGTACAGCCGCTCGGCCGGGTTCGACAGGTCGGAGGTGTAGCACAGCGCCACTTCGGCGACGGCCGTGCCCGTCTCCCGTACGGCGTCGATCGCGGGCCGCATCTGGGAGACGTCGTTGAGGGCGTCGAAGATGCGGAAGATGTCGATGCCGGTGGCCGCGGCCTCCTGTACGAAGGCGTCGGTCACCTCCGTCGGATAGGGCGTGTAGCCCACGGTGTTGCGGCCGCGCAGCAGCATCTGGAGGCAGATGTTGGGCACCGCCTCGCGCAGGGCCGCCAGCCGCTCCCAGGGGTCCTCGGCGAGGAAGCGCAGGGCGACGTCGTAGGTGGCGCCGCCCCAGCACTCCAGGGACAGCAGCTGGGGCAGGGTGCGCGCGACGGTGGGGGCGACGGCGAGGAGGTCCTTGGTGCGCACCCGGGTGGCCAGCAGCGACTGGTGGGCGTCGCGGAAGGTGGTGTCGGTGACGCCGATGGTCGGCGACTCGCGCAGCGCGCGGGCGAATCCCTCCGGGCCGAGGTCGACGAGCCGCTGCCGGGAGCCCGCGGGCGGCTCGGCGGCGGACGGCGGCGCCAGCTTGGTGACCGGGTCGATCAGCACGGGCCGTTCGCCGTGCGGCTTGTTCACCGTGACGTCGGCGAGGTAGGTCAGCAGCTTGGTGCCGCGGTCGGCGGAGTGCCGGGCGGTGAGCAGCTGCGGCCGCTGTTCGATGAACGAGGTCGTCACCCGCCCGGCCTGGAAGTCCGGGTCGTCCAGCACGGCCTGGAGGAAGGGGATGTTGGTGGCCACACCGCGGATGCGGAACTCGGCGACGGCCCGCCGGGCCCGGCCGATCGCGGACTTGAAGTCCCGTCCCCGGCAGCTCAGTTTGACCAGCATGGAGTCGAAGTGCGCGCTGATCTCGGTGCCCGCGTGGGTGGTTCCGCCGTCGAGCCGGATGCCGGAGCCGCCCGGCGAGCGGTAGGCGGTGATCCGGCCGGTGTCGGGGCGGAAGCCGTTGGCCGGGTCCTCGGTGGTGATACGGCACTGGAGGGCGGCCCCGTGCAGGGTGACGGTCTCCTGGGACAGGCCGAGGTCGGCCAGGCTCTCGCCGGCCGCGATGCGCAGCTGCGCCTGCACCAGGTCGACGTCGGTGACCTCCTCGGTCACCGTGTGCTCGACCTGGATGCGCGGGTTCATCTCGATGAAGACGTGGTTGCCCTCGGGGTCGAGCAGGAACTCGACGGTGCCCGCGTTGCGGTAGCCGATCTGCCGGGCGAAGCGCACCGCGTCGGCGCACATGCGGTCGCGCAGCTCCGGGTCGAGGTTCGGCGCGGGGGCCATCTCGATGACCTTCTGGTGGCGCCGCTGCAACGAGCAGTCGCGCTCGAAGAGATGGATGACATTGCCCTGGCCGTCGGCGAGGATCTGCACCTCGATGTGGCGGGGGTCGACGACGGCCTTCTCCAGGAAGACGGTGGGGTCGCCGAACGCCGAGGCCGCCTCGCGCGACGCCGCCTCGATGGACTCCCGCAGCAGCGCGGGGTCCTCGACCCGGCGCATACCGCGGCCACCGCCGCCGGCGACCGCCTTGACGAAGACGGGGAAGCCGATCTCCTCGGCGGCGCGCACGAGTTCGTCCACGTCCGTGGAGGGCGCGCTGGAGCCGAGCACCGGCACACCGGCCTCGCGGGCCGCGGCCACCGCGCTGGCCTTGTTGCCCGTCAGCTCCAGGGTGCGGGCGCTCGGTCCGACGAAGGTGATGCCCGCCTCCTCGCAGGCGCGGGCCAGGTCGGGGTTCTCGGAGAGGAATCCGTAGCCCGGGTAGACCGCGTCCGCTCCGGCGCGGCGCGCGGCCCGGACGATCTCGTCGACGGAGAGGTAGGCCCGCACGGGATGCCCTGGCTCGCCGATCTCGTAGGCCTCGTCCGCCTTCAGCCGGTGCAGCGAGTTGCGGTCCTCGTGCGGGAAGACGGCGACGGTCCGCGCGCCGAGTTCATAACCCGCGCGGAACGCCCGGATCGCGATCTCACCACGGTTGGCGACCAGTACCTTGCGGAACATCCTGGATCCCTTCAGCCTGCCGGTGACGAGGACCATGGTGTCGGCGTCGGGCCCGTTGTGCCATGTGACCCGGGCCACCCACCTCGCGTTTCCCCCGATGGAGGGTCGGCCCCACCCGGCTCCGTCGAGCGGCGACACCAGGCGCTTGCGGCGCCGGTCCCGCGTTCCACGGCGCCGCGAACGCCCCGGGAGCCGCACCTGGGAAGGTGCGGCTCCCGGAGAATGACGGGACGTCAGGCCGACGGGTGATCGCCGACCGGTGCGCCGGGCGGGTCAGGAGACCGTGCAGGCGCTGCCGTTGAGGGTGAACGCCGTCGGGGCCGAGTTGGTGGCGCCCTTGGTGCCGATGAACCCGACGTCCACCGAGCCGCCCACGGGGACGGTGGAGGTGTAGGAGGCCGGGGCGACGCTCACCGTGGCGCCGCTCTGGGTGGCGGTCCCGCCCCACATGTTGCTCACCGTCTGACCGTCGGCGAAGGCGAAGGCGAGCTTCCAGCCGTTGACGGCCGCGGTGCCGGTGTTGCGCAGGACGATGTCGCCCTGGAAGCCGCCCGGCCACTCCCCCACGATCCGGTAGGCCACGGAGCAGATCCCGGTGGGGGCGCTGCTGGTGGTGACGCTCACCGTGGCGGAGCGCGCGGAGCGGTTCCCGGCGGCGTCGCGGGCGTAGACGGCGAAGGTGTACGCGGTGCTCGCGGTGAGGCCGGTCACGGTGACGGAGTTGGTGGTGGAGGCCGCGGCGTTGGTCTCGGTGCCGCCGCTGATCCGTACGACGTCGTAGCCGGCGACGCCCACGTTGTCGGTGGCGGCGGTCCAGCCGAGGGTCACCGAGGTGGCCGTCACCGCGGACGCGGCCGGGGTCCCGGGGGTGGTCGGCGCCTGGGTGTCGGCGGAGGTGCCGCCGTAGACGGTGGCCTCCTTGGAGGTCTGGGCGATGCCGTTGACGCCGTTGAAGATGCGCTGACCCCATGAACTGAGCTGCTTGGGGTCGAAGTTGAGCGCGAGGTCGAGGATCGGGTCGGTGTTGCCGCTCCAGGACCAGGCGAGGTAGCCGAGTCCGAGCTGTACGGCGGTGGCCATCATGGTGTCCTCGTCGGGGTCGCCGTACTGGTCGGCGGGCCCTCCGAACTCACCGATGACGATGGGCAGTTCGGCGTTGACGAAGGCGTTCAGATAGTCGGTGATCTCCTGGGCCGTGTCGAACACGCTGTACATGTGGATCGAGAAGATCAGGTTTCCGGTGGTGTCGGCGGCGTAGACGGACTGGGCGTTGGCGCGCATGACGCCCTGCCAGTCCTGGCCCCAGTTGGGCGCGTCCACCATGATCGTGTGTTGGAATCCGGCGTTGCGCAGCTTCTGGACGGCCGCGATCGTCGGGGCGGTCCAGCCGGTCGGGTCGGTGTTGCCCCACGGCTCGTTGCCGATGTTGATGACGATGTAGTTCTCCTGGCCGGCGAGCACGCTCTTCAGGCCGATCCAGTAGTCGGCGGCCTCGTCGAGGGTGCCGGCCGCGCCGTCCTCGCCGTAGCCGGTGGTGTCGTGCACCTCCAGGACGCAGATGAGCCGGTTGGCCTTGCACTGGGCGACGACGTTCGCCACGTCGGTGGCGCTGTTGGCGCTCCAGCGGTGACCGTCGGCGAGGACGACCCGGACGGTGTTGGCGCCCAGCGCCTTGACGTCCGCGAGCGACTGCGTCCGGCTCGGGTACCAGGTGTGGGCGTGGTTGACGCCGCGCATGACGAAGTCGTTGCCGTTGCCCTCCACCAGGCGGCCGTCGGCGATGTGGAGGCCGGTGGCGAGGATCCCGGGCGACTGGGCCTGTGCGACGGCCGGGCAGAACAGGCCGAGGAGGACGAGGCCGAGGACCGCGGTCAGCCCGGTCAGCAGATCGGCCAGGGGCCTCTTTCGTGTCGTGCTTCTTGTTGATCTCACTACGACTCCAGGGAGTGAGCGCCAAGAAACTCAGGCATGGGCAGGGGCGGCGGAATTCATGGGAGCGCTCCCATAAAGCCATCATGCCAAGTACACGTCAAGACATCGGACAGGCCGCCGGCCCGCTCCGGCAGCCGCGCAGGCCCGGACCGGGTGCCGGTCCGGGCCTGCGCGCGAGCGGTTTTCGCCAGGTCAGGGGGTGAGCTGCCACTGCTTGATGTAGCCCACGTCGATCGAGGCCAGATCACGCACCCGCAGCTTCCAGGTGCCCTCGACGGGCTGCGCCGAGGCGTCCACGGTGAAGGTCTGTTCGACGTTGTCCGCGGAGCCGCCGGAGCGGTTCAGCAATGAGTAGACGGTGCCGTCGGGGCCCACCAGGTCGACGGTCAGGTCGCCGCGGTAGGTGTGGACGATGCTGACGTAGACCTCCGTGGCGGCCGAGGCGTTGCCCGGGCGGCCCGTGATGGTGATGGGCGATTCGACCGCCGCGCCCGCGTCCGGGATGTCGACCCGGGTGCCGTTGGCGTAGATGTTCGCCACCCGCCAATGGAAGCCGACGGTCGCGGTGGCGCCGGTGCTGTCGGTCACGGTGACGGAGACGTCACTGGTGCCGGTGCTGGTGGGGACGCCGGAGATCAGCCCGTCGGCGCCGAGGGACAGCCCGTCCGGGAGCCCGGTCGCCTCGTACGCGAGCGTGGCGTCCGTGTTGGTGGTGTAGGCGCCGATCTGCAGCGAGACCTGCTGGCCGACGCCGCTGGTCTGGTCGCCGACGGGCGCGACGTTGACCCCTCGCGCCACCCGGTCGCCGACGTGGATCGCGGCCCAGGCGCCCGCGACCGTGAGGTAGGTGTCGCTGTAGGCGCCGAAGAGGTCGGCCGCGGCCTGGAGGGTCGCCACCCGGGCGTCCGCGTAGTCGGTCGTCGAGGTCATGTACGTCGTCAGCGCCCGGTACCAGATCCGCTCGGCGTTCCCGATGCCGATGCCCGTCACGGGCAGCCCGTCGTAGGTCGGACTGTCGTACGCGACGCCGTTGACGGTCTTCGCCCCGCTGCCCTCGGAGAGGAGGTAGAAGAAGTGGTTCGCGGGTCCCGATGAGTAGTGGACGTCGATGCCGCCGAGGCCGGAGTCCCAGTAGTCGCGGGAGGAGCCGTCCCGGGAGGGCTTGTCCATGTAGCGCAGCGGGGTGCCGTTGCCCCGGATGTCGATCTTCTCGCCGACGAGGTAGTCGGGGACGTCGGCGGCCAGGTCCGAGTGGAACTCCACGGCGGCGGCGAAGATGTCCGAGGTCGCCTCGTTGAGGCCGCCGGACTCGCCCGAGTAGTTCAGGTTGGCGGTGGCGCTGGTGACGCCGTGGCTCATCTCGTGGGCCGCGACGTCCAGCGCGGTCAGCGGCTTGGCGTTGCCGGAGCCGTCGCCGTAGGTCATGCAGAAGCAGGTGTCGGACCAGAAGGCGTTGACGTAGTTGTTGCCGTAGTGGGCCCGGCTGTAGGCGGCGACACCGTCGTTGCGGATGCCGTTGCGGCCGAAGACGTCCTTGTAGAAGTCCCAGGTGGCAGCCGCCCCGAAGGCCACGTCCACACCGGCGGTCTGCCGGTCGCCCTGGGTCCCGTCGCCCCAGACATCGTTGTCGTCGGTGAAGAGGGCGCCGGTCCCGGACGTGCCCTGGTTCAGGTCGTACGTACGGTGTCCCGCGCGGTCGCCGTCCACGAGCTGGTACGTCGATCCGGACAGAGTGGTGCCGAGCGGCACGGTCCCGCTGTACTGGCCGACCCCCGTGCCGGTCTCCACACCTTCGTACTCCTGGAGGACCTTGCCCGAGGCCGCGTCGGAGACGACGTGCAGTTCGCTGGGGGTGCCGTCCCGGCGGACGCCCTCGACGACCGACTCCCAGGCGAGCACCGGCCGCCCGGCCGCGGCGGCCAGGACGACGAGCCGCGGGGCGCGGCCGCCGGTGGTCTCGCGGTTGCGGTCGGCCCGCGCCCCCGCCCCGGCCGCGGCGGTCTTCCGCGCGGCCGCGAGGGCCGTCGCCGCGGCGTCGGACGCGGACACCCTCGGTGTGGTCGTCGGCACCGCGAGCGCGGCTCCGGTCGCCTCGGAGACGGTGGTACGGCCGTCGCGCACATGGGCGACGAGGTCGCCGCCGAGCACCGGAAGGCCGGCGTAGGTGCGCTCGTAGCGTGTGTGCGTGGTGCCGTCGGCGTCCTGGGCGACGTCCTTCACGACGAGCCGTTCCCGGGACCCGAGGCCGAGCGTTCGCGCCGTGTCCGCGGCCGTCGCCCGCGCGCGGCCGACCAGTGCCGCGTGTCGCGCGGGCGACAGGACGGCCGGGGCGGCACCCGCGCGGGGAGTGGCGACGGTCTTCACGGGACGGAGGTCCAGGGGCGCGGCGGACGCGGGGCCGGCCTGGACCGCGCCGGCGAGCAGGGCCCCGGCCGCGAGCGCGACGAGGGCCGCGTTTCCTCCGCGGAGGGGGCGGAGGCGAGGACCTGCGGGGTGGACTGGTCGTGACAAGGTCGACTCCTTGTGCGACGGTCGGCCCGTGGTGGAGGCCGAGAGGGAGCGGGCCGCGGCTTGCGGTCCGCCCGGAACGCGCCGCGCCGGGGGTACGGGGCGGGGCACGGGGACGCGCGGGGGCGCCCGGCGACGACGGCGGGCGGCACGCGGAACGAGGGAGGGTGGGGGGCGTGAGGCTGCAAGGGGCGTGAACGGGCGGTGAAGGCCCCTACGAGCGTGACAGCAAACCCACAGCATTGTCATGGACGCAACGGGAGTTCGGCTGGAATTGACCACGCCCCGTCGCAGGTTCATCGCACGACGGTCGCGCCGGGATCAGGGGCCGGCAATCGACTCCGGTGTCCCCATACCGTAACGCTCCCTGCCTTCAAGGGACTTGACGGGCCACTCCTGCACTATCTTCACATCATGTCCACGCCACGGGAGCCTTCGCAGCAGCCCCCTCACGACTCAGGGGCACCGGCACAGCCGACCGCGTATCCGTATCCGAATCCGCAGTCCCCGGGTGCGGGCGGCCCGGGAGCCGCCCCGCCACCGTCACCCCCCGCTCCCCCGGCCGGTCCGCCGACCCTCTACTCCCAGCCCACCCTGGCCGGCGGGCCGCAGCCCTCACCGGGCAATCCGTACGCTCCGTCGGGCTCCTACGGCCCCTACCCCGCCGCCCGCCCGTCCGGCGCCGGCGGCACCGGCGGCGCCGGACGCGCGCTGCTGTGGGCCGTGGTCGGCGCGGTGGCCGCCTCCGCCCTGTGGGCGGTCGGCCTCGTGGCGCTGCACGGCCTGGGCACCGCCGCGGACCTGCGCGGCTACGACGCCCCGGCCAACCTCTGCGCAAGCTCCGACCACTCGTCCTTCAGCAGCGAATACCCGCTCGCCGACACGTCCCCCGGTCACTCTTCGCTGCGGGACGGCGTGTTCGACCAGTCCACCTGCAACGTCGACCTGAAGAAGAGCGGCTCGACCTACGCGGACGCCTACCTCACCATCGACGTGCAGCTCCACAAGAAGACCGATCCCGGGCCAGAGTTCACCGCCGCCTGGAAGAACTACCCCGACAACCACGAGGGTTACGACGTCGACACCGTCGGCGGCATCGGGGACGAGGCCTATCTCGTCAGCCAGGACACCACGAGTGGCTCCACCAGCGGCTCGTTGTACGCCACGCTCGCCGTACGGGACGGCTGGGTCACCTACACGATGACCTACAGCGCCTACCTCAGCTCGTACAGCAACGACAAGGACCCGCCGCAGCTCGACGAGGTCGTCGCCTGGCTGAAGTCGGACACCAGGTCCACCCTGGAGGAACTGCGGAGTTGACGCCGCGGGCCACCCGGGCGCGCCCGGCTATTCGCCGCGCCAGACGTTGTCGAAGGCCGCGTCCTCGATCGCCCGGCGCTGCCGTACCGCCTCCAGTTCCATCACCGCGTCGTGGACGGCGGCCAGCACGGTCACCACCGGCTCGTCCGCCACGTCCAGGGAGCCGTCGGCCGGCTGGTCGACGATCCCCACGGCGGCGGCGAGGGTGGTGAGGACCGGTTCCCGCGCCTCCCAGCGCTCGGTGGCCCCGCGCCGGACCGGCGAGTCGGCCGGGGCCGTCCGGGTGACCCGCAGCGGGTTCCAGCGCCGGCGCTCCCAGGTGACCTCGCCGTCCCGCTCCAGGGCCGCGAGGTAGGCCCGGGACAGACCGCGGCCCCGGCGCCACAGCCACTCCTCGACCTGCTCGTACGGCTCCTCGCGGACGAACGTCGACGCGGCCTCGTCCAGCAGGCCGTCCCCGGTGGCCGGAAGCAGGCCGGGCACGATCCGGTCGCCACGCAGGGTGACGGCCTCCTTGCCGATGAGGTCGATGACCTCGGCTCCCGCGAGGGCCAGCGACAGATCGCCGGGCTCGACCGGACGCACGGACCGCACGTCCATGGCTACGATCATCAGATCCGTGGAGGTGGTCATGAGTCGGACGGCCCCGGGTCGTTGGGGTGGGGTTCGAGCGCGGTGACGAGGAGCGTCATCCACGGACGCAGCGGCAGCGTGCCGAGGACCTTCTCCAGCAGTTCGGTCTCGTCGGCGGCCCGCCACAGGCCGATGCTGCGCGGCTCGCCGATCGGGCGCCACAGCCGCGCCAGATTGCCGGTGGCGGCCAGTTCCTTCGCCCGGACGGCCTCGGCGGCGCGCCGCCGGTCCACCTCGTCCTGGCTGGTGCCCTCGGGGACGGTGGTGGTGATCTCCACCAGGAAGTCACGCATGGTCCTGCTCCGTTCGGTCGCTGGACGCCCGGCTCCTGACAGGACGGACCCCGTACGGCGGGACCGGCCCTGACCGGGTCAGACGATACCGCCGTTGGCCCGCACGACCTGGCCGTTGACCCAGTGTCCGGCCGGCGAGGCGAGGAAGGCGACGACCTCGGCGATGTCGGCAGGCGTGCCGAGTCGCTCCAGCGGGGGCTGCGCCGCCAGTGCGGCGATGGTCTCCTCGTCCTTGCCGTCGAGGAAGAGATCGGTGGCCGTCGGGCCGGGGGCGACGGTGTTCACGGTGACGTCCCGGCCGCGCAGTTCACGGGCGAGGATCAGGGTGAGCGCCTCGACGGCGCCCTTGCCGGCGGAATAGGCGCCGTAGCCGGGGAAGGCCAGTCCCACCACGGAGGTGGAGAACATGACGAACGCGCCACCCGGCCCGATCCTGCGCGCCGCCTGCTGCGCCACGACGAAGGTGCCGCGGATGTTGGTGCGGTGCAGCTTGTCCAGTTCCGTCAGGTCCAGCTCGGCGACCGGAGCGAGATACATCCGGCCGGCCGCGTGCACGACGATGTCGACACCGTGGCCGAACTGGGTCTCGGCGACGTCGAACAAGGCGGCCACCTGCTCCTCGTCGGCGACGTCGGCCTGGAAGGCGAAGGCCTGGCCGCCCGCGGCGGTCACGTCCTTCACGGCGGCCTGGGCCTGGTCGCGGTTGCCCGCGTAGTTGACCACGACCGCGTGTCCGGCCGCGGAGAGCCGGTTGACGATCTCACGGCCGATGCCGCGGGAGCCGCCCGTGACGACGGCCGTACGGCGGTGACCGGTGCCGCCGCCCGGAGAGGTCAGGCTGCTGACGGGTTCCTGGGCGGGCATGGAGTCTCCTGCCTACGCGATGGGGGTCCGGGCCGCCCGCCACCGTCCGTGGTGGCGGCCGGTGCCTGTACCCACTGGCGGTACCGGCACCGGTTTCTGTACCTCACTCCAGAATGCGCCGATGCCGGGCGGACAGCCACGGCTGCCGAAACGAGAGAGACACGAGAAAGCACGAGAAAGCACGAGAAAGCACGAGAAGGCCGCGCGGACCGCCGAAACCGTCCCCGCGACCTGCGCAGTCGTGTGTCAGTGCCCGACGGATCGCACATGCGTGCGTCACGGCCCGCCGGATCGGCCGGGCCGTGACGCACGCGTCGCGTGCTCCGTCAATGCTTGAACACGTCCTTGGCCTTCTCCTTCGCCTGACGGGCGTCGCCCTTGGACTTCTCCATCTGCCCCTCGGCGGCCATTTCCTCGTTGCCCAGCGTGCGGCCTAGCGCCGCCTTCGCCTTGCCCTTCATCTGTTCCTTCTTGGCCTTGCCCTTCTGGTCCCCAGCCACTGACGATCACTCCAAACCGCTGTCGGCGTGCGATTGCTCCAGCACCGGGTGACCCTTGCCGGGGCACCTCAAACGGGCAGTCGGCCGTTCACGCTCCGTCATCGCCGCGGCCGGGCCTCAGCCGCCGAGCGCAGCCAGCACCACGTCCTTCGCCTCGTCCTGCACCCGGGCGAGGTGATCGGCGCCGAGGAACGACTCCGCGTAGATCTTGTAGACGTCCTCGGTGCCCGAAGGACGGGCCGCGAACCAGGCGTTGGCGGTGGTCACCTTGATGCCGCCGATGGGCGCGTCGTTGCCGGGCGCCCGGGTGAGCACCGAGGTGACCGGCTCCCCGGCGAGGGTGTCCGCGCGGACCTGTGCCGGGGAGAGCTTGGCGAGCAGCGCCTTCTCCTCCCTGGTCGCCGGGGCGTCGATGCGCGCGTAGGCCGGTTCGCCGAAGCGCTCGGTGAGCGCGGCGTAGTGCTCCGACGGCGTCCTCTCCGTCACCGCGGTGATCTCGGAGGCGAGCAACGCCAGCAGGATGCCGTCCTTGTCGGTGGTCCACACCGAGCCGTCCCGGCGCAGGAACGACGCGCCGGCCGACTCCTCGCCGCCGAAGCCCAGCGAACCGTCCACCAGTCCGTCGACGAACCACTTGAACCCCACGGGCACTTCGACCAGTCGACGGCCGAGGTCGGCGGCGACCCGGTCGATCATCCCGGACGACACCAGCGTCTTGCCGACCCCCGCGTCGGCGGGCCACTGCTCGCGGTGGGCGAACAGGTAGGCGATGGCGGTGGCCAGATAGTGGTTGGGGTTCATCAGCCCGGCGTCCGGTGTGACGATGCCGTGCCGGTCGGCGTCGGCGTCGTTGCCGGTGGCGATCCGGAAGCGGTCGCGCTGTCCGATGAGCGAGGCCATGGCGTGCGGCGACGAGCAGTCCATACGGATCTTCCCGTCCCAGTCCAGCGTCATGAACCGCCAGGTGGGGTCGGTGAGCGGGTTGACCACGGTCAGGTCGATCCGGTGCTGCTCGGCGATCCGGCCCCAGTAGGCGACCGAGGCCCCGCCGAGCGGGTCGGCGCCGATGCGCACGCCGGCCGCGCGGATCGCGTCCAGGTCCAGCACGCCGGGCAGATCGGCTACGTAGGCGCCCAGGAAGTCGTGGCGGCCGGTGCCGGGGGCGGCGAGGGCCTGCCGATAGGTCACCCGTCGTACGTCCTTGAGTCCGCCGGTGATGATCTCGTTGGCCCGGTCCTGGATCCAGGAGGTCGCGTCGGAGCCCGCCGGTCCGCCGCTCGGCGGGTTGTACTTGAAGCCGCCGTCGGCGGGCGGGTTGTGCGAGGGGGTGACCACGACCCCGTCCGCGAGACCCGAGGTGCGGCCCCGGTTGTGGGTGAGGATGGCGTGCGAGACGGCCGGGGTGGGTGTGTAGCCGTCGGCGCTGTCGACGAGCACGGTGACGTCGTTGGCCGCGAACACCTCCAGGGCGGTGACCCGGGCGGGTTCCGACAGGGCGTGGGTGTCGGCGCCGAGGAACAACGGGCCGTCGGTGCCCTGGGACTTGCGGTACTCGCAGATCGCCTGGCTGGTCGCGGCGATGTGGTCCTCGTTGAAGGCCGTCGCCAGGGACGATCCGCGGTGCCCTGAGGTACCGAACGCCACGCGCTGTCCTGGGTCGGCCGGGTCCGGGTGCAGCGCGTAGTACGCCGTGACCAGCCGGGCGACGTCGATGAGGTCCTCGGGTCCGGCCTGCCTGCCCGCTCGCTCGTGCGGCATCTGCCCGTTCCTCCGTATCGGTTGACCATCGGGTTCCGAGCCCCATCCTCCCTCGCCCCGGCGGCGGTCCGCGAGTACCGCACCGCCCCTGGACGGCTCCCGCCGCGCGTCCGTGCCAGGGTGGGAACGTGACGGGGGGAAGCTCTTGGCAGCGCATCGGCAGCACATCGGCAGCTAAGGAGAGCCGGTCATGGTCACGTTCCGCACCGCACAGGCCGTCCGGACGACCCCCGAAGGCCTGCTGTGGGAGCCCAGCGAACGCTGGGTACGCGGCCGCAAGGGCGAGGTCACCGTCGTCGACAGCCGCCGTCCCGTCCTCGTCTGGGAACCCGGGCTGCACGTGCCGCAGTACGCCTTCCCCCGCGCGGAGGTCCGCACGGACCTGCTGCGCACCGCCCGCAACCCACCGGTCCCGCCCGAGCCGGGTACCCCGGACCCGAGCCTCGCGCCGGGCGCGCACGCCGGGTCGCGGATCTTCTACGACCTGGAGGTGGGCGGCGAGCTCCTGGAGAACGCCGCCTGGACCTATCCCGCCGCCGACCTGGCCGGTCACATCGCCTTCGAGTGGTCCACGCGCTCGGGCCGCGGCCTCGACCGCTGGTTCGAGGAGGAGGAAGAGATCTTCGTCCATCCTCGCGACCCGCACAAACGGGTGGACGCCCTGCCCAGCAGCCGGCACGTCGTCGTCGAGATCGAGGGCACGGTCGTCGCCGACTCCCACCGTCCGGTCCTGCTGTTCGAGACCGGTCTGCCGGTGCGTCACTACCTGCCGCGCGAGGACGTCCGGCTGGATCTGTTCGACGCCACCGGGCACAGCACCGGCTGTCCGTACAAGGGCACCGCCCGGTACTGGTCGTGGCGGGCCGGTGGTGCCGTACCGCAGAACGTCCTGTGGAGCTACCCCGAGCCGCTGCCCGCGGTGGCGGCCGTCGCGGGGCTGCTCGCCTTCTTCGACGAGGCGGTCGACACCACGGTGGACGGCGAACGCCTGGAGCGCCCGGTCACCCCGTTCACGGCCGCTCTCGGCACACCTCCGGCGCGGTAGCGCAGCGGGGGAACTCCCCCTCGCCCATGGTCAGTCGTCGCTCTCGTGGCGCACGAACCAGCAGCCGAGGAGCACCAGTGCTCCCCACACGGCCGCCACCAGGGCGGGCCCGCCCACCGTGGAGCCGTAGGCGATCGCCGGGATCGCGGCAACCATGGCGAACCAGGTCATCAGTCCCCACATGCTGAGCGACTCGGGCAGCCGCCCCCGTGCCCGGCGCACGACGACCGCGCCCGCGCACACGCCGTAGACACCCGGGGCCAGCAGGGCGAGCGCGACGCCGACGGAGAGCTCCGGAACGTCTCCCGGTCTGCGCACGGTCATCGCCCCGAACACCATGAGCGCGACCCCGATGAGCACGGCGAGCGCTCCCCACACGCGCCGCCTCACGACCCCGCCGGGGCGGTGCGTCCCGGGCCACGGTCCCCCGCTGTACGGCTCTTCGCTGGTGCTGGTGCTGGTGCTGGTGCTGGTCATGAGCACGACCCCCCGGCCTCTCCGACACTCCCCTATCGAGAGGACCCGGACCCCGCGTCGGTGATGCAGGACGGAACCGGCGACCGCGTCGTTCCGGTCACGGGCCGGGGACCTGGACCGTCCCGTGCCCGGTCAGGCTCCGCACACAGTCCAGCACCGTCTCCCCGGCGGCCCGCGGCCGCCCTCCCCGGGACCGGCTCCCCCGTCCGGCCGGCCGTCTCGTCGTCGGTCAGACGAGGTGGGCGAAGACGACCAGGTTCTCGGTGTAGTCCTTGGCCTTGTGGTCGTAGTCCCCGGCACACGTGATCAGGCGTGCCTGGGCCTGTGGCGTGTCGGCGTAGACGCGCTGGTCGGGGAAGTCGTCCTTCTCGAACTTCTCGGTGTCGTCCACCTCGAAGGACGCCTTGCGCCCGTCGGCGCGGGTGACGTAGAACCTGTCGCCCTTCTCGAGCTCGGAGAGGTCCGCGAACACGGCCGCTGACGTCGTCGTGTCGACGTGCCCGGCGATGATCGCGGTTCCGGTCTCGCCCGGCGAGGCCCCGTGGGCGTACCAGCCGACGAGATTGGTGTCGTTCGCGGCCGGAGGCTGCAGATGCCCGGTGGGGCCGATGACGAGGTCGGAGAAGGGCGCGTCGACGGAGATCTTGGGGATGAGCAGCCGCTCGGGCCTGGCCCGCGGCAGATGCTTGCCCACCGGAGCCGCGGCCCCCGACGCCCCGCTCTGGAGGGTGCGCGGCGGATACGCGGAATCGGCCGGCGCGTGCCGGCCGCCGGCCAGGATCATCGCCAGCACCAGGAAGGCCGTGCCCCACAGCCACGTGCCCGTCGAACGGGTCCCGGAGGAAGAAGGAGGGGCTGCCATCGGATACCACCTCACTACGGCTCGGCAGCTCAGCGGGAACGGCACACGGGCAGCGGACCGGGCCGTCACGGGGTGCAACCGGTGACGACCCGGCTGCTCTCCGCGTCAGGCACGGTCAGGCCGCGCCCTCGGCCGCCTTCTTCCGTCGCCACGCGTACATGCCCGCCGCCCCGACGCCCAGGACGGCCAGGCCGCCGGTGGAGACACCCGGCGAAGCCAGTGCGCCGCCACCGGCGTGCACGCCGCCGCTGGGACGGTCCCAGTCGTCGTTCCCGGAGTCGTTGCCGCGCCCGCCACCGCCGTCGTTGTTGCCACGGCCGCCGCCGTCGTTGTTGTTGCCGCGCCCGCCGCCGTCGTTGTTGCCGCGCCCGCCACCGTCGTTGCCGTCGCGGCCGTTGTTGCCGCGGCCGCCGCCGTCGTTGTTGTTGTCGTTCCGGTAGGTCTCCGGGTCCTGCTTCGGGTCCACCTTGGGAACCCAGTCGTCGGCCCGCACGACGGCCAGCGCGCCGCCACCGGCGTGGATTCCCCCGCGCGGCGAGCCGTAGCCGCCGCCGTCGTCGCGTTCCCGGTCGGAGGACGAGTCCCGGCCGCTGTCCTTGCCTTGCTCCCTGCTGTAGGACGAGTCCTGATCGTTGTTCGAGTCGTCGCCGGTCGCGTGGGCGCCGGGGGTGGCGATCGCGAGAGCGGCCGTGGCCGCTGCCGTGGCGAGCAACATGCGGGCTGATCGCATGTGAGGGTCCTTCCGTCACAGCCGGGCAGCTGGGCTTTGTCAGCTGAGGTGACCCGACCTTGACGTGATCTACCGTCAGCCACACCACTGCGTCGCACCATCCGGGGCGCTCAGTCGGGTTACCCTGCGCCCCGTCCGGCCGTCTTCCGGTTGCCGACCGACCCGGCACCGGATCGGTCGGCCCGCTCCCGGCCGCCGGGCCCGGCCGGACTCAGCCGGCCGCCAGGAGCACCGCCAGTGCCGTCGCCGTGTCGGGGTGACGGTCCACCAGCGCCGCCCCGCGCGGACCGGCGGCCGTCGCCTCCCAGGCTCCGTCGCAGCCCAGCAGACCGGCCACCGCGTCGCAGGCCACGGGGTGGGCGGCGAGCAGCGCGACACCCCGGCCGGCCTCCGCCGGGCGCGCCGGAGCCAGGGCACCCGGGCCCGGCGCCTCCCGCCACGGTGGCACCCAGGCGTCCAGCGCCGCGAGCCGGCCCGGGAAGATCCGGCCCGCCTCGCGGATCAACAGGGGCGCCAGTTCGGCGCCGCCGTCCCGCAGGGTGGTGATCAGGGTCGGCAGCCAGGGCAGCAGCACGGGATCCGGCAGTCGCGCGAACGCGTTCGACACCGCTTCCACGACGAAGTCGGTGAGGCCGGGCACCGGCTCCAGGGCCTGGACGAAGCCGCTGAGGTAGCGCGGGTAGGCGGACACCACCAGAGGGTTGTCCAGCAGTTCGTCGCACCGTGCCCGCAGATCCGCGCGGGTCAGATGGCCGAGCTGGGTCCGGGCCGCCCACAGCAGCGCGGTCTTCGGCGGGTCCTCCGGGTGGGACTGCGCGACCGCCAGCTCGAGCTGGGTGCGGTCGCAGCCCAGCGACAGCGCCAGACCCTCCATGCTGAACAGGAAGCCGAGCATCGCGGCGACCTGACGGACACCGGCGTCCTCGTCGGTGAACGCCGTCGGCAGCAGGGTGCAGTAGTGCGCGTATCCCGCCTTGACGAAGCGCTCGATCCACGACGGCAGCACCGGCTCGCCGGTGCGGTAGAACGCCAGGAGCCTGCGGACCCGGCGCAGCACCTCCGGCGCGCCGTCGACGCTGCGCTCGGCCGCCAGGGTCTCCAGGGCGCGGGCGCCGAGCTCGTCGGCGAGCCGACGGCTGCGCAGATAGAGGGTCGCGTCCTCGACGGTCTCCAGGACGGTCGCCGTGGTCGCCCGCGGCGCGTACGCCGTGCGCCGCAACCGCTGCTCCAGGACCTGCTCGATGCTGATGCCCTCGTAGCCGAGCTCGATGAGGGCGCGCTGATGGGTGCCCAGCGCCAGGTCCCAGGACTCCTGGATCGGCCGCTCGCCCAGGCGCCGCTCCCCCATGATCGGGCGCGCGGCGCCCTGCGGCAGCAGATATCGCAGCATCCACAGCACATCGGAGCAGCGCTCCAGCTCGGGCCGGGAGGCGATGTCCAGCAACGCCCGCTGCACACCGCGCTGTTCGAGCCGCAGACCCAGATGCTTCAGCCGGTCGTGCACGTCGCGGGCCAGGGGCGGCAGGGCGTCGTAGCCGACCTGGCCGATCCGGTCGCCGCCCATCATGATCTCGACCAGGCGGCGCACGTCGCGCCGGCCCGGCACGGTGTCCTTCTCGATGCAGGTGACGGCCGCGTCCTGGAAGTCGTACGGCGTCGGCCTGGCCCGGTCGCGCATGCCCGCGAGGAGGATCGACGTCTCGAACACCGCGATGGCGTCGGCGGTGGAGGCGAGATAGCCGTTGCGGCGCGCGGCGCGCACGATCTCCACCGACCAGTCGAGCAGTTCCGCCTCGTCGAGCGGGTCGAGGACGGGCGGCCGCCGCAGGAAGCCGGACAGCCGGTCCGCGGCCGGTCCGGTCGGGTCCGCGGCGGTCGGCGCCGCGGCGGCCACGGCCTTCGTGGCCCGGCCGCGCTTGGCGCCGTTCTGTCCGGCGAGGCGGAACGGCTGCACCTTGGTACGCCGCAGGTTCTTCGTCCACACCGTGGCGGCGATCGAGACCGAACCTGCGGCGAGGCCGAACTGCGTCTCGATCGCCGCATGGCTGGACGGGATCAATCCGTGCTGCCACTTGGTCGCGGTGCGCGGAGCGATCTCGAACGTGTCGGCTCCCCGCACGCCGAACTCGGCCACCCGGCTGGCCGCGTGGAACGCGCCGCAGACGTACAGGCAGTCCGCCGGGTCCGTGCCGGTCGCGGTCAGGTGCTCGCGCATCCTGGTCCACATGTGGCGCTCGCGGTCCTCGTCCACGCGCACCCGGTGCTCGTCGCCGGGGGCCAGGCGCCGGAAGAGGCTGCCGATCAGCAGCATGACCTGCCGGTAGGTGTCGTGGTCGCTGTCGCCGAGCGGCAGTTCGACGTACTGGTGCCACCACTCCGACCAGTGTCGTACCCGGCCGTGGCGCAGCAGGTGCTCCTCCAGTTCGGCGAAGCGGGGCCGCAGGTCACCGATCTCCACGCCGACCGCGTCGCCGTGCAGCGCGGCCTCCTCCTCGACCGGCGGGGCGTCCGGGTCGGCCGGTGCGGCAGCCTGCGGTCCTCGCTCGTCCCACTGGTACACGTGGTCCGAGGAACGGTCGACGAGGACCAGTTCCACGCCCGGGGTGTCGAGGGCGTAGGCGATGGCCTGGTACTCGGCCGACGCCTCGGTGATCGGCGCGACCACGGACAGCGGCGCCCACTCGGCCGGAAATCCCTCGGTCTCGGTCGCGAAGGCCTGCACCGCCACCGGGAGCCGGCAGTTGCGCAGTTCGGTCAGCAACGGTGCCATGTCCTCGCACAGTTCGAGATACACGACCTTCGGCTGCTTCTCGCGCAGTCTGCGGGCCATCGCGATCGCCGAGGCGGGCGAGTGGTGGCAGACCGGGAAGATCTCCAGCGGCTCGCGCACCGCGCGGTCGACGTCGTCGACGATGCCGAGGAGGATGCCCTCCAGCGCCCCCGGCCCGTCCGCGAACACAGCCGCGGCTTCCTGGAGCTGACCGCGCAGCGCGCCGAACGCGCTCTCGTCCGGGCCGCTCATGACAGGGTGGCGATCGCGTCGCGGCCGCCCTCCAGGAACTCCGCCCAGGAACCGCCCTCCTCCTTGCTGCGCGGCTCCACCACACCGTGCAGGTACTTGTTGAGGATGGCCAGGTCCTCCGGGTCGCGCCGGGCCAGCGACCCGACGAGCGAGGAGGCGAGGGTGTGCGCGCTCAGCGCGCGCTCGCCGAAGAAGTTGCCGTGCAGGATCGCGTCCTCCAGCACACCGATCTGCTCGGCGGTGGACAGGGCCGATTCCAGCTTCTCGTCGTCGCTGCCGGCCGCGGCCGCGGAGGCGCGCAGGTCGGCGAAGCTCTGGAGCAGCACGTCCAGCAGGGTCGGCGGGACGTCCAGCTCGATCTGGTGCCGGCGCAGCAGTTCCTCGGTGCGGAAGCGGACGATCTCCGCCTCGCTCTTCTTGTTGGTGACCACCGGGATGCGTACGAAGTTGAAGCGCCGCTTGAGCGCCGAGGACAGGTCGTTGACGCCCCGGTCGCGGCTGTTGGCGGTGGCGATGACCGAGAACCCGGGCTTGGCGAAGACGATGTTGCCGTCGTCGTCGCCGGCCAGTTCCGGTACGGAGATGTACTTCTCGGACAGGATCGAGATCAGCGCGTCCTGGACGTCGCTGGTGGAGCGGGTGAGCTCCTCGAAGCGGCCGATCGCGCCGGTCTCCATCGCGGTCATGATGGGCGAGGGGATCATCGACTCCCTCGACTGGCCCTTGGCGATCACCATGGACACGTTCCACGAGTACTTGATGTGGTCCTCGGTGGTACCGGCCGTGCCCTGCACCACGAGCGTGGAGTTGCGGCTGATCGCGGCGGACAGCAGTTCGGCGAGCCAGCTCTTTCCGGTGCCGGGGTCACCGATGAGCAGCAGACCGCGGTCGGAGGCCAGGGTGACGATGGAACGCTCGACGAAGCTGCGGTCGCCGAACCACTTCTGCGCGACCGGACGGTCGAGCCCGTCGGCACGCTCGGAACCGAGGATGAACAGGCGCGCCATCTTCGGGGACAGCCGCCAGGAGAAGGGCTTCGGGCCGTCGTCGATCGACTCCAGCCAGTCCAGCTCCTCGGCGTACTTCAGCTCGGCGGGGGCGCGCAACAGCTCGGACATGTCGATGCCTTTCTGAACAGGTCTCAGCAGGGAAAGAAGAAAAAAGGAAGGAAGGAAGGAAGGAAGAGAAGGAGGCTCGGGGGCCGGACGCCCTGGCTACGGAAGCGCCTCAGGCGAGGAACGTCTTGAGCTCCTGGACGAGCTTGCGGATGTGCCCGGAGATGACCGGTGTGCCGAGATCCTTGAAGCGCTCCCGGAACCAGGGGTTGACGCTCGCGCGGCCGGAACTGGTGACCGAGCCCACGGGAATGAACTTCGCGCCGGAGCGGTGGATGGCGACCATGCTCGCGAACAGCGGCTCGGCGCGCCATTCGTAGAAGTCGGAGATCCACACCACGACGGTGTTGCGGGGCTCGGCGATCTTCGGCTGGGCCAGCGTCATCGCGACCGTTCCGTCGGTGCCGCCGCCGAGGTTGGTGCGCAGCAGGGTCTCGAAGGGGTCGTGCACCCACGGGGTGAGGTCGAGCGCCTGGGTGTCGTACGCGATGAGGTGGACGTCCACCTTCGGCAGCCCGGCGAAGATCGACGCGAGGATGGTGCAGTTCACCATCGAGTCGACCATCGAGCCCGACTGGTCCACGACGACGATCAGCCGCTGGGGTGTCGTCCTGCGGGCGGTGTGCCGGTAGTAGAGGCGGTCGACGTACAGCCGCTCCTCCTCCGGGCTCCAGTTGGTGAGGTTCTTCCAGATGGTGCGGTCGAGGTCGAGGTTGCGGAACACCCGCTTGGGCGGCACCGAGCGGTCCAGGGCGCCGACGGACGCCTTCTCCACCTGGGTCCGCAGGACCGCGGAGACCTCCTCGACGAAGCGCCGGATCAAATCCTTGGCGTTGGCGAGGGCCACCCCGGACAGGTTGTCCTTGTCCCGCAGCAGCTGCTCTATCAGCGACATGCTCGGCGTGAGCCGGGCCGCCAGCCGGGGATCGGCGAGCACCTCGCGCAGCCGCATCCGCCGGACGAGTTCGGCCTCGATGGCGCCGAGTTCCGGCCCGATCGCCGGTATCAGCCGGCTGAGGTCGGGCGTGCCGGCGCCGCCGCCGGAGCCGATGGGGCTGACGCCCGGGCCGCCGGCGGCCCGGCCGCCGCGCAGCTCGCCCGGCTTGCAGCCGAGGGCGCGCTCCAGCCAGCCCGCGTCGGACTGCCAGCGAGAGAGCTGTCCCGCGGTGACCGTGCCCGGGGGCGAGGCGAACACGTTGAGCAGCACCTTCGACACCAGCGCGGCACGGCGGACCTCGGCGTCCCGGTCACGTCCGGCGTCTTCGGCCTCGGCCTCCGCCCCGACCTCGGCGTCGGTGGCGCTCTCCGGTTCGTCCTCGTGCCGGGTCTCCGGTCGGGGGACCATCAGCCCGTCCAGCTCGGCGGCCAGTTCCGGGTGGCGCTGCACGATCGAGTCGACGGAGGTCTGCGGGTCGAGGAGCGCGGGCGGCAGGCCGATGTCCTCGACGACGGCGAGGCTCGACGACTCCAGGGTCGGCTGCTCCTCGTGGTCGAACAGCCGGGCGAGCAGTCGCCAGTACAGCGCTTGGCGACGGTTGTCGTACGGGTTCGCTTCCGGGTGGTGTCCATGCGTCGGCTCGGTCATTTGCGCAGCAGCCTTCCGGCGCGCTCGCGCAGCACCACCACGGCGTCGGCGGCGGCCTTCTCCGCCCGGGCGCCCGCCTTGTCGGCCGTGCCGCCGACCCAGCCGCCGGCGTGGATCGCGACGGCCTTCTTGCGTACGGTCGTCTCGACGGCGAGCGGCTGGACCCCGAACGTCCCGGCGTCCCAGCGCAGCAGTCCGATGCAGGCGCCGGAGGCCTCGACGGCCTCGGGCGTGAGCGGTCCGGCGACCGGAATGCGGTCGGTGTCGACGACCAGGGGCTGCCCGGCGACGGTGAACGTCAGCACGTCGCCGCCCGGTCGGTCGTCCTGCCCGTCCTGCCCGCCGTCCTGCGCGGCCTCCCCCGGCGTCGCCTGCGGCTCGGCCTTGCGGACGGTGTACCCCTCCAGGAACACGGGGACGGCGATGCGGGCCGGGTGCCGGTCCAGCGGTACGGTCGCCGCGGCCGTCGCGGTCGGCAGGGCGACGCGGGCGGTGGCGAAGGCGTCGGCCGGCTCGCCCGGCCGGGCGTGCTCGTCGCTCCAGATCAGGTCGCCCTCGGCGGTGAGCGGCATGTCGGTGATGTCCATCGAGCGGCCCTCGCCGACCGCGGCCAGCAACGACATGTGCGGGCGCAGCAGTTGCCACACACCGGCGCCGACGACCGTGTCCGGCTTGGGGACCGCCACACCGGCCCGCACCAGGCGCGGCGGCGTCCCGTCGGCGGGTTCGAGCACCGCGTGGACCTGGGCCTGCGCGGCGGTGGCGTGTTCGTGCACGTCGACGCCGAGGGGCAGCAGGCGTCCGGTGACCGCGGCGACGGCGGGCGTGTCGGTGGCGCCGGGCAGGGTCAGGAGCATCGCGCGTGACCACAGGTCGGCCCAGCGGCGGACCGGGACATGTTCCAGGGCCGCTCCGGGGCAGGACGCGGCGAGTTCGGCGGCGAAGCCGTCGAGGAGCGTCGCCAGCCGGCGCAGGGACGGGTCGGGGAGCATCGCGGAGACGACCTGTGCGGATCCGGCGACCACGTCGTGGTCGATGCCCTGCCATCCGGCGCGCGCCAGGTCGGCCAGCCAGGAGCGGGCGGCGGCGAGCAGGTTCGCGGCCTGCGCTCCGGCGGACGCCGGGGCCGTGTCCCCGCCGTGCGGCCGACCGGTCAGCTCCTCGACGCGGGCCACCAGGGCGTCGTGCACGGAACCCAGCAGTGCGGTGCGGGCCGCCGCGAGGGCGACGAGGTGGTCCTCGCCCGCGGCTCCGGCCGCCGCCTTCTCGGCGGCCTCGGCGACCCGGGCGGCCAGCGGGGAACCGGCGACAGCCTGCGCGAACTCCGTGAGGGCCGCGGCCTGGTCGGGCCGGGGACGCAGCAGACCGCCGACGAGGGCCCGGTCGAACGCGTCGACGGCGGCCAGTGCCTCGTCGAGCCCGCCGATCTCCTCGGTGAGCGGGCCGGTGCCTTCCGCCGGTCCGGGGCGGGAGGTGTGCGCGGGCATCGCCGGCACGGTCCGCCTGGCCGGCGGGAACCACTGCATCTCCGGCAACGGGCCGCTGGTGGGGGCGAGTTCGAGGTAGGCCAGGTGACGCAGGAACCGGCTGAAGACCGGGGCGGCGGCCGTCGAGTCCGCCTGCGCGGGACGGGTGCCGATCATGTCGACGGTGATGCTCTGCGCGCTGGGCTGGCCGTCGGTCCCGGCGGACTCGATCCGCAGGTAGCGGGCGACGCGCTCGGCGCCGTACTGGAGCACCGCCTCGTTGACCAGGGCTCGTATGTGGTTGCAGAACGAACCACGGGCGCCACCGCAGGGCCGGTTGTTGTTGGTGCTGCAGGCGAACGCGTACGTCCGGGCCGCGATCGACGAGACGTAGACCCGCTCGATGTCCGAGCCGCTGGACACCACTCCCTGGAGGCGTCCGTCGGCCAGTTCGACGAACGGGACCTTGGCGAGCTTGCGTGGCATGGCGGGTGGGACCACCCGTGCCGTGCTCGACCTCTCCCAGTCTGACAACGCGCCATCTCCTTTGCGCCCAGGGGATTGTCACCCCGGATCGGCGGGACACGGCAGAACATACGGGCCACCACTGACAATGGCCCTGGGCACGGCTCCCGGGCCGTCGTCAGTCCTCCGGGTAGAGGGCCTGCGCGATGCGCTGGTGGAGGTCGTGCTGGCCCTCCCCGGGCGGGGTGGGGGCGGCCTCGACGACGGCGCGGGCGACGGTGCGCAGCTTCACGTTCGTCTGCTGGCTGTGGCGGCGCAGCACCCGGAGGGCCACGTCCTCGTCCACGCCGTACAGCGCCATCAGGACACCGCGGGCCACGTCCACGTCCTCCTGCGAGGCACGGGCGCGCGCGATGTCCGCGTCCGCCGACTCCTGCGCGTGCTTGTGGACCGGTTCGGTGACGTCGACGACGAAGCCCCGCAGGACGACCACGGAGTCGTCGTCGGCCCGGCCGTCGCCCACGAGCACGGCGTGCCGCTCCTGTCCGTCACGGGTCAGGAGCCGGTAGTACGTGCTGAACGGCGTCCCCGTGCGCAGTCCGCGGTCCCACAGCCGGCGGATGCCCTCCCGGTCCTCGGGGTGCACGTGCCGGTCCAGTATGGCGCCGCTCGCCGGGGGCTCGTCGGAGTCGTAGCCCAGCAGGCGGTACATGTCGTCGGACCACCACCAGGCCTCCTCGGGCACCCTGAAGAGGAACACGCCGGTGAGTGCCTCCGTGCCGTCCGCCGGACCGACCGGTTCCTCCGTCACCGCGCCATACCTCCCGTGGCAGGTCCCTCCGGGCCCCCTCGCCCTGCCTGGCAGGCTCGCCCTACGGGAAGTCTGGCATCACTGCTTCCCCCGCGCCGCCGGAGCACGGCACGGAGGCGGGCGGCGGCGGGGGCCGAAGCCCGGGGCACCGGCCGACCCGCGCCGACAGCGGTCCGTACGGGCGTCACTCCATCAGTCCCGCGGCCAGGGTCGCGCCGAGTTCCCAGCACGCCCGCACATCGGCCTTGGCCGGCTCGCCGGTCACGGTCACCGGTTCGGCGGCACGGCGCCAGCCGAGACCCGTCGTGATCGTCTCGATGCCGCGCACCGCTCCCGTGACGTCGTTGCCGCCGTGCACGTAGAAGCCGAACGGCCGGCCCCGGGTCGTGTCGAGGCAGGGGTAGTAGACCTGGTCGAAGAAATGCTTCAGCGCGCCGGACATGTACCCGAGGTTCGCCGGGGTGCCCAGCAGGAACCCGTCGGCGGCGAGCACGTCGGAGGCCGTGGCGGACAGCGCCGCCCGCCGTACGACGTCGACGTCCTCGATCTCCGGGTCGCTCGCGCCGGAGACGACGGCCTCGAACATGGCCTGACAGTGGGGCGACGGCGTGTGATGCACGATCAGCAAGGTGGGCACACTCCCGAACCCTGCCGTCCGGGCGGCCCGGACCGCAAGCCGGACCGCCCGGGGCGCACCCGCTCCGGGTGCTACCCGGCGGCGGTGGTGACCGCCGGGATGCGCTCCAGGACGCCGCCCGCGAACACGTCGTACAGCGGCAGGGTCTCCAGGTGGACGTAGCCGATGTGGCAGTCGCAGGCGGTGAGGGGGCAGGGGCGCGGGCGCAGGGCCGCACGGTAGGAGCCGTCGTAGAGGTTGCCCAGTTCGGCGCGGACGAAGTGGCAGCGCCGCACGGTGCCGTCGCCGTCGACGGAGATCACGGACTCCCCGGTGCGGCACGGCAGGCCCGCGCTGGCGTGCGGGCGGCGGCTGTAGGGGAAGAGCGGGTCCAGCGCGGTCCACAGGTCGGCCTGCGCGTCGTCGTAGGTGTGGCCCTCCGCGGCGTTGACCCACAGGTACACGTGCGGCGGGAGTTCGGCGCGCAGCCGCCGGGCGGCCTCCAGGTGCTCGGGCAGCCCGACGATGCCGACGCTGAAGCGCACGCCGAGCCGGACCAGTTCACGGCACTTGGCCAGGAAGCGGTCGTACGGGGTCTGGCCGGGGTGGTAGGTGCACCACAGGGCGAGGGTGTCGGGGTCGGCGTCCGCCAGCCAGTCGGTGCGGCAGCTCAGGTTGGTCTGGATGGCCACGCGTCGGATGTGCGGCTGGTGGGAGAGCTCGGTCAGGGTGCGCCGGTACCAGGACCGGACCAGGCCCTCCCCCCACGGGGTGAACAGCAGCGAGAGGCGGTCGGTGGTGCAGTCCGCGGCCCAGCCGGCGAACCGTTCCAGCGCGGCCCGGTCCGCGCGCAGTTGCTCGCGGCTGTCGCGGCGCTTGGCGAAGGGGCAGTACGGACAGTCGTAGTCGCAGGAGGCCAGCGGGCCGCGGTAGAGCAGGGTCAGGTCCATCGGGGCGCGCTCACTTCCTCTCGTAGGCGGCCATGGCGGCCCGCACGGCCGGGGAGAACAGCTCGGGGCCGATCGCGTCGGAGTGGGCCAGGCCCTCGGGGGTCAGGCGCAGGGTCGCGGACGCGCCCGGGTCGACGGGTTCCAGCCAGCCCAGGGACGCGAAGCGCGCCAGTTCGGGTCCGAAGTCGTCGGCGGGGGTGCGCCCGTCGAAGCGGCCCGCGTAGTCGGCGAGCGGCAGTCCCTCCGCCTGGAGCAGGGACTGGAGCAGGTGGCGCCTGCGGGCCTCGTCGGAGTCCATCGGGCGGCCGTACTCAGCGTGGGCGAAGTCGGCGGCGGGCCGCGAGACGTAGTCGTCGATGATGGAGCGGATCTCGTGCATGCCGACGGCGTAGTCGAAGGAGTAGTGCAGGTCCGCGGTGTAGGAGCGGGCGCCGCAGCCCAGGCCGATCATGCCGTCGGTCTGGCAGGCGTAGTCGTCCGTGCCCTGGGGCGGGGCGTCCGCGCGCCGGAACATGCGCATCGACTGCTGCTCGTACCCGTGTGCGAGCAGGTGGTCGCGGCCCAGCCGGTACAGGCGCAGGCGCTGTGCGTCCCAGGCCGGGTCGGTGTCGCCCGCGCGGCGGCCGAGGCCGGTCAGCGGGCGGATGTAGAGCGGGTAGAGGTACAGCTCCTCCGGCCGCCAGGCCAGGGCCGCGTCCAGGGAGCGCAGCCAGGAGGCGTCCGTCTGGCCGTCGATGCCGTAGATCAGGTCGATGTTGAGCACGGGTATCCGGGCGTCGCGGACGCGGCCGAGCGCCGCCTCGACGTCGGCCCGGCGCTGCGGGCGTACGGCCGCTCGGGCCTCGGTGTCGTCGAAACTCTGCACACCCAGGCTGAGGCGGGTGGTGCCGCGGGCGGCCAGGACCTCGAGCCGGTCGGCGCTCGCCGTGGCGGGCGAGGCCTCCACCGAGAGCGGTACGGCCCGCAGGTCGGCGCCCATGCGGTGTTCGGCGATGTCGCACAGCCGCTCCAGCTCGGCGGCCGTGAGGAAGGTGGGGGTGCCGCCGCCGAAGGCCGCGGTGGCGAACCGGACGGGCTCCGCGTCGCCGAGCGCGTCCCGCACGGCGGTCGCCTGCCGGTCGAGGGCGTCCAGGTAGGCGCCGGTCAGACCGTCCGGGGCGCCGATGCGGGTGAACAGGTTGCAGAAGCCGCAGCGGACCTCGCAGAACGGTATGTGGAGGTAGAGCGAGAGGGTGTCCTTCGGCTCCGCCGCCCAGAGCGTGCGCAGCCGGGGGCGGTCGGTCAGTTTCCGGTAGGCCGTCTTGTGCGGGTAGGCGTAGACGTAGCTCTGGTACGGGCTGACGTGTCCCGCGGGTTCAGTGCGCGGGCGGGGGCCGGTCGCGGCGGTCATCGGGTGGCCTCCGTCGGGGCGGACGCCGCGGGGGCGGACGTCTGGGCGGACGTCTGGGCGGGCGTCCGGTCGGGCGTCCGGTCGGGCTTCGGGTCGAGCAGGAAGTGGGCGTAGGGCACGGTCCAGACGGACGGGTGGCCGATGCGGTGACCGGTGTAGCCGTCCTCGCCGTACGCGGTGCCGTGGTCGGAGCAGACGATCGCGAAGCAGGGGCGTCTGCTGCTCGCGGCGGCGAACAGGCGGCCGATGTGCCGGTCCACGTATTCCAGGGCGGCGGCGTGCGTCTCGCGGGTGTCGCCCGCCTCCTTGGTGGCGCCGGGCAGGTGGAACCAGTTGGGCTGGTGCAGGGCGGCCACGTTGACGAACAGGAACAGGCGCTGCTCGTCGGGCAGTTCACGGATCAGCCGCTCGGCGCAGGCCACCTGGTTCTCGAAGGACGTGGGCGAGGCGACACCGAACTCCGGCTCCCAGTGGGACTCCTGGAAGAGTCCGGGCAGCACCGAGCCCAGCGGGCCCTGCTTGTTGAAGAAGCCGACTCCCCCGACGCACGCCGTGTGGTACCCGGCCTCGGCCAGGCCGGAGACGAAGTCCGGGGTGTCGTAGACGAAGGTGCGCTCGGCGGTGGTCTCGCTGCCCGCGAAGCTCGCCGCGAACAGCCTTGCGTGCGGGCCGGGTTCGGCGGGCGTCGGCAGGAAGCCGGCGAACATCGCCTGGTGGGAGGCGTAGGTGAAACTTCCCGGGGCGTGCCGACGCTGCCAGCGGCCGTCGGGGAGATGGCGGGCCAGGTTGGGGATGCGGCCGGCCGCGGCCAGTTCGGCGGCGACGTCGTGGCGCAGGGTGTCCAGCGTGACGAGCAGGATGTCGTGGCTGCCGACGATCTCGTTCATGTCGGGGTCGCTCGCGTCCGTGCGGTGCGGCGGGGACGTCGGTTCAGGCGCTGGCATCGGTGGTTCCTGTCCTGTACGGGTCTTGCGGGTCTTGCGGGTCTTGCGGGTCTTGCGGGTCTTGCGGGTCGAGCAGGTCATGCGGGTCGAGCCGGTCGTGCGGTGCGGTCCGTCTCGGGGGCGGGGCTGTGGCCGTGGGGGCCGAGCCCCTTGGGCGGGCCGGGGGCGGGTGGCGCAGGATCGCGGCCACCTGGGCCGCGTAGGTGTCGCGGCCCTCCGCTCCGCTGCCCGGCAGCCCGGTCAGCCGGGGCAGCAGGTCGCCGAAGGCGTTGACCTCGCCGACCGCGAACCGCCGCCAGCCGACGGCCGGCAGGAGGTCGACGCCCACGCACAGGGTGTTCGGGAAGCAGGCCGCGGCCCGTTCGCACACGTCGAGGGCCTCCGGCCAGCGGGCTCCGGCCGCCTCGACGGCCGCACGGGCCTCGTCGAGGTCGCCGCGGCTGCCGCCGAGGTGCAGATTGGTCAGCGGCGAGGCGCTGGTGCGGACCACGGCGTGGGTGGCCCGGCCGGCCACCACGACGACCCGCAGATCGGCGGCCCGGCCCCGCTGCGACGCCTTGGGGAACCAGCGTTCGAGATGCAGGCCGTCCGGGGCCAGCGCGTCCACGATCGCCGCGATGTCCTGCTCCCGTTCGTAACGGCGGATCCCGAGGGAGTTGAACAGCCTTCCGTCCGGGGCGAGTTCGACGGAGGTGGTGGCCCTGATCCGTCCGGCGCCGGACGTCTCGACGGCGAGCACCCCGGACGCCGACGAGCCGTGCGCGGGCTTGACGAAGAGCCTCGGCATCCGGTGCGCGCGCATCAGCGCCCGTACGTCGTCCCAGCCGCGCACCGCCGCCGGTGCCGCCCCCCGCTCCCCCGCCGCCCCCTCCGCCGCCGAGGTGGGTGAAGCGGGGACCGGGACTCCCGCCGCGGTCAGGACGGCGTGGCAGCGCCGCTTGTCGAACAGGACCGCCAGCTCGTCCGGGTCGTCGAGGCGGCGACCGCCGCGCAGCGTGCGCACCGCGCTCATGAGGCCCGCGTACCAGCGGGCCGAGCCCTCGACCCGGGTCGGGTCCCCGGTGCCCCGGAGCAGGCGGTCGACGGCCGGGTTCTCGCCGGGCGAGTCGATGCGGACCACCTCGTCGTCGGCGAAGTCGGCCCCGCCCGAACGCAGCACCTCCTCCCAGGAGACGACGCGCGGCTCGGGCAGCCCGAACCCGGCGACCGCCGCGCCGAACAGCGCGACCCGGCGGTTCTCGGGGTTGCCGACGACCGCGAGGCGGGGACCGGCGCGGTGCGCCGGGTCCGCCTCATTCGCCGACGGCGACATAGCGTCCCTCCACCCCACGGCTTCGGCGATCGGCCGGGGTGAGGACGAGGTCCGTTCCGTGCGGCTCCAGCGACTCGCGCAGCCGCCGGACCAGTTCGGCGCTCATGAAGTGGTGGCTGAGGTCGAGCGAGCGCAGGTGCGAGAGCGGCTGTCCGGACAGCAGGGCGGCACCGCCCTCGTCGCCGAGTGCTCCCATGCTGAGGTCGAGGGAGTCGAGTCCGGCGACGACCGGAGCGGCCGACACCGCCGCCGCTATCCCGTCCTGGATGTCGCTGTTCTGCAGGCCCAGGTGACGCAGGTCCGGGCAGCGGCCCAGGGCGGCCAGGAGCGATTCGACGTCCGCCACCTCGCAGTCGCCGCCGTACCAGGTGGTGCCGAGCCAGAGTTCGAGGTGGCGCAGGGCCGGGAACTCGCAGCCGCCCAGGGCGCGTACCGGATCCCGGGCGAGGCCGCCGGACTCGATCCGCAGGGTGCGCAGCGCGTCGTGGCGCAGCGGTTCGATCACCAGGTCCTCGGCGCCGCGCACGCCCAGTTCCTCCAGCTGGGGCCAGGCACGCAGCACCCGGGTGACGGTGCCCTGCTTGATCCAGGAGATCTCCGACTCCTCGGACTCCACATCCGCGAGGAACAGCGCGCGCAGTCGCGGGAACCGGTGGGACTCGGCCGCGAGCAGTTCGAGGACCGGGTCGATGCCGTCCTCGTCCCACTCCGTCCACCAGGGTCCGAGGACGACGGCGAGGACGTCCTCGGTGCGGACCTCGTCCAGGAAGCCGCGCCAGATCTTCTCGAACGGCGTGTCCCAGTCGGCGGCCAGCTTCCAGGCGACCGTGTCGGCTTCCGGCAGGGGGGCGGGACGGGCGTCGCCGGCCGGGGAGAAGGTGTGGACGGGCAGATTGCGAAAGCGCGTCAGGTGTGAGGGGTAGTAGGCCATGGCTGCGCGCGCTCACTCACCGACGGCGACATAGCGGTACACCGTGCCGTCCTCGTCCCGGTCCTCGTCGGGGTTGCGGCTGTCCAGGTCCAGCTCGACGCCCGCGGGTTCGAGCGTCTCCCGGATCCGCTGCTGGACGGGCTCGCTCAGGTAGTGGTGGTGCAGGTCGAGCCGCTTCAGATGGGTGAGCGGCTGCCCGCCGAGCAGCGCGGCCGCGCCGTCGTCGCCCAGGGTTCCCATGGACAGGTCCAGCACCTCCAGGCGGGCGACCACCGGGGCGGACGCCACGGCCGCGGCGACCTCGTCCTGGATCTCGCTGTTGCGCAGCGCCAGGTGCCGCAGGCGCGGCAGCCGGGCCCCGGACAGGATCGGCTCCAGGTCGGCGGCCTCGGTGTCGGCCCCGTACTGTGGCGTGCCCAGCCAGAGGTCGAGGTGCTCCAGCGCGGGCAGTTCGCTGCCGCCGATGCCGCGCACCACGCGGACGGGGAGCCCGCCGGTCTGCACCGTCAGTCTGCGCAGCGCCGTGTGGCTCAGTGCCTCCAGCCGCAGGTCCGTCCCGCCGCGCACGCCGAACTCCTCCAGAGCCGGGAAGCCGGTCAGCAGCCCGGTCATGTCGGTCTGGTTGATCCAGGAGATCTCGCACTCCTCGTAGACGATGTCGCCGAAGAACAGCGCCCGCAGGGCGGGCAGCCGGTCACGGGCGGCCAGCAGTGCCTCCACGACGTCGGTGGGAGCACTGTCGTACGCCTCCGTCCAGGCACCGACGATCAGCGCGCGCACCCGGGTCGTGTCCACCGCGGCGCGGAAGCGCTCGAAGGCCGCCGTCCACTCCTCCTCGGCGTCGTAGACGCTGCCGCAGATCCGCCAGGCCACGGAGTCGGGTTCGGGCAGCGCCGTCATCGCGTCGGCGTCGGGGAAGTCGAAGACGGGCAGACCGTGGAACTCCTGCAAGTGCTGGCCGATGGTCATGCGGGCTGCTCCTGACGTGCGACGAATGCGGTGGGCGGTGCGCAGCAGTTCTACCAACAGGCACTGACAGCACGCCTCGGCAGGGTCGGCCGCGGCCCGTTGTCAGTGGTGGTCCGTACGGTCTGTGCATGGAGTCCGGTGCGCCGAGCACCGGGCCGGAGGGGAGAGCCGTGTACCGGCAGGGAGACGTGCTGATCGTGCCCGTCGCGGAGGGGGCCGTGCCGGCCCATGTCCCGCACGCGCCGAAGGAGGCGCGGGACACGCGGGGGCGGCTCGTGCTGGCCCTGGGCGAGGTGACCGGCCATGCCCACGCGGTGGTCGGTCCGGGCGAACTGATCCGTGAACCCGGGCCGTTCGGGCCGCTGCTGCTGCATCTGCCGGAGGGCGGCCGGGTCGTGCACGAGGAGCATGCGGCGATCACGCTGCCCAAGGGATGGTTCCGGGTGATCCGGCAGCGGGAGTACGTACCGGGTTCCGTGCGGCTCGTGGCCGACTGAGCGGCACTGTGGGCCGGGCGAGCGGGACGGGCGCGACCGGCGGGACGGGCGCGGGGAGAGGGAACGGATGGCGGACGTACGCGTGGCGGGAGAGACGGCGGTGGCGGCAGTGACGGCAGACCTGGTGGCGGGGGACGTGGACGGAACGGACGGGGTGCCGGTGGACGCCCTCCAGGGGTGGCGTGCGTGCGCCGCCGCGGTCGAGCCCGCGGACCGCGCCGAGGCGGAGGCGGGCATCCTGCTGGCCTACCGGCAGGCCGGACTGGCCGCGCCCGAGCGCGTGGTGTGGGCGGGTTCCCCGCGCGAGGGCGTGACCCTGGTACGGGCCCTGTCCGACGCGGACCGGGGGGCGAGCGTGCGGGAGGCGGTGCGCAACGCGCCCTGGGCGGCCGCCCGCCGTGCCGCGCACGAGCGGCTGGGGGCGGCGGGGTGGTCGGCGCACTGGTCGGCGACCGGAGGCCGGCTCTGGGACACCACGCAGGCGCTCGTGGAGCGGATCCGCCGGGGCGTGCTGGACGAACTCGCCGGCGAGGACCTGCGGGTGGAGACGGAGATCCGGCTGATCCTGCTGGACGCTCTGCTCGGCCAGCACGACGCGCCGTGGCTCGCCGCCCTGAGCGCGGACGGACCGGCGCCGGACGGACCGGCGCTGGACGGACCGGCCCGGGTGTGCCGCAGCGCCGGCTGGTGGTGGCCGTTCGAGAAGGTCGTGGTGGTGTGCGAGCGTCCCGTCGCCCTGCACCGGGACGAGGCCGGCCGGCTCGACCGGGGTGACGGCCCGGCGCTGGCGTTCCCGGACGGCTTCGCCCTGCACGCCTGGCGTGGCATGCCGGTGCCTGCCGCCTTCCTCGAGGAGCTGCGCACGCTGACGCCGGAGCGGATCCGCGCCGAGGAGAACGCCGAGCTGCGCCGGGTCATGCTCGAGTACTACGGCTACGACCGCTATCTGAGCGACTCGGGCGCCCGCCCGGTGCACCGCGACGAGACGGGCACGCTCTGGCGGGTCGAGCTGGAGGGTGACGAGCCGGTCGTGATGGTGGAGGTCGTCAACTCCACACCGGAGCCGGACGGCGCGCACCGCACGTACTGGTTGCGGGTTCCGCCGACGACCCGCGAGGCCAGGGAGGGCGTCGCGTGGACGTTCGGCCTGGGCGCCGAGGCGTACGCGCCGCTGCGGGAGACGTGATCCGGTCGCACCTCTGTTCTCGTGGCGCGTGTCGGGCGATGATCCATGCCGTCTCCCGGCACACACCGGGAACCTGGAGCGAGGAGACGGCACGTGGGCACTGAGGCGGCGGCGAGCGTTCTGGTCACCGGCGGAACCGGTTTCGTGGGCAGCCATCTCGTGCGGCGGCTCCTCGAACGCGGCTACCGGGTGCGCACCACGGTCCGCAGCACCGCGGACACCGCCAAGGTGGGGCCCCTCACGCAGATGCGGGAGGCCTTCCCCGGGCGGTTGGAACTGTTCGAGGCGGATCTGCTCGTGGAGAACTCCTTCGACGAGGCGATGCGCGGCTGCCGGGTGGTCTTCCATGTCGCGTCGCCGTTCCTCATGCCGGAGAAGATCAGGGACGGCCGCCGGGACATGGTCGACCCGGCCCTGCTGGGGACACGCAATGTGCTCGGGAGTGTCGAGCGGACCGCGGAGGTCGAGCGGCTCGTGTTCACCTCCACCGTCGGCGCGATCTTCGGTGACTACGCCGACGTACGGGCCATGGACGACGAGGTGTTGACGGAGAAGTACTTCAACACCACGAGCACCGTGGACAACAACCCGTACCACTACGCCAAGACGCTCGCCGAGCGGGCGGCCTGGGACGCGGAGGCCGCGCAGGACCGCTGGCGCATGGTGTCGGTCAACCCCGGTCTGGTGCTCGGCCCCTCGCTCACCCCGGCGTCGCGCTCCGGCAGCCTGTTCCTGCTCGACGAGCTGTTCAAGGGGTACTTCTGCTACGGCGCACCCGACTTCAGCTTCACCACCGCCGATGTGCGCGACGTGGCCGACGCCCACATCGCCGCGGCGGAGAACCCCGGCGCGAAGGGCCGCTACATCGTCGCCGCGGAGACGATGACGTCGTTCCACGAGATGTCCCGCATCATCCGTACCCGTCATCCGCGCAGTCTGCGCCTGCCCCGTACGGCTCTTCCGCACTGGCCGGTGCGGATCCTGGGCCCGGCGTTCGGGCTGACGCAGGACTACATCCGCAAGCACCTCGGGATCCGGTTCCGGGTCGACAACAGCCGCAGCGTGCACGAACTGGGCCTCGTCTACCGGCCGATCGAGGAGACTCTGCTGGAGCACTACGAGGCCTGGCTGCGGCAGCGGCGCGCGTGAGGCGGGCTTCGCCGCGGCAGCGGCAGGCGTGCGGCGGGCGTCCGCGACGGAGATCCCGACGGGGATCGCGGACGTCAACAGGGGCGCGCTGTACGGGTGACGGGGCCGCACGGGATCATGATCCCCATGTCTCACACCTCTCGACGAAGACTCCTCGCCGTCCTCGCGGCCTCCGCCGCCTCCGTACCGCTCGCCGGAGCGGCCGCGGCCCCGGCACGGGCCGCCGGCAACGGCGCCCTCGCGGACGTCGAGCCGTTCGCGGGTCCGGCCGGACTGTCCTCGGCCCGCTCCTCGGTGACCCTGGCCCCGCTGGACGCCTCCTACTTCACCCCGGTGACACTCACCACCCCGCTCACCACGACGGTGCTCGCGGGCACTCCGGCCCGTACCGAGGTCACCTCCGGCGGCAGGCGGGTCGCGCTGCTCACCCAGGGCGCGCGGACGGTCGTCCTGCCGGGCCCGCAGCGCACGTTCGCCGAGAACAAGCGGCCCTTCGCGGACGACTTCCAGCGCACCCTGCCGGATCCGGTGCTCGACGACGGGAAGTACTGGGGCACGTCTCCCGGCGGTGGCAGCTGGTACACGCTGGGACCGGCGGAGACCGACTACGCGGTGGTGCCGGGCAGCGGTCTCATCAGCCTCACCACCGACGGCGCCAGCCGGCACGCCAACCTGCACGACGAGGAGATCACCGACGTCGACGCCCGCTGCACGGTCCGGTTCGACAAGGTGCCCACCGGCCAGGCCTGTTCCGCCGGTCTGACGTTCGGCTACCAGACCACCCACAACAACTACCGGGCTCGGCTGTCCTTCCTGACCTCCGGCGCGGTCGAGCTGCGCGTCGAGAAGGAGGTGGACGACACGGTGACCCAGTTGGTCACCGCCGTCACCCTCGCCACGGGCGTGCCCGCGGGAACCGACTGGACGATCCGGGTGCGCCGGGAGGGCACCCGGATCCGGGCCAAGGCATGGCGTGCGGCTTCCGCCGAGCCGGCCGCGTGGTCCGCCGACGTCGTCGACGCCACCTTCGGCAAGGGCCGGGTGGGCCTGCGCGCCCTGGCCAACACCGGCTGTACGAACCTGCCGGTCACCCTGTCCGTCAGCCGCTTCGAGGTGGACGCCGCGAACTGGGAGACTCCGCCGACCGTCACCCACGGGGACTGGGTGCGGGTGCTGCCGGAGCCGTTCGACGGCACCTGGACGGCACAGTTGGAGCAGACGATCCGCGGCTGGGCCGGTTCCTGCGTTCCCGACGTCCTGGCCCACGCCGCGATGTTCCTCGGCGGCGCGCCGACGGTCACGGCCGGGGCCGGACCGGCCCAGGGCAGACAGGTGCTGGGCGAGGCCGGGTACGGCTACCTGGACCCGCAGGGCTACCGCCTCGAGGGCGCCGACTTCCACGAGTACATGAACACGGGCTGGACCTTCCCGGACGGCACCTACGTCAAGCCGTCCAGCAAGCAGGTGGGCAACATCGACTGCTCGGGCTACACGCGGATGGTGTACGGCTACCACCTGGGCGTGCCGCTGGCCGCCGGCGCGGACACCTCGGGCCGGCGGATCCCGCGCCAGTCGCGGGACATCGCCGACTACGCCCCCGGGGTGGTCGTCGACCGCACCGACGGCACCAATCCGCCCGCCGCGACGCTGCTCCAGCCCGGCGACCTGGTGCTGTTCAACGCCGACTCGGGCGACGACGCCAAGGAGAACACCGTGATCGTCGACCACGTCGGCATCTACCTCGGCAAGGACGCGGCCGGCAAGCGCCGCTTCCTCTCCAGCCGCAAGACGGTCGGCGGGCCCACCATGTCCGACCTGGGCGGGGCGTCACTGCTCGACGGCACGGGCACGTACGCCACGAAGCTGCACACCGTGCGTCGTATCTGAGCCCGGAGCACCGCCGCCCGGCTCACGGCCGCCCGACGGCGGGTCAGCCGACGTCCCACAGGAACCGGTGGGTGTGGATCCCGAAGTACGGGAAGGACTGCACCTGCCGGACCCCGTCGATCGGTCTGACGACGTCGTTGACGAAGTCCAGCAGATCCTTCGGGCCGGGTGTGACCACCTCGGCGAACAGGTCGAACCCGCCCGAGGTGAGTACGGAGTAGACCACCTCGGGGCGTTCCGCGAGCGCGTCGGCGACCCCGCGCGGGTCGCCGTCGACGCCGATGCCGAGCAGTGCCATGGCCTGGCCGCCCATGGCCATCGGATCGGTCACGCCGACGACCTGGACGGCCCGGGAGTCCAGCAGGCGTTGCAGCCGCTGCCGGGCGGCGGAGGCGGACAGGCCGACCTTGGGGCCGAGGTCGGCGTACGCGATGCGGCCGTCGGTCTGGAGTTCCCGCAGGATGGCCCGGTCGATCTCGTCCACGTCTGCTGGCTCCCTTTCCTTCCCGGCGGTTCGGACCCACCCTATCGACGCACGTCAGCCGACGAGTTCGGCGAGGGCGGCGGCGAACAGCCCGGTGTGGGTGTCCACGTCCTGCTCCGTGGTGTCGGGGCACATGAGCGCCATGTTGTGGAACGGGGTCAGCAGGATGCCGCGGTTGGCGAGATGGAGGTGGAGGAAGTCCTCCAGCTCGGTGTCGCCGGCCGCCGCGGACTCGGCGCCGGTGCGCGGCGCGGGGTCGGCGAAGCGGTACTCGGTGCGCGCCCCGAGGCGGCTGACCGACCAGGGCAGGCCGTGGGCGGCGATGCCCGCGCGCACCCCCGCCTCGAAGCGCTCGGACAGCTTCGACATGTGGGCGAAGGCGTCGTCGGTGAGGACGTGTTCCAGGGTGGCGCGCATCGCGGCGACGGAGAGCGCGTTGCCCGCGAGGGTGCCGCCGACACCGCCCATGTCCACCAGGTCGAGATCGGCGCGGGACAGCAGCCGGTCGGCCAGGTCGGCGGAGAGGCCGTAGGCGCCGGCGGGGATGCCGCCGCCGATCGCCTTGCCGATGGTGAGGACGTCCGGCTCCAGCTCCCAGGCCGCGGTGCAGCCGCCCGGACCGGCGGAGAAGGTGTGCGTCTCGTCGTTGATGAGGAGGGTGCCGTACTGCCGGGTCAGGGCGCGGACCCCGGCCAGGTAGCCGGGTTCGGGGAGCACGATGCCGATGTTGGTCAGCGCGGGCTCCATCAGGACGGCGGCCACGTCGCCGTGGGCGAGTTCGCGCTCCAGCCGCTCCAGGTCGTTGAACTCGGCGACCCGGCTGGTCAGCGTGACGTCGCAGGGCGCGCCGACGTTCCCGGGGCGGGGGGCGCCCAGGCCGTCGGGGCCGACGACGATGAGCGACTCGTCGACGCTGCCGTGGTAGCTGTAGCCGTTCACCAGGATCTTGGAGCGGCCGGTGACGGCGCGGGCGAGCCGGATGGCCCAGCGGTTGGCGTCCGTCGCGGTCAGCGAGAAGCTCCACCGGGTGAGCCCGAAGCGGCGGGTCAGCTCCGCGCCGACCCATTCGGCGTCCTCGGTGGGCAGCATCGCGGTCGCCCCGCCCAGTTCGGCGAACCGGTGCCGGACGGCTTCGGCCACCACCGCCGGGGAGTGGCCGGCCATCGCGCCGGTGTCGCCGAGGCAGAAGTCGATGTACTCGTGTCCGTCGATGTCGGTCACCCTGGCGCCGCGCGCGGTGTCCAGATAACGCGGGAAGGCACCGGCGGTCTTGTTCATCCAGGTCATCGGCACCCGGCCGAAGAGGTGCTCGGACCGCGCGTAGGCGGCCTTCGAGCGAGGGTTGCGGCGGTCGGCCTCGGCGCTCTCGCGGGCCAGGAGGTGCTGAAGGCGGGTGCGGTCCATGACTACCTCGCAGAGCGACGGCGGATGAATGCCCAGAGAGTATGACCGAATCATACGCAAACTCAAGATTCGACGAATGAATCGATTGTCGCGACGATCGATTCGCGTGCAGGGATGATCGGGGTGCTGATTGATGCGCGCGCGTCGGCCGAGTCGACGAAGCGCCGGGCGCGACAGCCGCCCCCTCCGCACCCGCTCACCCCCGAACCGGGGAGCGACAGAAGGAAATGAAGGTCACAATTACGTATCGGACATACCGCACTTCAACCTTCACACGAGCCGCACAAATTAGCTAAGTTGGCGCCAGGCCGCTCGGTTCCTCCGGCGAATCCCGCCGGGCCGCGCTGCCTCCGCCGAGTCCGGTGAACCACTGCGGCCGCCGGAGCCGGGGACCCAACCGATCCTCTGGGGTGAATCGGCCCAACCGCCCTGCGGGGCAAGGGCCGTAGGGCACGCCTTCCGGAACCTCCGCCCGAACCCGACAGCTAACTCGGTAGGCGGAGCACGGAAGGAGTACGTCGCCGATGGCGCCAGGACGCGACAAGCGCCCCGAAGGTCTCGGCCTCCCCGGTATGTCGGACGCGGTCAGCGGTGAGGAGATCCGGCAGCGGATCAACACCCTCTACGACCGCGCGGAGACCGACTCGGGGACCTACAACGCCACCCGCGCGATGTCGGTCGGCGATCGCAGGCCCGGCCGGGCTGGGCGTCCCGCCCAGCGCAAGCCGTCCGACCCCGCCCTCGACGCCGTCGCCCGGAAGTGGTTCGACGACGCGCGCTCCAAGATAGGCCCGACCGTCGCGGCCGTGCTGCCCGCCGACCGGATGCCCGCCCTGCCGGGCGCGGCCCGCCCCGCATCGGCGCCCGTGCCGGAACTCCCGGCCGCCATTCCGGCCCCCCGCCCCGAACTGGAGGCACCTGCCCGGCGCGTCCCGGAGCTCACCGCCGGACCCGTCGCCGCCCTCCCGGCCGCGCCCGCGCCCGCGCCGGAGAGCCGACCGGACGCCTTCCCGGCTCTGCCCGCCGCCTCCGCGCCCTCGGCGCCCTCCGCCCCCTTCGCGCTCTCGGCCGGACCGCTCGCGGCCGCACCCGTACCCTCACCCGCCCCTTCGCCCGTACCCGCGCCCGCGCCCGCGGCCACGCCCGTGGCCGACACCGCGGCACGGCAGACCGCGCGGCGGTCGGTCAAGGGGCGGAACCAGGAGAAGCTCACCCAGGCCCGGAGACTGCTGACCCGGCAGGTCGCCCTGCGCAGTGCGCCGCCGGCCCCGGAGAGCGCGCCGGCTGCCGCGCCGCGCTGGCCGGCCCCTGAGCAGGATCCGCTGTTCGGCGAGGGCACCGGATGGCTCACCCAGCCGTCGCCCGGCCCCGACCCCCTCGCCGGGGGCGGCGAGTACCCGGGCGCCTCCGGCGCCACCGGGCAGTACGGCACCGTTCCCAGTGTCGCGGGATACCCGAACACCCCCATCGCCACGGGACAGTTCAGCCTTCCCCTCGACGTCGCCGTCACGAACCCGCCGGCCGACACGGGGCAGTTCAGCGCCATCCCGAGCGTCGCCGCCTACCCGAACACCCCGGTCGACACGGGTCAGTTCAGCCTCCCCCTCGACGCCGGTCTCACCAACCCTCCCGCCGACACCGGGCAGTTCAGCGCCGTCCCGAACATGGGGGCCGTCTACCCGAGCGCCCCCGCGGCCCCCGGCTACCCGAGTGCCCCCGCGAGCCCCGCCTACCCCAGCGCCCCCGCGAACGTCGGCTACCCGAGCGGCCCCGCCGAAACGGCCTACCCGAGCGGCCCGATGAACGCCGCTTACCCGAGCGCCCCCGTGAACGCCGCTTATCCGAGCGCCCCCGCGGGCGCCGCCTACCCGAGCGCCCCGGCGGGCGCCGCCTACCCGGCCACCCCGGCCGACACGGGCCGGTTCGCCCCGCTGGACACCGGACAGTTCGCGGTGCCCGCCGTTCCTGCCATGCCCCCCGTACCCCCGGCACCGGCCGCACCCGTCATGCCCACCATGCCCGCCATGCCCGCCATGCCCGCCCCGGTCGGCGCGCCGGAACCGGCGGGGTACGGCGGCAAGGCCGCGAACGCCCTGGAGTTCGCGCGCGCCCAGATCGGCAGGCCGTGCCTGTGGGGCGCGACCGGCCCCGAGTCGTACGACTGCGCCAGTCTCACCCAGGCCGCCTGGCGGGCCGCCGGGGTCGAGCTCCCCCGCGCGGCAGCCGACCAGGCCCGCGCCGTCTCGGCGATCCCGCTCACCGACCTCCAGCCCGGCGATCTCATCTTCTTCCACGGCGACACCAGCCATGTCGGCGTCTGCGCCGGCCCCGGCACGATGATCCACGCCCCGGGGCCCGGTGCCCTGATCCGCGAGGAGTCGATCTTCTTCGCCGGACAGGCGGCGATCCACAGCGCCGCACGGCCCGCCTGACCCTCGGGATCGCACGCCGAGGACCCACCCGAACCCGAATCCCGAACTGCACCGCGAACTGCCCGGACGGAATGATCCGTCCGGGCAGTTCGCGCGACGCGGCGGCGCGGTACGACGGCATGGGACGGCGCGACGCCCGGACCGTCGGTACCGGTCCGGGCGTCGCGCCGTGGGGTCTCAGCCAGGCGTCGTCACACGGGGCGTCGCCTGGTGCGGATGAGCAGGACTACACCGGCGACGGCGAGCACGCCGCCGAGCGCCGCGGGCCACAGCTGCGCGCCGGTCTCGGCGAGACCGCCCTGCACCGCCTGCGGTTCGGTCTGCGGCACGGTCTGGGGAGCCGGCTGCGCGGCGGAGGTGGCCCGGCCGCCGTCGTCCGCGGCCTGGGTCTGCTCGGCACCGGCCGTCGTACCGGACCCGGCTGCCGTACCGGACCCGGCGGCCGCCGTGTCGCCTGCTTCGGGGGCGGTGGTGACCAGGCCGGAGCCCTTGCCGCCCGAACCCGCCTGTCCCGAGTCGTCCTTCGGGCGGTTGGTCGCCGACGGGGAGGAGTAGGGCTTGGGCTGGGCGTGGCCGGGACGGGTGGCGGTGGCCGTGGCGGCGGGCGGCGCCGTGGTCGCCTGGCCTCCGTTGCCACCGTTGCCCGCGTTGCCTCCGTTACCGGCGTTGCCGCCGTTGCCCGTGTTGCCGCCGGTCTGTCCCTGCACGCCGTTCCCGTCCTTCGGGGGCTCGGGCGTCTGCGTCTGCTGGCCCTGGTCGCCGTTGCCGCCGCCGTTTCCCGCGCCGTTGTCACCGCCGCCGCTGCCGCCGTTGCCGGCCCCGTTGTCACCGCCGCCGTTGCCGCCGCCGTTGGCGCCCACGCCGCACTGCCGGCCGCCGTTGATGCAGTCGACCATCTCGTTCATCAGCTTCTCGTCGAAGACGTTGATGAAGTCGCCGTGGTCCGTGATCGGCTTGTGCAGGTTCTCGGGGAAGGAGTCCACCGCGAACAGCGGGGTCGTACGGCCACCGTCCTGCAGGCTCGGCGCGTCCACGTCGTACACGATGCGCTGCACCAGCTGCGGAATGGCCTGGAAGCCACTCGGGCAGGAGCCGTCGGCGGCGGCGAACGCCACGTGCGTACGGTGGTTGGCGCTGTCGATGTTCCGACCGTCCCAGCAGCTCTGGAACTTGAACGTGCGCACGACGTCGCTGCCGCTCGGGCAGAGCGGGTACTTGTCCTTCAACTGCCGGTCCTCCAGGCCCGTGCAGCTCCAGGACGCGTTGGCGTTGGCGGGGCCGTTGACGAACGCCTTGGCGTCGCCGGTGATGATGCGCAGCAGCCGCGGCATGGCGGTGACCTTGCTGCGGGGGTTGCCCACGAACGTCATCGTCACCTGCTTGGGCGTGACGATCTGACCGGCATTGCCCTCGGTGCCGCCACCGGGCGATCCGGCGTCCCGCTCCTGGGTGCCGTTCTGCAGGCGCAGCACGGGCCAGAAGTACGACGACTTGTCACCCTGGTCCTGGCAGCTCGTCTGTGCGTTCGCCAGGTCGTTGTCACTGGCGAACCCGGTGTTGGACTGGTTGCCGACGTAGTCGTGGAAGTGGTGGGCTCCGTTGCTGACACCCGGGGCGACGATGACATTGTCGGAGTTGAACAGGCCGTTCGCGTTCACACCGCAGCTGGTGGCGAAGGTGCCGCGGGAGGCGTCCGCCTGGAGTGCGGGGCTCTGCGCGGCGGGCTGGACCGAGTTGATGTCCGCGTAGTCGCCGACGACCGGACCGTTTCCGGCCTGGCCGCCGTTTCCGGTCTGGCCCTGGCCCTGGTTCTGCCCCTGGTTCTGCTGACCCTGGTTCGGGTCCTGGCTCGGCTGGCTCGGGTCCTGGCTCTGACCCTGATCCTGCGTCTGCTGGCGCAGCGTGCAGGCGGCCAGCGCCTCCAGGCCCTCCGGGCGATTGCCCGCCTGGCCGATGGCGACCGCGATGCGCTCGATGGTCGCGGTCCGCGTCTCCTTCAGCGGATTCATGATCTCGCTGTCGACGAAGCCGCTGTCGTCCTGGATGGCCTGCGCCGACTCCTGGAGCTTCTGGTAGGCCTCGGCGATCTGCTGGTCGAGCAGCGCGAGTTCCTTGTCGACGTCCGCGCGGGCCGCGTCCGGCACGTCCGTCAGCTTGTCGCCGACGTCCGGGCAGTCGATCGTGCCGGGACCCCACGCCCCGCCCGACTGCTGCGTGTCGCCGCCCTGACCGCCCTCGGTCGCGGAGGCGTACACGTTCGCCACGACCAGTCCTCCGCCGCCCAGGATCAGAGCGGCTGCGGCAAAGGTCGCGCGTCGTGCGCCTGTTGGGCGTCTGCGCGTGTTGCGTCCCACGGAAAACTCCTACGCGTCGTGACGAGGCTCCGGGTATGAAAATCCCTCGTCCCATACGGAGCCGGAGCCGGGTGCGTTCAGGCGCCTCGGGAATTCACAGCATTTTCTTATCGCGTACCGACGGCGTCACAGGGAGTGCCTGATAGGGAGCCTCGCATTCCGAAGCCGTCGAGGCTTCGAGGCTTCGAGGCTTCGAGGCTTCGAGGCCGCCGGTTCGGCGGACCCGGCCCCGAGGTCGGGCACCCGGACTGCGATCATGTGCGGTATCCCGCCCGGTACGGGCGGGATGCACGCACCTCACCCCCTTGTCCCAGGGAGTTGGCATGGCCCTCGACGTCGCGGCGCTCCGCGCCCGGATCCCCGCCCTGAAGTCCGGAACCGCCCGATTCGACGCACCCGGCGGCACCCAGACGCCGCAGCCCGTCATCGACGCCATGGTGGAGACGCTGACCGCGCCCCTGGCCAACCGGGGGCAGACCACCGAGGGCGAACGCAACGCGGAGGCGGTCGTCGCCGCCGCCCGCGCCGCGCTGGGCGACCTGACCGGCGCCCCGGCGCGCGGCGTGGTCTTCGGCCGCAGCGCCACCCAGCTCACCTACGACCTGGCCCGCACCCTCGCCAAGACCTGGAACCCGGGCGACGAGGTGGTCGTCACCCGGCTCGACCACGACTCCAACATCCGCCCCTGGATCCAGGCGGCGGAGGCCGTGGGCGCGCGGGTCCGGGAGGCGGACTTCGACCCGGCCACGGGCGAACTGCTGCCCGAGCACCTCGCGGCGGTGCTGTCGTCGCGCACCCGGCTGGTCGCCGTGACCGCCGCGTCCAACCTGATCGGCACCCGCCCCGACCTGCCCGCCGTCGCCCGGCTGGCGCACGAGGCAGGGGCGCTCCTGCACGTGGACGCGGTGCACTACGCGGCCCACGCGACCGTGGACCTCGCCGAGCTCGGTGCGGACACCCTGGTGTGCTCCCCCTACAAGTTCCTCGGGCCGCACCTGGGCGTGCTGGTGAGCCGACCCGAACTGCTGGAGACGCTGCGGCCCGACAAGCTGCTGCCGTCCTCGGACGCCGTGCCGGAGCGCTTCGAACTGGGCACGCTGCCCTACGAGTTGCTGGCGGGAGCCCGGGCCGCTGTGGACCTCCTCGCCGACCTGGCGCCCGGTGCGCAGGGCACACGGCAAGAGCGCCTGCGCGCCGCCTTCACCACCGTCGAGGCCCACGAGGACGCGCTGCGGGCGCGGATCGAACGCGGGCTGGCGGACCTCGGCGGAGTGACGGTGTACTCCCGTGCCGCGCACCGCACCCCGACCCTGCTGTTCTCCGTGGCCGGCCATCGGTCGGCGGACGTCTCGCGCCATCTCGCGGACCACGGCGTCGACGCCCCGGCCGGTTCCTTCTACGCGCTGGAGGCCTCGGAGCGCCTCGGCCTGGGCAGCGCGGGCGCGGTGCGGGTCGGCCTGGCGCCGTACTCCGACGAGAACGACGTCGACCGGCTGCTCGCGGCACTGGGCACGCTCCGCGCCTGAGCGGCCCCCGGCAGGGGCCGGGCCCCCGCTCACGCCGTAGCTCACCCGCCGCACCACCCGCCCGCGCCGTACGCCCGCCGTTCGTGTCGTGCGCCGTGGCGGCACGGGGCGGGTGAGAGCGTAGGGCGAAGGCCGCTGCGCAGCCGGCCGCCGGAGGTGGAAGGTGAGCGTCCCGGAACCGCTGCCGACGTCGCAGTCGGTGCGACTGGGTGTACTCCTGGCGATGGTCGGCGGGGCGCTCGACGCCTACTCATTCGTCAGCCTGGACGGGGTCTTCGCCAACGCGCAGACGGGGAATGTGGTCCTGCTCGGCATCGAGGCCGCCCACGGGCAGTGGACGCAGGCGTGGCGCCACGTGCCGCCGATCCTGGCCTTCGTGGCGGGTGCCGTGACCGCGGAGACGCTCAAGCGTCCCCGGACGGCGGGCATCGTGCGGTGGCCGCCCGTGGCGGCTCTGGTGCTGGAGATCGTGGTGCTGGTGGGCGTCGGGCTGCTGCCCGCCACCGCTCCGGACGCGCTGATCATCGTACTGATCTCGTTCACCGCGTCGGTGCAGATGACCGCGTTCCGCAAGCTCGTGGACACCGCCTACAACAGCGCGATGACGACGGGGAACCTCCGTACCGCGACGCAGAGCGCGTACGAGGCGATCGTCGACGGCGACCGGGAGGCGGCGCGCCGGGCCGGGCAGTTCACGGCCGTCATCCTGGCGTTCCTGGCCGGCGCGCTCGGCGGTGCGGCCCTCACCATGGCCGTGGGCGTGCGCGCGGTGTGGGCCGCCGCCGCGGTGCTGACCTGCGGCCTGACGCTGTTCGTGCACGACGAACGCATGGCCCGCAGGCGGACCGCGGCGGCGGCCCGCACGGACACCCGGGAGTGAGACCGGGTCAGCCCTGGCGGGCCTTGAAGCGCGGGTTCTTCCTGTTGACGACGAACGTCACGCCCCGTCGCCGGACGATCTGCGCCCCCGGCCTGGACTTGAGCGCGCGCAACGACGTACGCACCTTCATGGCTGCGTTCTCCTTCGGTTCGGTCGGGCGTCGGTGGCCGCGGTCGGCGGCGCGCCGGAGCGGGGACCGGGGTCAGCGCTCCTCGCGGAAGGCGACGTGCGCCCCCGCCACCGGGTCGTACTTGCGCAGGACCAGCCGCTCGGGGTCGTTGCGGCGGTTCTTGCGCGTCACATAGGTCACACCGGTCCCGGCCGTCGACTTCAGTGTCACGACGGGACGGACCTCGTTGCGGGCCATGGATTCTCCTCTCACCGGCAGCGCACCCACTGATCGGTGCATGCCAGTCACGAGGCCTACAACAGGAGACCTCCCCAGGGCATTCCCGCCGGCACACCCACCGCACCCGGTCGCTCCCGCGCACCCGCCCCACCTCCGTACGCCCACGTCACTCCCGGACGCCCGCCAGTGCCGCCGGCCTGCGGCGCAGCGCGACCCAGGCGGGGACCACGGACGAGACCACGGCGAGCGCCGCGCAGGCGCCGACGGCCCGGCCGAGGGCCGTCCAGGGGGGTTCGATCACGGCCCGCACCGACAGCACGCGCAGCGCGCACCACATGCCCGTCGGGCCGAAGCCCGCGACCAGGAGACCCAGCACGGCGCCGACCGCGACGACCAGCAGCGACTCGGCGGCCACCAGGCGCAGCACCTGCCGCCGGGTCGCTCCGGCGAGCCGCAGCAGGGCCAGCTCGCGGACCCGGTCGGAGGTCGCCATGATCATGGTGTTGGCCAGCGAGATGCCCGTATAGAGGAGGGCGATGCCGAGGACGAGCAGCAGGCCGGTCCGGGTCGTCCGGTTGGTCTTCGGGACACTCGCCCGCACCCACTGCGCCCCGGTGAGGACCCGGCCGCCCGAGGCGCGCACCGCCGTCCGCAGCCCGTCGGCCACGGCGGCCGGGTCGGCGCCGTCCGCGAGGGCGACGTCGACCCGGTCGACGCTCGCGCCCGGGGCGTTGCGCGGGGTGACGTAGACGCCCTCGCCGCCCGTGCCCTGCCGCAGCACGGCGGCGATCCGCAGCGTCCTGGGCGTGCCGTCACCGAGCCAGATCCGCACCCGCTGCCCCACGGCGTGCCGTTCCCACTCCTCGTCGACGACGATCGAGTCGTCGTCGAGGGCGCGCACGCTCCCGGCCACGACCGGCAGATCGGTGGTGGCGGCCAGCAGCCGGGGATCGGCCGCTCGGGCCTCGTCCCTGCGGAGCGACACACCGTCCTCGAGGACGTGCACGGCGCTCGCCGAGGTCGCGGACACCTCGGCCCCGGACACCCCGCGCAGCCTGCGCAGCGTCGTCGCGTCGAAACCCGCGTCGGTCGCGGGGACGACGACGAAGGCGGCGGTCGTCCGCTCCGCGATCTCGCCGGCCTTCGCCCGGTCCAGGGTCGCGGTGGCCCCGAGGAGCGAGCCGGTGAGGGCGACGGTCACCAGGACCGGTGCGGCGATCGCGGCGGTACGGCGCACGCCCGCGGCGGCGTTCTCCCGTACGAGCATGCCGCCCGCGCCGGGCAGCCGGGCCGGCAGCCAGGCGAGCAGCCGGGTCAGCGGGCGCACCACGGCCGGGGCGAGCAGCGCCACCGCGCCGATCAGCAGCATCGGCCGGCTCACATAGGTCTTGCGGTGCAACAGGTCGGCCGGGTCGGTGAGCAGGGCGACGGCGCAGGTCACCACGGCGGTCAGTAGCAGCGCGACGCCGGACACCCGACGGCCCCACGTCATCGTCCGGGTGTCGGCGCAGGCCTCGCGCAACGCCTCGGCGGGACCGGTGCGGCCCGCACGCCAGGACGCGGCCGTCGCACCGCACAGCGCGACGAGCAGGCCGGTCGCGAAGGCCGCGCCGTACGGCCAGCCGGCATCGCCCAGGGTGAACCAGTCCGGGGCCAGGCCTTCGTCGACCACCCAGGCGGCCAGCCGGGGTGCCTCGTGACCGCCGAGCAGGCAGCCGGCGGCGGAGGCGAGCGCGCCGGCCAGGAGAGCCTCGAGGAAGACCGTGCGGCGGATCTGCCCCGGGGTCGCCCCGGCCGTGCGCAGCAGCCCGAACTCGCGACGCCGTTGGGCGACCGAGAACGCGAAGGTGGACGCCACCACGAACACCGACACGAAGGTGCTCACCCCGCCGGCGGTGCCGAACACGGCGTTCATCGCGGTGAGTGCCTCGCGGTCCCGGTCGAGGTCGGCGTCGGCCAGGCGGCGCGCGTCGCCCGTGAGGACCTGGACGCCGGTGCCGTCCACCGCCGTACGCACGGCCGACGCCTCGGCGTCCACCACCGCCTGGGTGCTGGTCGGGCACATCCGGGCCGCGCGCCGGTCGGTGTAGAACACGGCGTTCTCGAAGCCGTGTCCGGCGACGGTGCCGACCACGCGCACGATGCCCCGGTCGGTCCGTACGCGCTCGCCGGGCCGGGCCCAGTGACCGCCGACGACGACCTCGTCGTCCGCGGTGGGCCCGCGTCCCGCGTCGATCCCGTACGGCGCGAACGCGGCGGTGGACCAGGGGTGGCCCACCAGGTCGCCCGGTCCGCCCCGGGCCCGTACGGCGAACGACCGGTCCTCGACGACGGGGCCGAGCCGCCTCAGCCGCGCGAGGACGTCGGCGGGCAGGGCGCGCGGCCGGTCGAGCCTGCGCACCCGGTCGCCGTGCGGGGTCGACACGCGCAGGGTGTCGGAGGCCCGCACCACGACGGGCGCGGCCGCGAACCGCTCCGGGTTCCGGTCGGGCGCGTGCAGCGTCGAGGCGAGGGCCAGGCCCATCACGGTGGTCAGCGCGACGCCGAGCGCGAGGGCGACGAAGCTGCCGACGAAGGTGATCCAGCGGCTCCGCAGGGTGCACAGGGCGACGGTCAGCACGGTGCGGCCTCCAGCTTCGTCATACGGGTGGCGATGTCGTCGGCGCGGGCTCCGGCCAGTTCGCTCTCGATCCGCCCGTCGACGAGGAAGACGACGCGGTCGGCGTACGAGGCGGCGACCGGGTCGTGCGTGACCATGACGACCGTGCGGCCCTCGGCGTCGACCATGGCGCGCAGCAGCTTCAGCACCGCACGGCCGGTGTGCGTGTCGAGGGCGCCGGTCGGCTCGTCCCCGAAGAGCACCTCGGGGCGGGTGATCAGGGCCCGGGCCAGGGCGACGCGCTGCTGCTGGCCGCCGGACAGCTCGGCCGGCCGGTGCCGCGCCCGGTCCCCCAGGCCGACCTGTTCGAGCACCTCCCGCACCCGGGCCCGGGGCGGTCGGCGGCGGGCGAGCCGCAGGGGCAGCGCCACGTTCTGCTCGGCGGTCAGGGACGGCAGCAGGTTGAACGACTGGAACACGAACCCGATGCGTTCACGGCGCAGCAGGGTCAGCCCGGTCTCGGACAGCCCCGTCAGGTCGGTCCCGCCGACGACGACCGAACCCGAGGTGGGGCGGTCCAGCCCGGCGGCGCACTGCAACAGGGTCGACTTGCCCGAGCCGGAGGGGCCCATGACGGCGGTGAACGTGCCCCGCGGGACGGCGAGCGAGACCTGGTCGAGCGCCGTCACCCCGCCGTCGCCCGCCCCGTACCGCCTGCTGACGGAGTGCAGTCGGATCGCGTCCTCGTTCATCTGTCCCCACCGTTCTCGACGTCCGTGCCGCAGCGTTCTCGATCTCGTGCTGCTCGGTGACCCCACGAAACCGCGTGACGGCAGGCCCGCGCAGTGCGGCAGGGGCGAGACCTGGGGTAGGGCAGGCACTACCCCAGGCGCTCCGCCTGGGCCGATGGCACCGGCCGGGGCGGAGCTTCTACGGTGATCGCATGCGCCCTCGGAACGTATGGCAGGCCATGGCCGGACCGGGCTTCCTGCTCTCGCCCTGGCCGTGGCGGTCGGCCGCCTACCTGCTCACCGGCGTACCGGCGGGGGTGGTCGCCCTCGTGGGGATCGTGAGCACGACGGCGGTCGGCTGCGCCCTCGCCGTCGTGCTCGTGGGGCTCCCCCTGCTCGGCTGCGTGGCCCTCGCCGGGATCCCGGTGGCGTGGGCGGAGCGGCACCGGCTGCGCCTGGTCGACCGTGACCCGGTCACCGGCGGCCACCGGGTGCCCGCCGCACGGGGTCCGTGGCCCTGGCTGACGACGCGGTTGCGGGAACGGGCCACCTGGCGGGAGCTCGGATACGCGCTGCTGTTCGCCGTCGTGCTGTGGCCGGTCGACGCCCTCGCGCTCACGGTCGGGCTGCTCGTCCCCCTGTCGGTGATCGCGACCCCGCTGCTGCTGGCGACCGTCGGCGGCGGGCGGGAGACCAAGGTGCTCAAGGTCTGGACGGTCACCACCTGGCCGGCCGCCTCCGGACTCGCCGTACTCGGGCTGGCCCTGCTGCTCCTGGGCGGCTACGCGCTGGCGGCGGTCGCAGGCGGCCGGGCAGAACTGACCCGGCTGCTGATCGCGCCGCGCGAGGGCGATCCGGACGAGCGGGTCGTGGAGCTGGCGCGCTCCCGCGTCCGGCTGGTGGACGCCTTCGAGGCGGAACGCCGGCGCATCGAGCGCGATCTGCACGACGGCGCGCAACAACGGCTGGTGGCGCTGACGATGACGCTGGGTCTGGCCCGCCTGGACGCACCGCCGGGGCCGCTCGCCGACCAGCTCGCGAAGGCCCATCAACAGGCGGGCGAGGCACTGGCGGAGCTGCGGGAACTCGTCCGCGGCATCCATCCCAGGGTGCTGGCGGACTACGGCCTCCCGGCGGCGGTCGCCGACGCGGCGGACCGTTCCGCGGTTCCCGTCGACGTCGGCCTGGACCTGTCCGCCCGGCTGCCCCGGAGCGTCGAGGCCGCCGCGTACTTCGTCGTCTGCGAGGCCCTGGCCAACATCGCCAGGCACAGTGGCGCCCGTCGCGCGGAGGTGACCGGGGAACACCGCGACGGACGCCTGTTCCTGCGGGTGCGCGACGACGGCCGGGGCGGCGCGGTCGCCGGGAACGGCAGCGGTCTCACCGGACTTGCGGACCGGGTGTCGGTGCTCGATGGCAGACTCTCCCTGTCCAGTCCACCGGGCGGACCGACCCTCTTGTGCGTGGAGTTCCCTTGCGAGCCGACAGACCGCTGCGCGTAGTGCTGGCCGAGGACAGTGTGCTGTTGCGGGAAGGGCTCGTCGGACTGCTCGACCGCTGCGGACACGAGGTGGTCGCGGCGGTCGGCGACGCGGTGGCGCTGGTCGACGCGGTCGAGGAGCACGCCCCCGACATCGTCGTGACCGACGTGCGGATGCCCCCGGGGTTCCAGGACGAGGGACTGCACGCCGCCGTCCGGTTGCGGGAGAGGCGGCCCGGGCTGCCCGTGCTGGTGCTCAGCCAGTACGTGCAGCGGACGTACGCCGCCGAACTGCTGGACTCCGGCGACGGAACGGCGGTCGGCTACCTGCTCAAGGACCGGGTCGGCCAGGTCGAGGAGTTCATGGACACCCTGGCCGAGGTCGCGGCCGGGGGCACGGTCGTCGACCCCGAGGTGGTACGCCGGTTGCTGCGTCGCCGCCGGGACCCGCTGCAACGGCTCACCCCGCGCGAGCGGGAGGTGCTGGCCCTGATAGCGGAGGGCAGGTCGAACGGGTCGATCGCCCGCGCACTCGTGGTGTCGGAGGCGGCCGTCGGCAAGCACATCGGCAGCATCCTCGGCAAGCTGGACCTGCCGCAGACGGACGAGACCCACCGAAGGGTGCTGGCCGTCCTCGCGTTCCTGCGGGCCTGACCGGGCTCCCCTCGAGACGCCTGCGCACCCCGCGCGGATGCGCACCGGTGCCCGGGGGGCGCATTCTTTCTGTGTCGCCCGCGTGTCGCCCACGTGAGCGGCTCCAGAACGGGGACGAGGTAGGGCCGATGTGACTGGGAGCGCCGGGAACGGGGCAGGAACCGGACGGCTGGCCGGGCTGCTGACCCAGGCAGCGGCGGAGGCGATCCGAACGGCCGGAGGGCCGGTCGCGGGTGTCTACCTGCGGGCCGGCCCACCCGGCCTGCTGCGGCTCGCCGTCCTCGCCGGGCTGCCCGCGCCGCTGTTCCACCCCTGGTGGCGGCTGCACGTGAACCGGCCCTTCCCGGTGGCCGACGCCTACCGGCTCGGGGTCCAGGTGATCCTGCCCAACGCGACCGAGGCGATGCGGCGCTACCCCCAGTTCGCGGCGGGACTGCCCTTCCAGTTCGGCTCCCTCTACGTGCCGGTCGTCGGCGGGGCCGGACCGTTCGGCGTCTTCACGATGCTGCGCCCCGCCGCGGCCGACGCCGCCGAGTTGCGGGCGGACCAGGAGCAGCTGACCCGTCTGGCCGCCGACCTGGGCCGGTCGCTGCACCGTCTGGAGGGCGAGGGACCACCGCTGGCCTGGGACGACCGGCCCCTGTCCGTGCGGACACCGGCCGTCGGGCCGGCCCCGGACCGCTCGGCGGGCTTCTCCTGGGATCCGGCCACGGACCTGGTCACGCCAGACCGTGAGGTGCACGCCCTGCTGGGCCTGCCCCCGGGTGAGTTCCCGGCCACCCTGCGCGACCTGGCCCACACCCTGGCCCCCACCGACTCCCCGCAGCTCCTGGCCCTGCTGCGGGAGACCGCCGAGGGCAGACCGCCGCCCCTGTCCGTGCCGGTACGGGCGGCGGACGGCGCGCTGCGGCTGCTGCGGCTGCGGGCCCCCGAGCCGGGTACCGGGCCCGGCGGAGCGGGCGCCGGGGGCGTGCTGCGCGACCCGAGGGCCGACTCGCCCGCCGACACGGCGGCCGGTCTGCTGCCGGAGGGCGTGTTCTGTCTGGACCGGCTGGGCCTGGTCGTGTACGCCAATCCGCGGGCCGCGCACCTGCTGGGACTGTCCCGGTCCCGGCTGCTCGGCCGCGCGCTGTGGGACAGCGCCCCCTGGCTGCGCCAGCCCGCGTTCGAGGAGCACCTGCGCGGCGCCCTGCTGGCGCCGGACCCCGTGCACTTCCATGTCCGGCGCCCGGCCGTGGACGACGAGGAGGCGTTCGAGGGCGAGTGGCTCGCCGTGTCCGTCTACCCCGGTGCCAACATTCTGACCTGCACTGTCATGCCGTCGAACCGGATCGCCGAACCGGTCGAGGTGCGCCGGACGGCATCGGAGGGGCGCCCGGCCGCCGGCCTGCCCCGGATCGGCGGCCTGCTGTCGGGCACCGCGCCGACGCCCCCGCAGTACCGGCCGATCGTGCTCGCGATCGCGCTGACCGAGGCGGTGACCGCCCGGCAGGTGTCCGCGGTGGTGATGCAGGAGCTGCTGCCCGCGTTCGGCGGCCGCAGCCTCGCCATCTACCTGTTGCAGGACCGGCATCTGTACCTGGCCTGGGAGAGCGGCTTCCCGGAGGGCTTCCTCGCCCCCTTCGAGGGGGTGGGTCTGGACGCCCGGCTGCCGGGCGTCGAGACGCTCACCACCGGCCGCCCGCTGTTCTTCGACTCCATGCAGCAGATGCGGGCCGCCTACCCGGGGATGGCGACGGACGCCACGGAGGGCGCCCGCGTCTTCCTGCCGCTGATCGCCTCCGGCCGCCCGGTGGGCTCCTGCATCCTCGGCTTCGACCGGCCGCACAGCTTCAGCACCGAGGAACGCACGGTGCTCACCGCGCTCGCCGGGCTGATCGCCCACGCGATGGAGAAGGCGCAGCGCTACGACACCGAGGCCGCGCTCGCCCGTGGGCTCCAGCAGGCCCTGCTGCCCCGGCGGCTGTCCTCGCATCCGCTGCTGGAGACCGCCGGGCGGTACCTGCCCGGCACCCAGGGCATGGACGTCGGCGGCGACTGGTACGACGTCGTCGAGGCGGGGGACGGGCTGGCCCTGGTGATCGGGGACGTGCAGGGACACGGGGTGCAGGCGGCCGCCACCATGGGGCAACTGCGCAGCGCCGTCCGTGCCTTCGCCCTCGGCGGTCATCCGCCCGACGAGGTCATGAGCGGGACCAACCGGCTTCTCGTCGACCTGGACGCCGGCCAGTTCGCCAGCTGCTGCTACCTGCAACTGGACCCCGCGACCGGCCGACTGCGAGTCGCCCGCGCGGGACACCCGCCGCCCCTGCTGCGCCAGGCGGACGGGTGTGCGCAGGTCGTGGACATCCCCGGCGGCGTCGTCCTCGGCGTGACTCCCGACGCCCACTACCCGGTGATGGAACTGCGGCTGGAACCCGGCGCGATCCTCGCCCTGTACACCGACGGGCTGGTCGAGCGGCCCGGCTTCGACATCGACGACGGCATCGACACGCTGCGCGAGGCGCTGGACCGGGCCGCCGGCGCGGCCGCCCCGCAGGGCGAGCAGTCCCTGGGGGATCTCGCCGACCGGCTCACCGCGACCGCCCGGCACGCCGTCGACCGGCCCGACGACATCGCGCTGCTCCTGGCCACCCGCCACACCGCACCCCGGCACCGAGGCTGACATCGCGGGGGAACCCAAGGGGTGAGCGGGGGAACCCAAGGGGTGAGGGGGACGCCACACGCGGTGACACCCCTCGCCTCGGGGAGTCCGGCAGTGTAGACAGGGCACATGGTCCGACTCCTGGGTCGAGTGGGGGCTGAGTCAACCCGTCCGGACGGTCGCGGCGTGCCGCGCGCGCCGGACCGCGCCGACGACACGCGCGGGCAGCGGACGCGGGTGCCGTCCGGCACGCCGGACGGACCGCGCGCCGACGGGGAGCGGCCGCGCCGCGAAAAACCCGGGCGACTGCGGTCCGCGCTGGGCGGACGCAGCCTCGCCGCGCAGGTGTTCGTACTGAACGTGGTCATCGTGCTGCTGCTGGCCGTGGCCGCGGCGGTGGCGCTGGTGCTCCAGGTGCGGCACGACACGACCGCGGAGGCCCGCAGCCGTTCGCTCGCCGTCGCCGAGACCTACGCCCACTCCCCCGGCATCCACGCGGCGCTGCGCAGCGCGCATCCCACGGCCGTGCTCCAGCCGTCCGCCGAGGCGGCCCGCAAGGCCGCGGACGTCGACTTCATCGTCGTGACGAACGCCGAAGGAATCCGCTACACGCACCCCAGACCGGACCGCATCGGCAAACAGTTCGTCGGGACGCTGCAACCCGCGCAGGCCGGTGGCACGGTGGTCGAGGAGGTCGACGGGACCATCGGGCGGCTGGTGCAGGCCGTGGTGCCGGTCAAGGCGCCGGACGGAAAGGTCGAGGGCCTGGTCTCGGCCGGGATCACCACCGAGCACGTGGGCGGTGCCGCGGAGCGGGAGCTGCCGCTGATGCTGGGCGCCGCGGCCGCGGGCCTCGGGCTGGCCACGGCGGGCACGGCGCTGGTGAGCCGACGGCTGCTGCGCCAGACCCACGGCCTCGGTCCGAACGAGATGACCCGGATGTACGAGCACCACGACGCGGTGCTGCACTCCGTACGGGAAGGGGTGCTCATCGTCGGCGGTGACGGCGATCTGCTGCTCGCCAACGACGAGGCGCGCCGGCTGCTGGACCTGCCGGAGGACGCCGAGGGCCGCGATGTGCACGACCTCGGCCTCGATCCGGGCACCGCCGAGCTGCTCGCCTCGGGCCGGGTCGCGACGGACGAGGTGTTCCTGGTCGGCGACCGGCTGCTGGCGGTCAACCACCGGCCCACGGACCTGGCGGGCGGGCCGCCCGGCAGCGTGGCCACGCTGCGCGACTCCACCGAACTGCGTGCCCTGTCCGGCCGGGCCGAGGTGGCGCGCGAACGCCTCGACATGATCTACGCCGCCGGGGTGGGCGTCGGCACGAGCCTGGACGTGACCCGCACCGCCGAGGAGCTGACCGACATCGCCGTACCGCGGTTCGCGGACTTCGCCACCGTGGACCTGTTCGACTCCGTGATCGACGGCGGCGAGCCGAAGCCGGGCGACGTGGTGCACCGTGTCGCGTCGGGCGGCATCAACCGGGGCGCGCCGCTGTACCCGCTCGGCTCCCGGATCAGGTTCGTCGCGTCCTCGCCGCACGCGCGCAGCCTCGCCACCGGCCGGGCGGTCCTGGAGCCGCGGCTCGACCGGGCGCCGGGCTGGCGTGCGCAGGACCGGGAGCGCACCGAGCAGGTGGTGGAGTACGGCATCCACTCGCTGATCACCGTTCCGGTGCGGGCGGGGTCGCTGGTCCTGGGCGTGGTCGGCTTCTGGCGTTCGCAGCGGCCCGAACCGTTCCACGAGGACGAGGTGACCCTCGCCGAGGAGCTGGTCGCCCGCGCCGCGGTGTCCATCGACAACGCCCGCCGCTACACGCGCGAGCACAGTACGGCGGAGGCGTTGCAGCGCAGTCTGCTGCCGCGCAGCCTGCCCGAGCAGAATGCCCTGGACGTCGCCTACCGCTACCTGCCCGCGCAGGCGGGCGTCGGCGGCGACTGGTTCGACGTCGTGCCGCTGTCCGGCACCCGGGTGGCAGTGGTCGTGGGCGACGTGGTGGGCCACGGGCTGCACGCGGCGGCCACGATGGGCCGGCTGCGTACGGCGGTGCACAACTTCGCCGCCCTCGACCTGGCGCCCGCCGAGCTGCTCGCCCTGCTCGACGAGCTGGTCAACCGTATCGACCAGGACGAGTCGGCGGAGGGGGCCGGCGCGCCCGTGACCGGCGCGACCTGTCTGTACGCGGTCTACGACCCGGTCTCCCGGCGCTGCTCGCTCGCCCGTGCGGGCCATCCGCCGCCGGCCGTGATCCGGCCCGACGGCCGGGTGGACTTCGTCGACATGCCGGCCGGTCCGCCGCTCGGGATCGGCGGTCTGCCCTACGAGACGGCGGAGGTGGAGCTGGCGGAGGGCAGCCGGCTGGTGCTGTACACCGACGGGCTGGTCGAGGACCGGAAGCGGGACATCGACGAAGGTCTGGAGCTGCTGCGCAACGCTCTGGGGCGGGCCGGGGACTCCCCCGAGGCCACCTGCCGGGCCGTGCTCGACGAGCTGCTCCCCGACCGGCCGGGCGACGACATCGCGCTGCTCGTGGCGCGCACCCGGGTGCTCGGCGCCGACCGGGTCTCGGAGTGGGAGGTGCCGATGGATCCGGCGGCGGTGCAGGACGTACGTGCCCGGGTGACGCGCCGGCTGGCGGAGTGGGGCCTGGAGGAGCTGACCTTCACCTCGGAGCTGATCCTCAGCGAGCTGGTCACCAACGGGATCCGCTACGGTGGCGCTCCCCTGCGCGTACGTCTGCTGCGCGACCGCAGTCTGATCTGCGAGGTCTTCGACACCGGCAGCACCTCGCCGCATCTGCGGCACGCGGCGACGACGGACGAGGGCGGACGCGGGCTGTTCCTGGTGGCGCAGCTGGCCGAACGCTGGGGCACCCGCTACACGCCCGACGGCAAGTTCATCTGGGCCGAGCAGCCGCTTCCCTGACACCCTCCGTCTACCCATAAACGCGGCTTATGGGTCCATAGACCGGACCCGCGTACCAACTAAGGTTTGCCTCAGTTTAGGCTTCCCGTCGAGTCGCCTGTCATCGCTCGAAGGGAACCTGATCATGCCCCGCCCCCTGCGGGTAGCCATCGTCGGAGCCGGCCCCGCCGGGATCTACGCCGCCGACGCGCTGCTGAAGTCCGAAGTGGCCGCCGAGCCCGGTGTCTCGATCGACCTCTTCGAGCGCATGCCGGCCCCGTTCGGCCTGATCCGCTACGGCGTCGCGCCCGACCACCCCCGCATCAAGGGCATCATCACCGCCCTGCACCAGGTGCTCGACAAGCCGCAGATCCGGCTCTTCGGCAATGTCGACTACCCGACCGACATCAGCCTGGACGACCTGCGCGCCTTCTACGACGCCGTGATCTTCTCCACCGGCGCGACGGCCGACCGGGAGATGCGCATACCCGGCATCGAGCTCGACGGCTCCTACGGCGCCGCCGACTTCGTGTCCTGGTACGACGGCCACCCGGACGTCCCGCGCACCTGGCCGCTGGAGGCCGAGAAGGTCGCCGTCCTCGGCGTCGGCAACGTGGCGCTGGACGTGGCGCGCATCCTGGCCAAGACGGCGGACGAGCTGCTGCCCACCGAGATCCCGCCGAACGTCTACGACGGTCTGAAGGCGAACAAGGCGCTGGAGATCCACGTCTTCGGCCGCCGCGGCCCGGCCCAGGCGAAGTTCAGCCCGATGGAGCTGCGGGAGCTGGACCACTCCCCCACCATCGAGGTCATCGTCGACCCCGAGGACATCGACTACGACGACGGCTCCATCGCCACCCGGCGCGGCAACAAGCAGGCCGACATGGTCGCCAAGACCCTGGAGAACTGGGCGATCCGCGACATCGGCGACCGTCCCCACAAGCTGTTCCTGCACTTCTTCGAGTCGCCCGCCGAGGTCCTGGGCGAGGACGGCAAGGTCGTCGGTCTGCGCACCGAGCGCACCGCCCTCGACGGCACGGGGAACGTCAAGGGCACCGGCGAGTTCAAGGACTGGGACGTCAGCGCGGTCTACCGGGCCGTCGGCTACCTGTCCGACAAGCTGCCCAAGCTGCCGTGGGACGTCGAGTCCGGCACGGTCCCGGACCAGGGCGGCCGGGTCGTCGAGGAGAGCGGCGCGCACCTCCAGTCGGTCTACGTCACCGGCTGGATCCGGCGTGGCCCGGTGGGCCTGATCGGCCACACCAAGGGCGACGCCAACGAGACGGTCGCCAACCTCCTGGACGACCACGCGAACGGCCGCCTGGGCGTGCCGGCCTCGCCCGAGCCCGAGGCCGTGGACGCGTTCCTCGCGGAGCGCAGCGTCCGCTTCACCACCTGGGAGGGCTGGTACAAGCTGGACGCCGCCGAGAAGGCGCTGGGCGAACCCCAGGGCCGGGAGCGCGTGAAGCTCGTCGAGCGCGAGGACATGCTCCGCGAGAGCGGCGCCTGAGACGACGCACCGGCCGGCCGTGGGCGACCACGGCCGGCCACCCAGCGGGGCCCGGCGGCACACCTGCTGCCGGGCCCCGCGTCCGTCTCTCCCGCCCGGGCCGCGCGGTCCTCGCGGTCCTCGTGTCCGCCGCGGGAAACCGGGTGAAGTCCCGGGCGATGCCTGCTAGCTTCCCCCGGTGTTCACCCTCCACGAGCCGCCCCTGTTCACCCGCCTGCGTGACGCGCGGCGGATCCTCGTCGCCGGCGCGGGCGGCGGATTCGACATCTACGCCGGGCTGCCGCTGGCCCTCGCGCTGCGGGCGGCCGGCAAGCAGGTCCACCTCGCGAACCTGTCCTTCGCCGACCTGTACGGACTGGACCTGGACGTGTGGCTGGAGCAGGACGTGGCCGCGATCCGCCCGGACACCGTCGCGCGCGGCGACTACTTCCCCGAGCGCACCCTCGCCCGCTGGCTGGAGCTGCACGGCATGCCGTCCACGGTGTACGCGCTGTCGCGTACGGGCGTCACCCCGTTGCGCGCCGCCTACCGCGAGCTTGTGGACCACCTCGGCGGAGTCGACGCGATCGTGCTGGTGGACGGCGGCACCGACATCCTCATGCGCGGGGACGAGGACGGGCTCGGCACCCCCGAGGAGGACATGGCCAGCCTGGGCGCCGTGGCCGGTCTCGACGAGGTGGAGCAGCGACTGGTGGCGTGCCTCGGCTTCGGCGTGGACGCCTATCACGGGGTCAACCACGCGCTGGTGCTGGAGAACCTGGCCGCTCTCCAGCGCGAGGGTGCCTGGCTGGGCGCGTTCTCGCTGCCGTACGACAGCAGTGAGGGCGCCCTCTACGTCGACGCGGTCGCCCACGCCCAGGACAGCACACCGGACCACCCGAGCATCGTCAACGGATCCGTGGCCGCCGCCGTGCGCGGCGAGTTCGGCGACGTGCGGTTCACGGAGCGGACGAAGAACAGCCGGCTGTTCGTCAACCCGCTGATGGCCGTGTACTTCTGCGTCGACGCGGTCGGCCTGGCCCGTCGCAACCTGTATCTGGACCGGATCGAGCACACCGTCCTGACCCGGCAGATCAGCTCCGTCATAGCGGAGTTCCGCGACGACCTGCCGAGCCTGCGCCCGCCCCGCGTGTTCCCGCACTGAGTTCCAGGCGAGTTCTAGGCGGGGACGGGCGACCTCGACAGCAGCACGAGGCCGCTCGCGCCCGCGCACGCCAGGCCCGCCAGCATGCAGACCAGGCTCAGCGCCGGGCCGGACGACCAGTCGACGGAGCGCGCGTGGACGGCGAGGACGACCGTCACCGCGAGCGCGGTCCCGGGCAGGGTCAGCAGGGCCGGGCGGGTGCGGGCGAGATCGTCCTCGGCGAGGGCGCCGAGCACGCCGGTGCCCAGGGCGAGCGCCCATACCCCGAGCGCCTGGGCGTCGGGGCGGGCGACGTCCCAGGGGACGAAGGCGGCCCAGAAGCCCGGTCGCAGCAGCAGGCCGGTGCCGATGCCCAGCCAGGCCGAGCCGAGCACGGCCAACGGCGGCTTCGACCAGTTGGGCAGCGGCAGCGCGCGCGGGCGCGCCGGGCGGGCGGCACCCAGATGCTGCCGGGTCAGGGTGGCGAGCGCGGCCACGCACAGCACCCCCAGCACGAACAGCCAGCCCAGGCTGAACAGCACCGCGACGACGCCGCCACCGCGGGCGACGTACAACCGTCCGGCGTTGAGCAGCGTCACGGCGAACAGGCCGACGAGCACGACACCGAGCGCGTACACGAGCGTACGCACGTCCTGCCAGCGTGCGGCCCGGCCGACGGCGAACAGGCCCGGCGAGGTGCCCAGCATCGCGGCGCCGACCAGCCCCGGGCTGAGGGAGCCGGGCGACGGCCAGGCGCCGAAGACACGACCGGTGAGGCTGACGGCGGCCAGCAGTCCGCCGACCAGGACGCTGATCACCGCCACCGCCGTGGCCAGGACCGCCACCCCGGCGGTCAGCGGCCGTCCGTCCGGGGCGGGTGTGACGGGAGTGTCCGGCACGGTGCTGTCCCTCCGATCCGTTCGAGTCGATTTCGCTGGATGACGCTGGTGTGTTCGGTCGCGGGGGTGATCGCGGCCGGTCGGTTCCGGGCTACGCGACCGTTCCGCCGACCGGTGACGCGGCCGGGGCCGCGACGGGAGCCGTCCGCCTGAGCACCTCGCGGGCGTACACGACCCGCAGGCTCACCACGGTCGTCGCGGCGAACGCCAGGACGCCGCAGCCGATCGACACCCCGGCGACGAGCGCCGTGTGCGGATCGAGTCCCAGCCCCCGTTCCAGCAGCGGGGCCGTGCCGGCCGACAGCACCGGGGCCAGGCACAGGCCCGTCAGCTGCAGCAGCCACTCCTCCCGGGCCCAGGCGCGTCCCTGCCGTCCGGCGCGCCGGGCACTCACAGCCATGACCGCGTAGGCGGCCGCGTACGGCAGCAGATAGGCCCACAGCAGCCGTCGCCCGGGGCCGGACGCGTCCAGGAGGGCGTGCACGATCAGGGCCAGGGCCGCCGCGCCGGCCAGATGGGCGGCGACCAGCACCGGCAGCGGTACCCACGAACGGCCCGCCCCGGCCAGCCGCCCGCGCCGGTCCAGGGTGCGCGAGGCGACGAGCGCGCCGAAGGCGACCACCGAGCCCAGGTGCATGATCGCCACCTGGTTGATGTCCGTCATGGGCAGTCCCGGCAGCAGCCACGGCAGCGCGCCCCACTCCAGCCGCAGCAGCGGCGCGGTCAGCAGGAAGCCGTAGCACAGCAGCATCCAGCGCTGGTGCAGGTCGGGGAAGCCGCCGACGGCCGCGAGGACGCCGAACGTCACGCTGAACACCGTGCCGACCAGGATGACGGCGAGCACGATCCAGAACGCGGCGCCGCTGAACGCGTCCGCGGGCGCGGTACGGGCGAGGTACAGCCCGGCGCCCGCCATCGAGGCGTACACGGTCGCGGCGAAGAGCACGCCGAGGATCCGGTGCGCCCGCCGGCGCCCGCGGGCGGCCGTCAGCAGCTGCGCGGGGCCCAGGAGCATGAGCAGCCCGCCGAGCACGGAGTGCACGATCATCGGCAGCAGGCTGTGCCGGTACGGTCCGATCCTGGTCGCCAGCGCGTCGGCCACGTACCGGGGCGAGACCGCGCGGCCGAGCAGCCACTCGCCGAAGGCCGGCGCGCCGGGACGGGCGTAGGGCCACAGTTCGGTCATCGCGATCGGCGCGTAGGCCACGCAGACCGCGGACACCGCGACGACGGCGCCACGGCGCCAGCCGGCCCTCGTTGGACGACGCACGACGGCTCCCTGCCCGCGGCCGGACCCCGGCCGCCGATAGTCTCTTCTGGACTATCGAGAAGGTAGGGGCGACCCGGCCGCGCGGTCAACGGTCGCGCATGCGTTCCTCGCGGCGGCCCACCCACTCCCAGAAGTCGGCCATCATCCGCTCGTAGCGCAGGCCGAACTCCAGCGCCTCGCGCTGTCCCGGGGTCAGCAGGTCCCCCACGCTCGCGGCGAGTTCCTCGTAGGTGCGCAGGGTGCGGGCGTGGGCGTCGAGCTGTTCGGGGACCAGCGCGTCGGGGCTGCCGCCGAACCACAGTTTGAGGATGCCGCGTTCCCTGGCCTCCACCGGCACGAACTCCGGGTCGTCGAGCCAGCCGCGCAGGGCGCTCCGGCCGGACTCGGTCAGCGTCAGCACCCGGCGGTTGCGGCCGCTCTCCTGCCGCACCTGGGCCAGCAGGCCCGCCGCCAGCAGGCGGTCGCACTGCGCGTACACCTGGGCGTGCGGCACGGACCAGAACGGCGCGACCGTACGGGCCGCCTCCACCTTCACGTCGTACGCACTCGCCTCGCCGAGCTTGTCGATGATGCCGAGGACGAGGAAGGAGGAGGTGGTCAACCGGGCGTCGGACATGGGCTGACCGTATCGTCCCGGAGCGGGCGGGAGCGCCGCACGGCGGGCCGCGTGCGGGGAGGGAGCGCGCGGCCGCCGTGCGACGGGTTGTGCGCCGGAGCGGCGGTCCGCGCCGACGCGGGTCAATCCGTGGTCGCGCCGATGCTGCGAGTGGGGCCAGGGCGGGTAGATCTCCTTCAGCGGCTATCCGCCCGACACCTCCCGCGAAGGACACACGGCCTTGGCTCTCACCTACCCTGACGCACCCTCAGCCCGTCGTCCCGGCAGGTCCTGGACGATCCGGGTGACGGGACATCGCGACCGTACCGCCACCGTAAGCTGCTCCTCGGCGTGCAGCATGCCTCCCCGTTCCCGCGACATCGCCGCCCTGCGCCGGTTCGCCGAAGCCCATGCCGCCGCCCACGCCAAGGCGGCGTCGGTGCGTCCCGACGCGGCCTGTTCGTGCCGTCAGCAGCGCTGCGTGCTGCACGAGAACACCCGGGTGTCCTGCGGGGGCGTGGTGCTCCTCGTCCTGCGCCACGATCCCTCGGTGGGCCAGGTGTGGACGCTCAGCGAGGTCTGCTCCGCGTGCGCCCCTCTGATGTCCCACACCCGGGTGCTGGGCCGGGCCGCGCCGCTCGGGAGGCCGGCCGAGCCGGGTATAAAGCCCCTGCCTCCGGAGTCTCGGGCGGCGACGCGCCTGGTCCCCGGCGGGTTCAGCGGGCCGCCCGGCGGCGACGCGCCCGACCGCGCGGTGCGCGGCCGACGCGGACGTCGTTGACCCGGGACGGTCCGCTCAGATCTCCAGCTCGTTCTCGATCTTGCGCAGCTGGTGCCGGGCCATCGCCAGGTTGGCGCGGTTGGACTCCAGCACGAGGTAGAGGAACAGCCCCGACCCGTCGCGCCCCTTCAGCAGCCGGATCAGGTGGTACTGGCTGCTCAGGGTGATCAGGATGTCCTCGATCTCGCCCTGGAGACCGAGGTGTTCCATCGTGCGCAGCTTGGACCGTACGACATCGGTGTTGCCCGCCGCCGCGACCTCCAGGTCGAAGTCCTTGCCCCCGCCGAGCGTGCCCAGCGCCATGCCGCTGGTGTAGTCGACGAGGGCCGCGGCGGTCGCGCCGTCGATGGAGCTGAGGCATTCCTTGAGGGAGACTTCCAGGTTGGCCATGGGTCATGTCCTTTCAGTTCGAAGGGGGTCGAGCAGGGGCGAGATGGTTCGGAGGTTCTAGTTGCCGGCCTCGGGCCGCAGCCAGTGCCGGGACTGCTGTGGTATCCGCAGCGGAAGGGTGCCGAGCGCGCGCCCCGGGTCGGCGGTGGGCGGCGGATCGTCCGGGAGCTCCCGCCGGAGGCGGCGCACGCCCGCGTCGGAATCGGCCTGGGCCGCGACGAGTTCGGCGATCCGCTTGCCGCTGCGTCTGCCCTCCAGATGGAGCCGGCCGACATTGGCGCGGTCGTCGGCGAGCAGGGTGAGCACGGCGGACGGCCCCGCCGCGTACGTCGCCACGTAGCCGTCGGTGCCGCGCACCAGCAGCTCGCAGAACCCACCGCGCCGGGCGGTGTCCACCATGCGGTGGGCGACACCGAGGGCTGCCGCGGTGAGCGCCGCCAGTCCCTCCGTCTCGGCGTCCGGCAGGTCCTGGGCGAGGACGAGACCGTCGACGCTGGCCGCCACGGATCCCGCGAGCAGGGGTATACGGGTGCGCAGTCGGCGTAGTTCGCTCAGGACGTCGGCTTCGACGGCCATGACCAGTCTCCTTTCGGCACGCTGTCGTCGCGCGCGGATCACAGGGCCTCCAGGGCGTTTCGAAGCCGCCGCAGCAGGGCGGTGTCGATCTCGTCCTGGGCCGCCGGTTGCCAGGGAAGGGCCGGGGCGGGGGGCATGGGCGGGGCGGATACGGTGGTGACGAGGCCGTCGGCGGCGAGGCGCCGCAGTTCGACGAGCGTGGGGAACGTCCGCCAGGCCAGCACCGACGCGATCTCGGCGGCCGTGCGCACTCCGTCGACCTGCGCCAGCGCGCGGCCGCGCCGGGCGGGCAGCGCCGCCGCGCGGACGCCGGGCACCCGCACGAGGGGGGCGTTGTCGATGTCGGGCTCGGGCCAGATGCGCTGGAGCTGGTCACGCCGTCGCTGCGACTCCCGTACGACGGTGTCCACCGGGACGGGCCGGACCGCGCCGAGCCAGTGGCCGATGTCGGGGCGGAAGCGCGGCGCGCGGCTGGTACGGCCGAGGGCGAAGTACGCGGCGTCGAACAGCACGCCCAGGTGGCACAGCTCCAGCGCTCCGGCGGCGAGCCGCCCGCTGTCGACGAGTTGCCGGCCGACGCTGCTGCGTCTGCCGCCCCGGTCGAGCGCCTCCTGCCAGCCGTCGGGGTCGACGGCACCGCTGCCGGTGAGCAGCAGGCCCAGGTCGGGGGCGAACGGGGAGTCCACGTGCGCGACGTGTCCGGCCAGCAGGTAGAAGGTGCCGCGCTCGCCGCTGAGGGCACCGGTCGCGCGGTCGGCGGCGAGGCTCTCGAGCGAGTCCAGGACGGTGGCGTCCGCCGGCGGTAACGGGGTCATCCGAGCACCAGCCGATTCGCCGTCTCGGCCAGCCTGATGCGGGCCAGGGCCAGATTGCCGTCGGCGCGGTTCAGCCAGAGGTGGAGGAAGACGCTGCTGTCGAAGGGGGTGGAGACGAAAGTGATCACGTGGTAGGAGTCGACGGTCGTGACGATCACGTCCTGCACGGGCGGTGCCGTGTCCGGGTCGGCCTCGACCCCGTCGTCGGCCTCCGCCCCGTCGCCGGCGTCCCCGGGCGCGAAGGAGCGGCTCTCCAGCGCGGCCCTGGCGAACTCCGCGGTCTCCGCGGCCGCGGCCTCGTGGTCCCCGCCGGCCGCCTCGCCGACCACGCCCAGGGCGAGCCCGCTGACCCAGTCGACCACCGCCGCGCCTCGGGCACCGGGCACCCGCATGGCGTCCAGGAGACTCTCGTCGATTCCGGGCACGCAGGAACCCCCCTTCCCGCACGGATGTATCGCGAACGTGATGTTGAGACTACGGAATGTGTCGGCCGCGGGTGAGGGCTTTGGCATTTTCCAAAGGAACATGCGCGGTTATGGCCGAGGACGATCGCTGCCCGACTCGAACCGGAGGCACCGCGAGGGCCCGCCCGCGCGGCCCGGGGGCACGGAGGCGACCCGTCCGGCCGCGACCGCCGGGCGCCGGAGCGGGCGCCGGTCACGGGTGTGCGCCGGTGGTACACACAGACCATCGCGCACCGCATGGATGCGACGCGCCGGGCGACCCCCGCCTGGCCGTACGCACCCCGGGACGACGATACTGGCTCTCGCACGTCGCCCCCGCACCACAGATGGACTCATGCCGACCTCTCCCACCGCGCAGCCCACCCATCCCCCGACGGTCTGGCTCGTCCGGGGCCGCCATCTCGGCCCGGCAGCGGCCGACGTCCTGCGCAAGAACCTCCGCTTGCTCAAGGACACCGAAGTGATCCTGGACTGGCTGGAAGTGCCGCAGTCCGACGGCGCCCCGGACGAGCGGATCTTCGAGGCCCGCTGGTCGGCCGGAGCGCAGGTGACCGTGCGGGCGCGGCTGACGCTCACCGAGGACACGGCCTTCGGGCAGGACTGGACGCTGGTCGCGGAGGCCGAGCAGCCGTGGGACCAGCGCTGGCCCTCCCCGGCCGCCATGTTCTGGCCACAGGAGCGGGACACCGCCTGGGACCACGAGGCCACCACCCGTCTGAGGTTCCTCGACACCAACCCGCTCCCCGAGGACGACAAGGAGCTGCGGCGTGTGCTGCGCGCCGCGGTGCGCGGCAGCTGGGCCGTCCATCTCGTCGTCCACGAGGCCATGACGCCCGACCAGCGGGGGCGCCGCCCGCTGACCCCGCTGCTCGGACCCGGTCTGCACCACCGGGTGGTGGAGCACCGCGCCGCGCCGCACCAGCTGCGCTCGGTGAACTGGGCGCTGCGCGAGTTCGATGTGGAACTGCCGCGCGGCGGCGCCGTGGTGCTGCCCGGGACCCCGGCGGCGCCCGGCTACGACGCGTCGGCGTTCTCCGTACGCAGCGTCTTCCTGGACGGCTCGGAGCCGACCGAGGTGCTCGACGCGGTGACACGTTTCGCCGCGTCGCCCAGGCCGCTGCCGGTCGGCGCCGAGACCGCGCTGACCCAGCTGCGGGAGGACTGGCGGCTGCTGACGCTGGAGGAGGAACTGGCGCGTGAGCGCAAGCTCGTGGCGATGTACGCCGAGGCGCTGGAGGCCATGACGCAGTCGCGCGACCTGTACCGGGAGGCCGCCGAGCGGGCGAACGAGGCGCTGGCCGCCTACCGCGAGGGCGGCGCGGCGCGGCCCCCGGCCACCCGCGCGAGCGGTTCTCCGTTCCAGCAGTTGACGCGCACGCTGGAACGCTTCAAGGCCGGTCCAAAGGGACGCCCCTGGACGGCCCCGTCCGCCACGGACACCCCGTCCCCCACCGCCGCCCCGGACGCCCCCGCCGAGACAGCCGGTACGACGGGTACGGAGCCCTCGGCCGACCGCTGAGGGCAGTGCCCGGCGCACGCGTCACGCGGCGCCGAACCGGTTCACGCCCCCCACCGCGTCACGCTTGCGCGTCGCCCTTCCGCGCGGACGGGACACCGACGAGCTTCACCAGGAACCGGTCCACCTGTTCCTCCAACGGGGGCCAGGGCAGCTCGGGCTCGTTGACGCGGAGCGAGACCGCGCCGTGGACGGCCGTGCGCAGATCCAGGGAGACGGTCTCCGCGTCGCCGCGCGGCGCCAGCCCGGCATCCATGCAGCGGCGGATCGCCGCGGTCGTGCGCTCGGCCATCTCCTCCTTGAAGGGCATGTCCCTCCGCCGGTTGAGCGTGCTCTCGTGCAGCACCTTGTACAGCCCCGGATGCTCGCGCGACCACGCGCCGAGCACCGCCGTCCGGGCGCGCAGGGCGGCCACCGGGTCGACGCCCGCCTCCGCGGCGTCCACCGCGCGCAGAAGGCCCGCGTGACAGTGCTCCAGCGCGGCCAGCACCAGTGCGTCGCGGTCGGCGAAGTGGATGTAGACGGAGGTCGCGGCGATGCCCACCTCGCGGGCGACCGCCCGCAGCGACAGCGCCTGGTCGTCGGCGAGTTCGTCCAGCAGTCGCAGCGCCGCCTCGACGATCTCGCCGCGCAGCCGCTCGCCCTGGCCCCGTGGGTTGCGGCCGCGCGGCGCGGTGCGGGCGGTCGTTCGGGCCGGAGTCGTCGCATCCATGGTCGGTCATTGTATTCGGGACACCTTTAAGGCTACGGTCGTAGCCCTACAGGTGTTCACTCAAGGAGTCACCATGACACTGCCGACCCGGAAAACGGTCGCGGAACTGGACCCGGTATTAGCGGAGATGGCTGCGGCGACGTACCGACTCAGCCGTGGCACAACGCAGTTGACGCCGCGTGAGTCCGCACTTCTCGGCCTCGTCGCCGACGTCTGCGAACAGACCCTCGGGATGCCCTTCGAGATGCATGCGCGGGCCGCCCTGGACGCCGGCGTCGACGCCGACGATCTGCGCGAGCTGCTGCGTTTCATCTCCTACGACAGCGGCTACCCGGCGGCGCTGGCCGCCCTGGAGCGGCTGGCCGAGATCGAGCGCGAGCACGGCCTGCCCGGACCGACGGGCCAGGGTCACCGGGTGGACGCGGACGGCACGGGCAGCCCCCTCCCCATGGCGATGCGGGGCGAGGTGCACGCCCTCGACCCGGACTTCGCCGACTACATGGACCTGCAGTCGCGGATGCGCGCCGGCATGTCCCGGATCAGCGTCCGCGAACGGGCGTTCGCCACCATGACGGTGGACGTCCTCTACCAGACCCTCCAGGAGAGCTTCCGCGCCCATGTCGGCCGCGCGCTGGGCGCGGGAGCGACGCCCGACGAGGTCCGCGCCGTCGTCCGTGCCACCGCGCCGTTCGGGATGACCCGCACCTGGCGCGCCCTGCACGTCCTCGACGCGCTGCTGGCCGAGCACGAAGAGCCGCGGACCGGGCAGCCGCGGGCGAAGCAGGCGCAGGCCGAACAACAGGCGCAGCCGCCGGCGTAGAAGCAGGCGGACCTGCGGCTCGGCAGCGGCCGACCGTCCACGGCCCGCACCGCGCAGGAGACCCGGGCCGTCGGACCCCTCCGGCGCGGTGCGGGCCGCGGCCTTCCCGACCCTCCCCGACCGTCACGGAGAGTACGCAACCGACGCCGTGGCGCGCTCGGTCGGGGCACGGCCGCCCTCACCCCGCCGAGGACCGGCACCCGACCCGGCTCAGCTCATGACCAGGTGCCCGTGCCCCCGCGCCGCCGGGTTGGAGCAGCCGGGTGAAGCGGCCTCAGCAAACGTGCTTTCCGCCGACAAAAACGGGCATTCGACTACCGACAGCGGGGGAAAGTTACGGGGGTAGACCAGACGCGGCGCGGCAGACCGCGCGAGGGAGGGTCCGTGGATTCGACCACCACGTTCATCACCGTCGCCGTGGTGGCGGCGGTGCTTCTGTTCGCCCTGGCCGTCGGGGTGTTGGTGCGGCTGGTCCGGGCCCGGCAGGGCCTGCGCCGCGCCGGGCTCCCCACCGGGCCGCGCTGGGTCTTCTGGGGCGCGGTCCTGTATTTCGTACTGCCGACCGACCTGTTGCCCGATCCCGTCTATCTCGACGACATCGGAGTACTCCTGCTCGCCCTCCGCACCCTGCACCGTTCTCCCGACCGCTCCGGTGCCGAGGGCTGACCAACGGGCGCCCCTCGCGCCAAATGTCACGGAGAGTAAGGAAACCAATCACCCGTTCGATTCGTATAAGTACCTGGGGGTCGCACGAAGACAACGGGCCGAGTGACACGGCCGGGCGACACCGCTTGATCGAGGCAGTACCGAAGAGGGAGAGACCATGCAACCGTTCGCGCTCAACTACGCACGCCCAGCGGCGGAGTTGGAGTTCGTGACTCCGTACGCCTACGACTCCGGACGGCAGTTGAACGTGCTCTTCGACGGTCGGATAGCCGCCCGCGACCACGCCCTGCTGAGAGAACTCGGGACCACGACCTCGACGGCGGGCTCGAAGACCCACTTCGACGACTGAACACGAGCGGCCGACCATGACCGTACTGATCCTCACCTGTGAAGAAGACGTCACCACGGACATGGTGATCGTCCACCTCAACGCGACCGGCGTCCCCGTGGTCCGGCTCGACCCGGCGGACCTCACCAACGGCGTCGCGCTGTCCGGCGAGTACGTCCACGGCGCCTTCCGCGGCCATCTGTCCTCCGCGGGGCGCCTGGTGAGCATCGAGGGCCTGCGTTCCGTCTGGGTCCGCAGGCCCGGCGCCCCGGCCGCCCACGCCGCGGGCGCCTCCGCCTGGCTGGCCGAGGAGTCCTCACAGGCCCTCTACGGCATGCTCCGCGGCAGCGGCGCACGCTGGATGAACCATCCCGACGCGGCCGTGCGCGCCCGCCACAAGCCCTGGCAGCTTCATCTCGCCCAGCGCAGCGGGCTGCCCGTCCCGGCCACGCTGATCACGACCTTCCCGCAGGCCGCCCGTGAGTTCGCGGAACGCTATCCGGATCTGGTCGTGAAGCCCGTCTCGGGCGCGCATCCGCAGGATCCGCCGCGGGCGGTGCCGACCAGCCGGGTGGCTCCGGACGCCGACTTCACGGCGGTGGCGTACGGCCCGACCCTGCTGCAACGCCGGGTCGCCAAGAGCGCCGACATCCGGTTGACCGTCGTCGGCGAGCGGATGCTGGCGGCCCGCAAGGCGGCGGACCCGGACGCCGACCCCGACCTGGTGGACGTGCGCTACGCCTCACCCGCCGTGCCGTGGCGCCCCGTCGAGGTGCCGCCACGGGTCGCCGACGGGGTGCGGGCCTACCTCCGCAAGGCGGAACTGGCCTACGGCGCCTTCGACTTCGCCGAGGACGCCGACGGCACCTGGTGGTTCCTGGAGTGCAACCAGTCGGGCCAGTTCGGGTTCGTCGAGGTCGACACCGGCCAGCCCATCGCCCACGTCATCGCGCAGTGGCTGGCCCGGCCGGTGGCGGACGCGCACCCGGAACACGCAAACTGCACCGGTACCGCCATGCCGTGAGCCCCGGCCCGCACCCCCACACCCCGACTTCCCCGGCCCGTACCGTGCGCCCGGGCCCCCGTCCCGACCCGCGCACGCCCCGGCGCGCCCCCGGCCTGCCGAAGGGTCGGTCAGCGCGGCGACTGCCCGGGCATCAGGGCCGTCCGCTGCCACCCGGCACCGGGCGAGGATGCGCGCGGCGCGGTCTCGGGATAGCCGAGCGCCTGCGTCGGGCGCAGCACTATCTCCAGTTCCCGGCTGACGCGCTCGGCCTCCCGGCGCACCTGGCCGGGGATGTCTCCGCGTTCCGCGATGAGTCGGTCGTAGATGGGGGAATCGTGGAACACCGGGCAACGTGCCTTTCGTCTGGTACGCCTCTTGCGCTGCTGCGCCTCGGCACGATTGCCGAGTCTAGGCGCCCTCGCACACCTCGGTGTTAATTCCGGGAGAGACAGGGGAGAACCGGACAGCATTCGACACACCGGTCTTTCCGTACGCCGCGGCCGCCAGCAGGGCGTCGGCCCTGGTGATCGCCTCACGCACCCCCTCCGTTCCCATCAGGACGCACAGGGTGTAGCTCACGTCCTCCAGCTCCCGGGCCGCGGCGGCCAGGCCGTCCCGTTCGGCACGGGCGATCTGCAACGACGCGTATCGGGTGAGCAGCCTTCTGACGACCTTCGGGTCCGGAACCAGCACGCGACGCCCCTCTCTCGGATGTGCGCTCCGTCTGCCCCGTCCGCCGCCTGGCATGCACGGCATCCGAAGCCGCCCGCTTCCAAATCCGCCGAATGCAGTTGAACAAGGGGCACGCCCCTCTGAACGAACGGTGTACCCCGATGTCCCGCTCCAGCCGCTTCCTCTGCGCCCTCTATCTCGTCACCGGCTCCGGACTGGCCTGGCCCGCCGTCCTCGAGTTCCGCTTCGGGCCCGCGTGGGCCGGGTGTCTGTTCGTGGCCGCGAGTCTCGTGCCGGTGATCGCCGTCCTGCGCGAGAGCGTCCTGTGCGACCACCGCAGGGACGCGGCCCGGCTGCGGCGGCTGCACGCGACCTCTGCCGCGCACGCCGGCCGCACCGCCCTGGACCAGGCGGTCCGCTCCCAGCTCGACGCCGCGTGCTGCGAGCGCTGGTGGACCAGCCTGGGCGCCGACCACGACTCGGCGTGCCGGCACCGCACCCACCGGAGCAGCGCGGCCTGACCGGCACCACGGCGGGCGCTCGGGCGTTCGCCGCGCCCGGACGCAGTGGTGCGACGACGAGACGGTACGGGTGGCTCACTCCCCCAGCGCGCGGGCGAGCTCCGTGGTGGCGCGGGCGATCTCGGCGTCGTCCTCGGCCATCAGGTGGCACAGCTCGGCACGGCGCGCGCGGACGGCCTGCCGCGCCTTGCGCTCCCAGACGACGTGGTTCTCGTGGTGGTTGAGCAGTTTGGGATAGACGGCGGCCGTGGCCTCCCACTGGCGGGCGTCGGCGATGTTGCCGAGCAACTCGATGATCTGCGCCCGGCAGGTGACCTGCGGGAGCCGGGCGAGTTCCCAGAGGAACGGGACGGTGGCGGCGGTGGCCTGCTCGACGACGAAGCCGAACTGGCAGATGCGTTTCCTCAGGTCCTCGAGCGCGCTTCTGGCCGTCTCTGCGTCACCCCAGGCGACGCTGTTGAGCAGCAGCGGGATGGCGGTGGCGGAACCGGAGGAGTCCTTGATCTCGTGCCAGGGCACCTGCCCCAGGGTCATCAGGGGTGCGGTCCTGGCCACGCCCCGCGCGGGTGTGTCGCTGTCGGTGCGCTGCGTGCTCGGCTGTGCGGTCGGAACGGGGCGCATGGCGGTGAGCCTTTCGACGACGGTCGTGTCAGCGGCGGGGGCGGGGCGACGGCTCGGCACGGGCGGTGGTGCTCGCGGGGACCGGACGGTCCGGCTCCCGTGGTCGCGCAGGTCCTCGGACAGGGAACGGTCCGCGCCCGGCCGGTGTCCCGGCGGCACGGTGGGCGGGTACGGGCCCTCCGTGGCCGCGGCCGGCACGGGAGCCGCTGGACGAGCCGGCTCCCGGCGGCGGCCGCTCCCCGGGATGTGCGGAGTGGACGGTTCGCACCGGCGCCCCACTGATACCGGTCCCACCTGCCGACAGCGCGGCCTCGCCCGCCGGCCGGACCGCTCCGAATGCAGGTGACGACACGACATCCCCCTGATGTGAGGTCAGGTTGCGGCGTCCACACGGGGGTTGACGCCACAGCTATTATCCACGCTGAAGGCCTCCGCGTGCAATTGCACGAGAAATTGCGCGAAAGTCAGCGGTCGCACGCGGGGTTCGGCGAGAGACGTGAACAGCGGCGAGGAACGAACAGCAAGGAGACGTCGGTGCCAGGAGTACACAACGGTGTGCGGGCCAGTTCACTGGACGCCACCTGGGTCAAGAGCCGTCACAGCAACGCCGAGGGCAACTGTGTCGAAGTCGCCTCGCTGACCGGCGGAGGCATCGCGGTGCGCAACTCCCGCGACCCCGACGGGCCCGCGCTCGTCTACACGCCGGCCGAGTTGGCGGCGTTCCTCGCCGGGGCGAAGGAGGGGGAGTTCGACCATCTGCTGTGAGCCCGCCGCGGCAGCGGACGGCGAGCGCGAGCGGAATCCAACTCCCCTGCTTTCCGGCCACACATGAAGGAGACCGGAAGCTGCGATAGGGTGGTTGACACTTCTGCCGGTCAGCTGGGAGTCAGGATGTCCGCCGAGTCGCATCGCATCTCCCGTCTCGAACCCTATCTGGACAGACCCGAGCCTGCCCCGACTTTGCTCAAGATGCTGGTCGGCGTGCAGCTCGCGGGCTTCCGGGAGGACGCGGGCCTCTCCCAGGACCAGGCGGCGCGCACCCTGGGGTTCAGCGGGGCGAAGCTCTCCCGCATCGAGTCGGGCAAGGGTCGCAGGCCGCCGACGGAGCACGACGTCCGCGCGCTGCTCGAGCTGTACGGCACGGACGCGTACGCGACCTCGGTCCTGCTCAAGCTGCTCCAGCGGGCGGGCGAGCCCGGGTGGTGGCAGCGGTACGACAAGCGGTTGATGCCGGAGTGGTTCGACCGTCTGGTCGGGTTGCAGGAGGCCGCCGCCACCATCCGTACGTTCGAGATCCAGTACGTACCGGGCCTGTTGCAGACGCCTGCCTACACCCGGGCCGTGGTGGAGCGGGGTCTTCCCAACGCGACGGCCGCCGAGGTGCAGCGCCGGGTCGAACTGCGGATGCGCCGGGCGGAGCTGCTGTCACGCAAGGACGCCCCGCAACTGTGGGCGATCGTCGACGAGTCGGTTCTGCTGCGCGTGCTGGGCAGTCCCACGGTGATGCGCGAACAGCTCGCGCACCTGGTCGAGATGGCCCAGCGGCCCCATGTGACCGTGCAGGTCGTGCCCCTGGACGTGACGAACGCGTCGGCGCCCGCCATACCGATCACCTATCTGCGTTTCGGCGGGCTCGACCTGCCCGACGTCGTCTACCTCGAGCACATAAGAAGCGCGAACTTCCTGGAGGACCGGGACGAGACGGAGGAGTACCGGCTCGCGCTGGACCGGCTGGCGGACGAGGCGCTCAGCCCGCGCGAGTCGGTGCGGTTGCTGCGCTCGACGATGGCGGGACGCTACCAGCGGTCGTGAGCGTCGCTCACGGTCCCCGTTCGTGAACGCCGCGGAGCCCCGGACGCGTTCCGCTCCGGGTTCCGCGGCCGTGTTCCGTGCCGGGTCAGCGAAGGCGGCCGACGCCGCCGAACTCGATCCACTCCTGGGTGAGCTGGCGCGGCGCCACCTCGCTGTCCGGGCGCCAGCCGGACACCTCCACCAGGCCCGGTTCCAGGATCTCCGTGCCGTCGAACAGGGCCGCGACGTCCTTCTCCTGGCGAACCCGGCCCCAATGTCCCTGCGTGGCCTTGTCCATGAAGTCGGTGACGAACGCGCGGACCTCGGCGTCCTCGCTGACCAGCTGGCACATCACCAGGAAACTGCCGGGCGCGAGTCGCTCGCTCACCCGGCGGACGACAGCCCGCGGACCGTCGGTCTCGCTGTCCGGGATGCAGTGGAAGACCGAGTTGAACAGCACCGCCACCGGCTCCGAGAAGTCGATCAGACGCCGGGTGTCCGGGTGGTCGAAGATCTGGTCGGTGGCCCGCAGGTCGGCGTGGATGACGGTGGTGCGCTCGTCCTGCTCCAGCAGCGCCCGGCCGTGGACCAGCACCATCGGGTCGTTGTCGACGTAGACGACGTGCGTACGCGGGTCGACGCGCTGGGCGACCTGGTGCACGTTGTCCTGGGTCGGCAGGCCTGAGCCGTGGTCCAGGAACTGGCGGATCCCGAAGTCGGTCGCCAGGGTCCTGACCACCCGCTGGAGGAAGCGCCGGTTGTTCACGGCGAGCCGACGGGTGCTGGGGACGACCTTGTCGAGCTCCTCGCAGGCCGCCCGGTCCGCCGCGTAGTTGTCCTTGCCGCCGAGGTAGTGGTCGTACATCCGGGCGGCGGTCGGCACATTGGCGTCGATCTTCGTGGACAGCTGCTTTTCCATGTGTGTCGCTCCCCCAGCTCTGTACCGCGCCACCTGCCCGACTGACAGTACATCCTAGGGACTTGGCCTTCGGCCGTTCCAGCCTGTGCGCCAAACTCGCCGCGGAACAACCAGGTTGCTCGCGCAACCTGTCAACAGGGCTTTTCTCGTCGGCCGCACCGATCCGCCGCGGACCATCACGGATTCTTCACCTTTCGGACACGCATCAGGCGTCGGGACCTGAGCACTCGCAGGTGATGGATCGCCGGGAGGGGATGTCGTGATCGTGGTCGCCGTTCTGCTGTTGCCGCTGCTGTCCGCCCTGCTGATCGTGATGGACCGGGTGGAGGACCACATGCTGCGTCCCGCCGACGCGAGACGCCGGCACGCCGGTGGGCGTCGGCACCTGCGCCTGGTGCGCGGCGGCCGTCGGGACGCGCAGGAGAACCCCGAGCAGCCCGCACCCGAGGGCTCCGGGACCGCCCCGGCGGCCCGCGCGGCCTGAACACAGTGCGCCGAGCGCCGAGCACCTGCAACAGGCGTGCGCGTCGACCGGGTCGTGTGCGAGGCTCGCCCAGGGCCGTCCGACCACGAGGGCGCCGGTCGGAGGACCGTGCGACACGGTGGAAGGCGGCGGCATGCGCATCGGACTGCTCGGCACCGGACCCTGGGCGCAGTCGGTCCACGCTCCCGCCCTCGCCGCACATCCCGAGGTCGACTTCGCGGGTGTCTGGGGCCGTCGCGCCGACGCGGCGAAGGAACTGGCCGAACAGCACGGCACCCGGCCGTACGACGACGTGGACGCGCTGTTCGCCGAGGTCGACGCGGTGGCCGTGGCCCTTCCCCCGGACGTCCAGGCGGGCCTGGCGGCGCGGGCCGCGCGAGCCGGGTGCCATCTGCTGCTGGACAAGCCCGTCGCCACCGACGTCGAGCGGGGACGCGCCGTGGTCGACGCCGTGCGCGAGGCCGGTGTCGCCTCGGTGGTCTTCTTCACCACCCGCTTCCTGGCGGACTCCGCCGCCTGGATCGGCGAGCAGGCGGGGGTGGGCGGCTGGTTCACCGGGCGGGCGCAGTGGCTAGGCGCGGTGTTCACCTCCGACAGCCCGTACGCGGCCTCGCCCTGGCGGCGGGAGAAGGGTGCGCTGTGGGACGTGGGTCCGCACGCTCTTTCCGTGCTGCTCCCGGTGCTCGGCGACGTCCGCCGGGTGACCGCCGCGGCGCACGGCCCCGGTGACACCGTCCACGTGGCCCTCCGGCACGCCGACGGCGCCTCCAGCACGCTGACCCTCAGCCTCACCGCACCGGCCGCGGCGGCGGGGGCGACGGTCGAGTTCCGGGGCGAGCACGGGGTGACCCTGCTGCCGGAGCGCTCCGAGGGCGCCCTGCCCGCCTTCGGCCGCGCCGTCGACGCCCTGCGCGAGGCCGCCCGCACCGGTGTCCCCCACCCCTGCGACGCCGTGTTCGCCCTCCGGGTCACCGAGATCCTCACCGCGGCCGGGACGTTGCTGGCCGCCGACACGGACTGATCGCGACACGCACCGGCCGACGCGAACCCGCCGACGCGGGCCGAGCGACGCGAGAACGGCCGTCCCAGGGAGCTACCGCACACGCCGACCGTCCGCACACCCCGGGCGACCGCGCACCCCGACCGGCCCGCGCGCCGCACGTCCGGACGCCGGACGCCGACCTCCGGACGTGCGGCGCGCGGGCCGACGTAGGAGCGTGGTGGTGTGGGAAGCGTGCGTGCCGGGTCACCCCGCCGGGACCGCCGGGGCTGGCTGCGGGGCGCGCCGCCGCCCCGCTGGATCCGCGCGCTGCCGCCCGTCCTGATCTGCGTCGTCGCGGTGATCACGCTGCTGAGCCCGAATCCGCTCGACATCGGCTTCCTCCTGGGCGCCATCCCGCCCCTGGCGGTCCTGTCGTACGGGCCGCTCGCGACGGCCCTGCTCGGTCTCCTCGCGGTCGTGGTGCTGATGGTCCCGGTGTTCCAGCTGAACCGTCCGGGCAACACCGACCTGCTGACCGTCTGCTTCGTGGCCCTGCTGAGCATCTTCGTGTCGTACGTGCGCAGCCGCCGGGACGCCCAGCTCGATCTGGAGCGCACGGTGGCCGAGGCGGCGCAGCACGCGGTCGTGCCGGAGGTGCCCGAGCGGGTCGGCCCGGTGCACTGCGCGTCCTTCTACCGCGCGGCGCAGCACGGCACGCTCGTCGGCGGGGACTTCTTCGACGTACGCGAGGGTCCGCACGGGGTACGGGCCGTCCTCGGCGACGTGCAGGGGCACGGGCTGGCGGCGGTGGCGACGGTGGCCCTGCTGCTGGGGGCGTTCCGGGAGGCGGCGCTGGACCACCCGGACCTGGAGTCGATCGTCGGGCGTCTGGACCGCCGGTTGCTGGTGGACGCGGCACAGAACCGGCGCGACGAGCGGTTCGCGACGGCCGTGCTGCTGGACATCTCGCCGGAGGCGGACCTGGTGCGGATCGTGACCTGTGGCCATCCGCCGCCCCTGCTGCTGCACGACGGAACGGCCCGCGAGGTCGGCAGCGCCCCGTGGCCGCCGCTCGGCCTCGGGCTGCCCGACGCCTCCGCGCACGCGGAGGGCACGCTGCGGCTGCGGCCGGGCGACCGCCTCGTGCTGGCCTCCGACGGAGTCTGGGAGGCCAGGAACGCCGACGGGGCCTTCTACCCGCTGCCCGAGCGGCTCGCGGCGCTCGCCGCGGAGCACGGTGACGGCCCCGAAGCCCTGGCCGAGCGGGTGTGGGCCGATGTCCTGCGGTTCTGCGGGACGTCGACGGTCCGCGACGACGTCACGTTCCTCATCCTCGCCCCTGATCTCATCGCACCGCGCTGACCTGGGGATTTCCTGGAATTCAGGCGGTTCGTCGGGCTGGTCGGGGCCGGTTCGGACATCCGGGTGAGTCCGGCCCGTTCCGGGGCACCCGCGTCTTCCGGATGCGCGCCGGGCCCGCGCGATGAATGGTGATAGTGGGCCCCGGCGCAGGCACCGGGCCGAAGCAGTCCCCCACGGACCCGAGGAGCAGTGATCATGGAGACGTCACAGACCGACGCGTCCCGGCAGGTCCGGGAGTCCGTCACCCCGGACAACCTGCTCCACACCCGCACCGGCACGGAGGTGGCACCGGAGGACCTGGTGCTCGCCACCGGCCGGGACGTGACCCCGAGCAATCTGGAATGGGCCCGGCGCAAGCTGGACCGGGAGGGCCCCGCCGCCATGGAGAAGCTGCTCCCGTAGGACGCGGTACGGCTCCCCGTAGCCGGTACACCCTTTCGAAAGGCACCTTCGGGCTGACAGACTCCCGAGGGTGCCAGACTTCGACATGCTCGTCCTCGGTTCAGGACCCGGTGGCCAGAAGGCCGCCATCGCCGCCGCCAAGCTCGGCCGCCGGGTCGCCGTCGTCGACCGCCCCGACATGGTCGGTGGGGTCTCCATACACACCGGCACCATCCCTTCCAAGACGCTGAGGGAGGCGGTGCTCTACCTGACCGGACTCACCCAGCGCGATCTGTACGGGCAGAGCTACCGCCTGAAGGACGACATCACCGTCGGCGATCTGACCGCGCGCACCCGGCACGTCGTCGGCCGCGAGGTCGACGTCATCCGCAGCCAGCTCTCCCGCAACCAGATCTCCCTGTACGCGGGTGTCGGCCGTTTCGTCGACGCCCACACGGTCGCCGTGCGCGAGGCCGACGGCCAGGACCAGTTGCTGACCGCGGAGCACATCGTCATCGCGACCGGCACCCGGCCGGCCCGGCCCGGGACGGTGGAGTTCGACGGGCGGACGATCCTCGACTCGGACAACGTCCTCACCCTGGACGGGGTTCCGCGCTCCATGGTGATCGTGGGCGCGGGTGTGATCGGCATGGAGTACGCCTCCATGTTCGCCGCGCTCGGCAGCAAGATCACCGTGGTCGAGAAGCGGGCCGGGATGCTCGACATGTGCGACGTCGAGGTCATCGAGTCGCTGAAGTACCATCTGCGCGACCTCGCCGTCGCGTTCAGGTTCGGGGAGACGGTCGCCTCCGTCGAGCGCCATGCGCGCGGCACGCTCACCGTGCTGGAGAGCGGCAAGAAGATACCGGCGGACGCGGTGCTGTACTCGGCGGGCCGGCAGGGCCTGACCGACGGACTCGACCTGCACAAGGCCGGGTTGACCGCCGATCCGCGCGGCCGGATCACGGTCGACGAGCACTACCGCACCGAGGTTCCGCACATCTACGCGGTCGGCGACGTCATCGGTTTCCCGGCGCTGGCCGCCACCTCGATGGAGCAGGGGCGTTCGGCGGCGTACCACGCCTTCGGGGAACCGGTCGGGCAGATGGACCACCTCCAGCCGATCGGCATCTACACCATCCCCGAGATCAGTTTCGTGGGCCGGACCGAGGACCAGCTGACCGAGGACTGCGTGCCGTTCGAGGTGGGCATAGCCCGCTACCGGGAGCTGGCGCGCGGTCAGATCATCGGCGACCAGCACGGGATGCTGAAGCTGCTGGTCTCCCCGGAGGACCGCAAGCTGCTCGGGGTGCACTGCTTCGGCACCGGGGCCACGGAGCTGATCCACATCGGGCAGTCCGTCATGGGCTGCGGCGGAACGGTCGACTATCTGGTCAACGCGGTGTTCAACTATCCGACGCTCGCCGAGTCCTACAAGGTCGCAGCGCTGGACGCCACCAACAAGCTGCGCCAGCTCGACCGCATCGGGGACTGATCCGGGGACCGGACCGGGAGCCGGCCGGGAATCGAGCCGGGGATCTTGGGGCTATCATCACTCGCACACTCGGTGTGATCTTTCGCCGACCCAGCGGTTGAACGGCGGCCACCTGCTCCTTCGCCGTCCCTGACCCGAGGTCGTCCCCCTCCGGCGCACGGCGGCCGTACCCCACCCCCGAAGTCGTCGGGGCCGGGTCGGCCGCCCTCGCGTCGTGCACGACGGAAAGCAGCACAGCCATGAGCAAGAGCAGGGGCAGAGGACTTCAGGCCAACGCCCTCGGTACGTTCGACACGGTGGTGATGGCGGTCGCGGGCAGTGCTCCGGCCTATTCGCTGGCCGCGACCACCGCGGTACTGGTCGGCACGGTCGGTGTGGCCAGTCCCGCGGCTCTGCTGTACTGCGTGATACCCATGCTCGGCATAGCGCTGGCGTTCAGCTACCTCAGCCGCATCGACGTGAACGCGGGCGCCAGTTACTCGTGGGTGGGACGTACGCTCCATCCCTTCCTGGGGTTCGTCAGCGGCTGGGCGCTGGTGGTCTCGGCGACCATCTTCATGGTGGCCGGGTCGCTGCCCGCCGGTTCGATGACGCTCGCGCTCTTCGACGAGGGTCTCGCCGACGACACCGCGCTGTCGACGCTCGTCGGCGCCGCCTGGTTCCTGCTGATGCTGGGCGTGGTGCTGGGCGGCGCGCGGCTCACCGTTCGCGCACAACTGCTCATGTCCGGCGTCGAGTTGGCCGTACTGGTGCTGTTCGCGGTGCTCGCGCTCTTCCATTCGGGCAACGCCCGCGCCTTCGACTGGTCCTGGTTCGGGTTCGGTCACTTCGACGGGGTGTCGGGGTTCGCGTCGGGCGCGCTGGTCGCCGCGTTCTACTACTGGGGCTGGGACGTCACCAGCAACCTGAGCGAGGAGACCCGCAACAGCCGCCGTACGACAGGACTCGCGGGCCTGATCGGGGTGGGGACGGTGTTCCTGCTGTTCGAGGTGTTCACGATCGTGGTAAACGTGATCCTGTCCACCGAGCAGGTCGAGGACAACGCCGCCAACGTGCTGGGGGCGCTCGGGGAGGAGATCTGGCCGGGCTGGGGCGGCAGACTGATGGTCGTGGCGGTGATGCTGTCCACCATCGCCACCCTGGAGACCACGCTCATCCAGGTCACCCGCTCGCTGTTCGCGATGGGCCGGGACCGTACGATGCCGGCCGCGCTGGGCCGGGTGCACCGCACCTGGAACACCCCGTGGGTGGCGATCACGGTGGTCGGCGCGGTGGCGCTCGCGATGTTCGTGGCGGCCAACGCGCTGGGCTCGGTGGGCGACATCCTCGCGGACGCCATCTCGGCGATCGGTCTCCAGATCGCGGTGTACTACGGTCTCGCGGGCCTCGCGGTGGTCGTCGCCTACCGCAGGACGCTGCTGAAGTCGCCCGCCCACTTCGTGTTCGGCGGGGTGTGGCCGCTGTTCGGCTCCCTGTTCATGTTCTGGACCTTCGTCGAGTCGCTGGGCGAACTGAGCGCGGCGGCCGTCGCGATCGGCGTCGGCGGGCTGGCCGTCGGGCTGGTCCCGATGTTCTGGTACTGGCGGCAGGGCAGCGACTACTACCGGCCCGCCCGGCTGGACGCCAGCCGCACGGTCGCGACGGAGTACGTCCCGGCCGACCGCGCGGCCACGGCCTCGGCGGCCCATGAGGGTCTCCCCACGGACTTCTGAGGGGAATCCGATGGCGCGAGACCGTTTCGCTCCCGACTTCGACCCCGACTGCGGGGACACGGCCGTCACCTCCGCCCGGCACGACATCGTCATCGGCCGCTGGCAGGGGCTGCGGGAACTGCTGCGGGCCACCGGCCCCGACTGGGCCGCCCGGGGACACCGGGTCCGGCTGCTCGCGCAGGCCTGCATGGACAGTTCGGCGGTCGAGACCTGGCTGGCCGCCGAACCGCACAGCGCGGACGCGCTGGTGCTGCGGGCGGCCACGGAGGCGGTGCGGGCCTTCACCCTGGCCATCGCCGCCGGCCGGGGTGTGCCCATCGAGCAGCACCGGGTCGACACCGCGGTACTGGCGTGCCTGCGGGCGGCCGAGGCCCTGCCCCAGGACCCGACGCCGTGGATCTCCCTGATCTCCGTGGCCCGGCTGTACCCGTCGGGGGTACGGCGGCAGGAACTGGCGCGCTGGTGGGACGAGTTGCACCGGCGCGACCCGTACAGCGTGGAGGGCCACCTCCAGGTGCTGCACTACTACTCCGCGCGCTGGCACGGCACCCACGGTGTCATGTACGACTTCGCGCGCGACACGGCGGGCGCGGCGCCGCCCGGCTGCGCGCTGCCGGTCCTGGTGCAGTACGCCCGGGTGGAGGAGTACCGCTACGCCCTGGACACGGCGCGGGGCGACCAGGCCGTGCTGCGGCTGGGCCGGCACTGGGACGACGCCGGCGCGGTGAGCGACGTACGGCGCACCTGGCAGCGCTGGCTCGCGGACCGCGCCGACCTGGACGCCCCGGTCGAACCGAGTGAGCTGCGTGACCTCAACCACCTCGCGCACGCGGCCTGTCTGGCGGGTGCCGAGGACATCGCGGGTCCGTTGCTGCGGATGCTCGGCCGCCGGGCGACGCGTACGCCGTGGTCGTACACCGGCGATCCGCAGCAGCAACTCGCGAAATGGCACAAGGAGTTGGAATTACCGGTGTGACGTCCGGCCGCGCCCCGCGGCTCAGCGGGCCTTAGGGACGCGGTGGGCGGGCTGTTCGGGGGCCGGGCGGAACGGCGGCGGAGGGACCGGCCGGACCTGGGGGTCGTCGCCGTTCAGGACCAGGGACTCGCCGTGGTGGCGCAGGGTCAGCGGCGGCCCGGACAGCAGGGTGTACGTGGCCGTCTCCTGCCCGATCTCCACGCGCAGGCGACGGCCGCGGTGCTGGAGGCTGAAGGCCAGCCGGCCCAGCCGCTCGGGCAGCCGGGGCGCGAACCGGAGGGTGCCGTCGTCGCGGCGCAGCCCGCCGAAGCCCGCCACCAGCGCCGTCCAGGTGCCGGCCAGCGAGGCGATGTGCAGTCCGTCGCGGGTGTTGTGCTCCAGGTCCGCCAGGTCCATCAGCGCCGCCTCGGCCGCGTAGGCGTGGGCGAGGTCGAGATGGCCGGCCTGGGCGGCGACCACGGCCTGGCAGCACGCCGAGAGCGAGGAGTCCCGTACGGTCAGCGGTTCGTAGTAGGCGAAGTTGCGGGCGACCTGCTCGTCGTCGAAGTGGTCTCCGCAGACGTACATGGCGAGGACCAGGTCCGCCTGTTTGACGACCTGCTTGCGGTAGAGGTCGAAGTAGGGGAAGTGCAGCAGCAGCGGGTACTGGTCGGGCCGGGTGCCCGCGAAGTCCCAGCGCTGGTAGCGGGTGAAGCCCTCGTGCTGCTCGTGCACGCCGAGTTCGTCGTTGTAGGGGATGTGCATCGCCCGGGCCGCGTCCCGCCAGGCCGCGCTCTCCTCCGCGTCGACGCCGAGCCGGGCGGCCCGGCGGGGATGACGTTCGGCGGTGTCGGCGGCGGCCAGCAGGTTCGTACGGGCCATGAGGTTGGTGTACGTGTTGTCGTCCGCGACGGCGCTGTACTCGTCGGGCCCGGTCACGCCGTCGATGTGGAAGGCTCCGCGCGGGTCGTGGTGGCCCAGCGAACGCCACAACCGGGCGGTCTCCACCAGCAGTTCGAGTCCGGTCTCGAGTTCGAAGCCGGTGTCGCCCGTGGCCTGGACGTAGCGCACCGCCGCGTCCGCGATGTCGGCGTTGACGTGGAAGGCGGCGGTGCCCGCCGGCCAGTACGCGGACCCTTCCGAGCCCTCGATGGTCCGCCACGGGAACGCGGCGCCGCGCAGGCCGAGTTGGGCGGCGCGGGCACGGGCGGCGGGCAGGGTGCTCTGCCGCCAGCGCAGCGCCTCCGCGACGGCCTGGGGCGCGGTGTGGGTGAGCAGGGGCAGGACGAAGGTCTCGGTGTCCCAGAAGGCGTGGCCGTCGTAGCCGGAGCCGGTGAGACCCTTGGCGGGTATCGCTCGCCGTTCGGCGCGGGCTCCGGCCTGGAGGACGTGGAAGAGGGCGAAGCGGACCGCCTGCTGGATCTCCTCGTCGCCGTCGACCTCGACGTCCGCGCGCGCCCAGAAGTCGTCGAGGTAGGCCCGCTGGTCGTCGAGGAGGCCCTGCCAGCCGCTGTGCGCGGCCGCCGCCAGGGCGGCCTCGACCTGGTCGCTCATCGCGGGCCGGGAGCGGGCGCCGGACCAGCCGTGGGCGACCGGCTTCTCCACTCTCAGCCGCTCCCCCGGCTCCAGCACGGCGGTGACGGTGAGCCGGGCGACGTCGACGTTGCTCTCGGCGCTCGTGGTGGTCCGCTCGGGGCCGGTCACGGTGTGGTCGGCGGCGACGGCCACCCGCAGACCGCTGCGCCGGGTGCGGTGCACCAGGCGCAGCCTCCGCCCGACGGCGAAGTCCTCCTCCGGTTCCAGCGGCGAGCGCAGCGCCCTGGCCGCGCGCGGGTCGCCGTCCGGTTCGGGCAGGCTCTCGTTGGCGACCAGCTCCGACTGGATCACCACCCGGGCCGGCCCGCCGACGGCCTCCACCTCGTACGCCACGGCGGCGATCGCCCGCTGGGTGAGCGAGACCAGCCGAGTCGAACGCACCCGTACGGTCGTCCCGGCCGGCGAGGTCCACTCGCAGACCCGCTCCAGCACTCCCGCGCGCAGGTCGAGGGTGCGCTCATGGGAGACGAGCCGTCCGTAGCGCAGGTCGAAGGGCTCGTCGTCGACGAGCAGCCGCAGCACCTTGCCGTTGGTGACGTTGATGACGGTCTGGCCGGATTCGGGGTAGCCGTAGCCGGCCTCGGCGTAGGGCAGCGGGTGCAGTTCGTGCACGCCGTTGAGGTAGGAGCCGGGCAGGCCGTGCGGTTCGCCCTCGTCGAGGTTGCCGCGCCAGCCGACATGGCCGTTGGACAGCGCGAACACCGACTCGCTCTGGGCGAGCACGTCGAGGTCGAGGGCCGTCTCGCGCACGGTCCACGGCTCCACGGTGTACGAGCGGTGGGTGATCACGCCCGGCCTCCCAGCTCCGCGAGGTCCTTCACCACGACGTCCGCGCCGTGTGCGCGCAGGGCGTCGGCCTGCCCGGTCCGGTCGACGCCGACGACGTATCCGAAGTGCCCGGCGCGGCCCGCGTCCGCCCCGGCCAGCGCGTCCTCGAAGACGGCGGCGCGGGCGGGCGGCACACCGAGGTCGTGGGCGGCGGCGAGGAAGGTGTCGGGGTGGGGCTTGCCCGGCAGCTTCCGCTCGGCGGCCACCACCCCGTCCACGCGTACGTCGAAGAGGTGCTCGGCACCGATCGAGCGCAGGACGTCGAGGGTGTTGGCGCTGGAGGAGACGATCGCGGTGCGCAGTCCGCGCGCGCGGACGGCGTCGATGTAGCGCAGGGTGCCCTCGTAGGCCTCCACGCCCTGGGTCCGGATCTTCTCCAGGACCAGTTCGTTCTTGCGGTTGCCGAGGCCGTGGACGGTGCCGGCGTCCGGCGGGTCGTCCGCCGTTCCGTCCGGCAGTTCGATGTCGCGGGAGGCCAGGAAGGTGCGTACGCCGTCGGCGCGCGGACGGCCGTCGACGTACGCGGCGTAGTCGGCCGCGGCGTCGAACGGCCGGAAGCGCTCGCCCTCGCGCTCGCGCAGGAACGCGTCGAACGTCTCCTTCCAGGCGGCCGCGTGCACCACGGCGGTCCTGGTGACGACCCCGTCGAGGTCGAAGAGGCAGGCCAGAATGTTTTCGGGCAGACCGAGCTCCGTCATACCTTCACCGTTCCCCGCCGGACGCCGTCCACGGGGTGGCGCGCGCCACATCTCGCGAACTCGGCGGCCCGGGCCGTGGGTCGGCGGTCAGCCCCGCTTGAACTCCACCGGTCCCGCGTTCATCGTGATGGTGCCGTCCGGGTGGAGGACCGGACGGCGTTCCGTCATCCGGCCGCTGTAGGCCTCGATGTGGTGGATCGCCGCATCGTCGGCACCGGTGAAGTCGACCAGGGCGATGGCGACCCAGTAGCGGGTCCTGGTGTTCTCGAAGAGCGGGACGGTGACGGTGGAACCGCGCCCGTCGTCGACGACCACCTGCGCGCCGAAACCGCGGAAGGAGCCGTAGCCGTTGCTGACGGCCGAGTAGGCGCACAGCAGGACGTACCCCTGCTCGTCCGGGCGGACGATACGGATCGACTCACGGCCCGGAACACGTGCGTCGCCGTCGAGTCGGATGTAGGGCGGGCTCTCCACCGACCCGAGGTGCTTGTAGTAGACGACATCGGCGCCCTTGCCCTTCTTCGCCGTGTCCGAGGCGGTCCGGGTGCGGGTCCGGGTCCCGGGCCGCAGCGGCTCGCCCCGCGCCACATGACCGGCCTTGACGAGGGTGCCGGGTGGCGTCTGCCCGCGCACGGCCTTCGAGGCGGGCACGAACAGGGCGTAGAGGTCGAGGTCGGCGCCCATCCTGCGGCGCCGGTCGCTGCCGCCGTCCCACTCCAGGGAGGCGGTGACCACCGACTCGTGGTCCGTCCTGTCCAGCCCGATCGAGATCCGGCCGCCCTTGTCGAGGCTGACCCTGCCCAGCGGGGGCTTGCGCAGGCTCGTCGGACCCGCGGCACCGACGGGCGGCGGGCCGGGCTCCGGCTGCACCACCGCCGTCGGGGTGTCGAGCGGGGAACCGTCGCGGTCGGTGTCTCGGTCGGTGTCGTGATCGGTGTCGCGGTCGGTGTCGTGATCGGTGTCGCGGCCCTCGACGGCCGAGGCCTGCTGCGGCTCCTCGACCCGGATGCCGAAGTCGGTGGCGAGACCGGCCAGTCCGTCGGCGTAGCCCTGCCCGATGGCGCGCAGCTTCCAGACCGGGCCTCGGCGGTAGAGCTCCAGCAGCAGCACGGCACGCTCGCCGTCCACGAGGGCGGGCGGACGGAACCGCACCGGTTCGGCGCCGTCCTGCTCGGCACGTACCAGCACGTCCTTGACGTCACTGAAGGTGCGGGTCGTGTCGTCGGGGTCGCAGCTGCCCACCAGGACGACCCGGTCCACGTCCGCGGGAAGCGCGGCCGGATCCACGGCGATCCGCTCGCGCCCCTCGGTGTCGGCGGCCAGGTGCCGGACGGCTCCGGACTCGGCGGAGGGCTGGTTGTAGAAGACCAGGTCGTCGTCGGACCTGACCTTCCCGTCCGCGGAGACCAGCAGGGCACTGAGGTCGACCGCGTCACCACCCACCGTGCGCAGTTCGACGGTGACGCACCCGGAGCCCACCGCCGTGTTCTCACCTTTGCGAAGCTCGGGCATGCCGTCCTCCCCGTGGTCTCCCCGTCGACTTCGTCACACCTTGTCACATCACGGCCGCGGGGCCGAGCCCCTCCTCGTCCCGCCGGTCGCGACCGCGCTGCACCCGGAAGTTCCGCATCCCGCCCCGGACGGAGTTCCCGCACCTATCATCAGGTGTGCCGCCCGGTCGCCGACCGCTGCCGGGGACAGCCGGTCACAGGGGGCGTGATGGGTCTCGCAGACGCGTATCTGGGTGCCGCGGCCCAGACGGTGACGTTGCTGAGCGCGCCGGAGGTCGCCGCTTCCTGGGAGAAACCGAGCGCGCTGGCGGAGATGACCGTCGCCGCCCTGGCCGGTCATCTCGCGTACCAGATCTTCAGCGTGACCCCGGCCCTGCGGGAATCCGCGTCGGGACGGACGCCACCGATCCCCCTTCTCGAGCACTATGCGCGCGCCGCGTGGATCGACGCGCCGCTCGACGGCGAGGTGAACACCGGTATCCGGGCGAAGGGGGAGGAGATCGCGTCCGGGGGTCCCCGAGCGCTGCTCGACCGGGCCCGCGCGGAACTCGCCGGACAGCGGTACGCCCTGCCGGGGGTCCGGGGCGACCGGGCCGTCTTCCTGCCCCAGACGGGATGGGCCCTGAGCCTCGACGACTTCCTGGTGACGCGCATGACGGAACTCGCCGTGCACATGGACGATCTGGCGGTCAGCGTGGGCATCCCCGCACCGGAGATCCCGGCCGCCGCGTTCGAACCCGTGCTGGCCCTGCTGGCCAGACTAGCCACCCGTCGGCACGGCCGGACGGCACTGCTGCGCGCCCTGACCCGCGCGGAACGCGCACCTTCGGCGATCAACGCGCTCTGAGGCCGCTCGGTCGTCCCGTTCCCTGGCCAGGGCGGCTGATCGGCTGGATGATCGGCTCATGTCCCATGACGCACCACCCGCCGAGTCCGATCCGTCTTCGGGGACGGGCGCATCGCGCCTGAGCTCCGCCGACCTGCTGCGGCGGGCCGCCGCGCTCGTGCGGCCGGGGCGGCGGGCGATCCTCGGGGTCGCCGGGAGCCCGGGAGCGGGCAAGAGCACCCTCGCAGCCTGGCTGGTCCGGGAGCTGAACGGGGACGGGCCCGCCTGGGTCGCGCACGTCCCGATGGACGGCTTCCATCTCGCCGACGTGGAGCTGGACCGGCTCGGCCGCCGCGACCGCAAGGGCGCGCCGGACACCTTCGACGCCGCCGGTTACGCGGCGCTGCTGCGGCGGTTGCGGGAGGAGTCGGACGGGGACGACATCGTGTACGCGCCCGGGTTCGAACGGGTACTGGAACAGCCGCTCGCGGGGGCGGTCCCGGTGCCGTCGGCGGCGCGGCTGGTCGTGACGGAGGGGAACTACCTGCTGCTGGAGACGGGTGCGTGGGCTCGGGTGCGGCCGCAGCTGGACGAGGTGTGGTTCTGCGAGGTGGACGAGGAGGAGCGGATCCGGCGACTGGTGGCCCGGCACGAGGAGTTCGGCAAGGGGCACGAGGAAGCCGTGGCGTGGGTGCTGGGCACGGACCAGCGCAACGCCGACCTGGTCGCGGGCACCCGGGAGCGGGCTGATCTGGTGGTGCCGGAGACGGCCGTGCCGCGGGCCGCGGCGGACGCCTGACCCCGGGCCAAGTGATGGCGGGAGGTCCCTGACCCGGGTACGGGGTGGTCGCGGGAGGGTCCCGACACGGGTGCGCGGCGGCCCCGGCGAGCTTCCGGGGGGCGGGACGGCCGTCGCTCACGCGTGCAGGGTCAGTTCCGGTTCCCCCGACGCGTCGCCCGCCGACTGCCCGATCAGTGCGGTGAAGGCCTCCGTGCGGACCGTCAGGCCCGTCCCGCCGTCCTCGAGGACGGGGACGAACGGGCCGCCCTCGGGGCCGTGGCGCACGGCGAACACGTGCAGGTGTTCCGGGGCGCCGGGTGCCGGGTCCGCCTCCAGCGCGCTGGAGGACACCAGGTGCCGCCAGCCCTCGTCGGGGTTGCCGTACACCCGCGGGTCGGCGGCCAGGGCGAAGGCGGCCTGCTCCTGCGTCGTCTCGGCGCGGGCGTCGAAGTGGTCGACGCCGGTGGAGCGGGGGTGGGTGAGCCGCAGCGGGCCCGCGCCCGTCACGTGTGCGTGCGCGGTCCTGCGTACCCGGTCGCCGTCGTCGGCGGCGTAGGGCAGTCCGGCCAGCAGGTACGGCGTGCCGTCCAGCCTCTGCACGACGACCGTCGTCCACAGGCTCGTGCCGACGGTGACGTACAGGGACCGCACATGGCGCAGGGCGTGGTCGCGGCCGACGACCGGTTTGGTGACCAGTTTGGCCGTCAGGCCGTCCGCGCGCACGTCCCGGACCCGGACCTCGCCCGTCGGACGGCACATCAGGAAGCCGTCGAGCACCGGTCCGAAGCCGTGCTGACGGTTCACGGCGGCGGCGAGGAGGTACGTGCCGGCCGCCTCGACGAGTGTCGGGGTCATCCGGTCGTCGAAGGCCACCGATACGGTGCCCGCGCGCAGTTGGTGCCGCGCGGTCGAGGCGGCGGGTGCGCGGTGCCAGCGCGTGGGGTCCTGGATCTGCCAGACCAGCATGAACGCGAAGTGGCCGTCGAGACCGCCGTCGGCCCTGGTCGCATGACGGCCCCAGCGGCTGTCGCCCCGGTACCGGCCCAGGTCCGAGCCGATGCGCCGGCCGAAGTAGCGCAGCCCGAGGACCGATTCGAAGCCGGAGTGCTGTTCGCTGTAGCGGGGGCCGCCGATGTCGAAGCCGCCGTTGGTCAGCCGGGCGTCGAGGTAGCGGGCCAGCACGTCCCCGTCCTCGGCGAACATCGCCTCGCCGCTGACCCGGTGGGCCTGGGCGAGGAAGGAGAGGGAGATCGGGCCGTAGTTGTTGTCGTACGCCCCGCGGTGCTCGGGGGGCAGCAGCGCGCCCCGGTCGCGGACGCGGTGGGCGCGGATCTCCTCGGCGTACAGCGTGAGCGCGCGTGAGCGCACCGACTCCCCTTGTTCCGGCGGGAGATGGCGGGCCAGCATCAGCCCGCCCACGACACAGCCGATGGCCTGGTTGCCCGCCTCCTGCGGGTTGAAGAAGGTCGCCTCGGTGAGCCAGCGCCAGTAGCCGTGCGCGGTGTCGAGCAGTTGCGCGCGCTGTGCGTCGGCGACCAGTCCGTCCGCCGCGTCCAGCACGTTCACCGCCTGGAGCAGCGCCCACACCGTGCTCGGCCAGTCGCCGATCGGGTGCGCGCCGGTCTCCAGGACATAGCGGGCGTACGGCAGTTGCGCGTCGCGCCGCCGGAGGTTGGGGTAGCCGGGGTTGTCCTCGCGGTGGACGCGCTCACGGAGGTGGAAGGCGATGCTGCGGGCGACCGCCGTGGGCAGGCGCGGGTCCCGGGAGCGCTGCCAGGCGAGCGCCAGCAGCGAGGTGACGCCGAGCGAGGTGTCGCCGATGTCGTCGCCGCCTGCGGGGTGTTCGAGGCTGCCGTACGGGGTCAGCCGGGCCAGGGCCTGCTCGGTGACGTCGGCGAGGACGGCGTCGTACGCCTGCGGGCTGTCGGGCAGGTCGTGCAACGGGCCGCGCTGGTAGGGAAGGCGCATGGATGCTCGGCCCTTCGATGCGGCGGTCGCCGTGCTCCCGGCCAGCTTCTTCGGGGAAGAGAGGAAGCAGGTGAGCGCGGGCGGGACCGCGGGCGTCCACCGGGCGAACATCGCGTGGCACGGTGTGCGGAACCGGCCCGCGGGCGCCGCGCGGGCGGTCCGCGCACGGGGGCTGAACCCCGGCCCGCCGCGGGCCGTACCTGTCCACACGGCGGAAGGTCTGCCGGTACGACTCCTGAAGCGGTGCCGTCCCGCGGGGCGGGAGCTGAGGCAGAGTACGTCCATGAGGCGGCTCAGGAGCGCTCCCACCGGCCCACGCGGGGCGGACGCCGGGGCGGATGATGGCGAGCGAAGTGACGACGGTCGTGCTCGGCCGTGAGAAACCGGCCGGTCCGGCGGCCGCCGGGCCGGTGGGAGCGGCGGGGCGGCCCCGGCGGTGGCTGCGGCGGCACCGGCGCCGGGTGCTGCCGCTGGTCGTGGTCGTGCTGCTGGCCCAGATGGCCGTGGCGATGGTGACCACGGCCTTACGGCAGACCCCGACCATCGACGAACCGGTGTACGTCGGCACGGCCGCGGTCTCCCTGCACGAGCACCGGCTGCGCTACAACCCCGAGCACCCGCCGCTGGGCAAGCTGATCGTCGCGGTCGGGGTGGCGCTGGCCGATCCGCATGTCGACCTGGCCTTCACCGGTGACCAGGTCCAGGTCGGGCGCCATCTGCTGTACGGGTCCGGGAACGACCCCTGGCGGCTGATGCTGTGGGCCAGGCTGCCGGTGATCACGCTGACCCTGCTGTTCGGCCTGGTCGTGTTCGGTTTCGCCCGGGACCTGGCCGGTGCGCGGGGCGCGGTCGCGGCGCTCGCGCTGTACGCCTTCTCCCCCGATGTGATCGCGCAAGGGTCGCTCGCCACGCTCGATCTCCCGGTGACCGGGTTCCTGGTCACCTCGGTCTGGCTGGTGTGGCGGGCCCGTCGGCGTCCCCGGCTCTGGCTGCCGCTCTCCGGGGTGGCGCTCGGCGCCGCGCTGGCCACGAAGATGTCCGCGCTGCCCGCGGTTCCGGTGCTGATGGCCCTGGCCGCCGGGTCCGTGTGGGTGTGGCACGGCCGCCGGGGGGACGTGCCGCCCGCGGCCCCCGCCGCTCCCCCGGCCCCCGCCGCTCCCCCGGCCCGGCGTGGCACGCTGTCGCGGATCGGCGCGCGTCGACTCGGCATGCTGTCACGGATCGGCGCGGACCGGCGTGGCGCGCTCCTGGGCGCCGTCGCGGGCGCCGCCGTGGTGGCGCTGACCGCCGTCGCCGTCGTGTGGGCGGCGTATCTGGCGGTCGATCCCCGGCTGCGGTGGACGCCCGAGCAGCACATCCCCGCCACGCACGGCCTGCACGGCCTCCTGGTACGTCTGATGCCCTTCCCGGACGCCTACCGGGACGGCATGCGCATCCAGTTCGCCTTCCAGAACGCCCCCTGGCAGGGCTTCCTGTTCGGGCGGCTGTACTCCGGCCCGCTCTGGTACTACCTGCCCGCCGCGCTGCTGGTGAAGACGCCGCTGGGCATGCTGGCCCTGTGGGCGGCCGGCGCGCTCGCGCTGGTGACGGTACGACGGCTGCGGCCCGCCGCGTCCTATCTGCTCGCGCCGACGGCCGTGCTGCTCGCGGCGGCCATGCTGGGGTCGCGGGACTTCGGCACCCGCTACGCGCTGTTCGTGCCGGTGTTCCTGGCGGTGGCGGCGGGCTGCGCCCTGGCGGTACGCCGACGGTGGACGCCGGTGGCGACGTGGGCACTGGTGCTGTTCGTGGCGGTCAGCTCGATGCGCACGTACCCGTACTATCTGCCGTACTCCAACGAGGCGTTCGGCGGGCCCGCCAGGACCCATCTGCGGCTGCACGACTCCAACGTGGACTGGGGCCAGGACCTGGGCGCGCTGGCCGACCGGTTGCGCGACCGCTACCGGGGCAAGCGGGTCTGGCTGGTGTACAAGGGCAGTGGGGTGCCGTCGTACTACGGCATCCGCGCGGCCGATCCGCGCAAGCGGCCCGCCGCCGAGGTGCGCGGGCTGCTGGTCGTGTCCGACTCGGCCGTGGCCAAGGCGACGGGGCGGCTGGCCGCACTGATCCACGGCAGCCGCGAGATCGACGAGGTCGGACACTCGATCACGATCTACCGGCGTTGACCGCGCCGGGACGCGGCTTCGGCGAACTCCTCCGCGCTGACGTGGGGCATCACCCGACTCGCCACCCGGTAGCGGCCGTTGGGGACGTCCGCGGACCGCACGACACGGACCGTGAGCGGTCCCGCCCACGCGTAGCCCTCGCGATCCGCGTGCCGGACCAGGCTGTCGGTCAGGGCCTGGCCCACGGCACTGTCCCGGCGCGTCAGTTCGTCGTGGACGGTGGCGTCCAGCTCGACGTCGTAGGCGTTGGGGACCACGACGAGGCGCTCGCTGCACACCACGGCGTGGTCGTCGCACTCGCGGCGCAGCGCGGCGAGCAGTTCGACCGGCTCCTTGCCGACGACGCGGGCCCACAGGGCCTCCCAGTGGTGTTCCAGAGTCAGTTCCAACGCGCTGAGCGCACCCATGTGTGTTCACCTGCCTGCTCGGGGTCGGTGTTCCTCGGCGTCGGGTGCCCGGGGTGCGCCCGGATATCCCCACCGGTGTCCGGAGCACCGGAGCCTGCTCCACAATCCCTGGTCACCGCGGTGGGTGAGCTATGTTGGCTCTCCGTGGGAGACAAAGAAGACGCGCCGGCCCCCTCGTTGCAGCAGGCGCGCGCACAGGCATCGGCGATCACGTCGGGGAAGACCGACCCGCAGGCGGAGGTCTCCCCCACCTCCCGGCTCAGGGCGCTCTTCGACGGGCCTCATCTGTCTCCCGGGCAACGTCGTATCGCGCAGTACCTGATCGAGCACATCACCGAGGCCGCCTTCCTGTCGATCACCGACCTCGCCGACCGGGTCGGCGTGAGCCAGCCCTCGGTGACGCGGTTCGCGGCCGCGGTGGGCTTCAGCGGCTACCCCGCGCTGCGGGAGAAGCTCCAGGCGATCGCCCTGGGCACCCTGGCCGGGGGTCCCGCGGCGGACGAGGTGAACCGGGGCAACGAGCTCCAGGCGGCGGTGGACGCCGAGATCGAGAACCTGGAGAACCTGCGGCGCGACTTCGCGGATCCCGACCGGGTCATCGAGATCGGCCGCGCGTTGTCGGAGTCGTCGCCGTTGACGGTGCTCGGGCTGCGCATCTCGGTGTCGCTGGCCGAGTACTTCGCGTACGCGGCGCGCCGCGTCCATCCGGACGTGCGGCTGGTGACTCTGGGCGGCAGTGTCGCCTACGACGCGCTGCTGCAGTCCCGGGCGGCGGGCGGCACCTGGGTGCTGGCCTTCTCCATGCCCCGGCACGCGCAGGAGACCCTCGCCGCGCTGCGGGTCGCGCGCGGAGCCGGACTGCGGGTCGCGCTGATCACCGACCTGGCGCTGGGGGCTCTCGCCGATGAGGCCGACGTCACCTTCGCCACCGGCACCGGTTCCCGGCTGGTCTTCGACTCCTACGCGGCGCCCGGTGTGCTGGCCGCCGCGCTGCTGCAGGCGATGACGGACGCCGGGCCCGAGCGGACCCAGGCGCGGCTGGAGGAATACGAACAGATCTCCGAGCAGCACCAGTTCTTCCTGCGGGAGTGACGGCGGCCCCGCACGACGAGGTGTCCGCCGTGGTCACACGACAAAGTGTCCGCCGTGGCCAAACGGCGTCACACACGGATCATTCAGAACAGATCGCGCATGAATGTTTTCATGCACCTTGCAAAGCAGACGGCATATATAAATACTGCTCACGGCCGCACCCGCCCCGAGCCCGCCGTCCCTACCCACGTCGGCGCCGGGGCGCGGTCGGGCGTCGCCTGCGCGCGCCCGTGGCGGCTCCGGTCATCCCCTGGACCGGGGCCGCCCCACCTCGTCGGACCACCCGTCCCGACGCCGCACACCCGGAAGCGATGATCATGACTCTCACGACGACGCGCATCAGCCCGGACTGGCCCTGCCAGGTCAAGACGCCCGGCAGCTACGACTGGGAACGTTCGGCGGCCAAGTGGCTGCGGGAGCTCGTCCCGGCCCGCTACGCGAGCTACCCGGTACTGCTGCGCCACCCCGTGCTCCTGGCCCGGCACGCGACGATCCAGGTCCAGCAGGAGATCCGGGTCGCCCGCACCGCGCTCCAGACCGCGCGCGCCGATCTGCCGCGGCTGGGCCTGCCCGAGTCGGTCATCGAGCACACGATCAAGCTGTACGCGGCCGAGCTCATGCAGCTCCAGCACATCGCGCGCAGCGTCCGGGCGGTCACCGAGGCGCTCGCGGAGCACGCCGCTGCCGCCGCCCGCTGACCGCGCCGGCCGGGCGGTCACTCGTCGTCGCGGTGCCTCCAGTACCAGAACGCGCCCACGACGAGGGCCAGCAGGAAGAGTGCGGGCAGCAGCAGGCCCGGAATGCGGGAGCCGGTCATCGCAACGGCCTTCGTTCGAGGCGGGCCGGCCGCCCCGTCGCGTCGGCCCCCGAGATCATCGTGAGTCCGCCCCCACCCCCCGATCACGACGCTTTCCTCAGCTATTACCCGGCGTTCGATTCATTGGCCGTCAGCCGCCGTTCGTGCGCGCCTCCAGATCACGGCGGGTGTCGTCGCCGTAGACGCCGGACTCGTCGCCCCGGATGCCGTACCAGACCTGGAAGCGGGCCACCGCCTCGGTGAGTTCGGCGCCGTAGCGGCCGTCGGTCGCTCCGTGGTCGTACACGTTCGGGATGCGCAGCAGGCGCTGCTGGAGGTCGGTCACCTCGGGGCCGGAGTCGCCCTCGCGCAGGGTGCCGACGCCGTCGGGGTCGGTCGTCGCCTCGGTGGTCGGAGCGGGAGCGGAGGCGGACGGGGCGGGAGCGGCCGCGGAGGCGTCGTTCATGCGGGGCAGCAGGAGGGCGCCGGCGAAGCCGACGAGGGCCGCCGCGCAGACGCCCAGGGCGACGGCGGCACATCGCTGCCACGGGCTGCCGCCCCACCCTTCGCCGCGCCGTCCGGGACCGCCGTTCCCCGGTGCCGGCCGGTCGTGGAGTCCACCGGTCCCCGGTCCCGGCCGGTCGTGGAAGGGCGGCAGCTCCTGGGTCTCCGCCTCGGCCGGGGCGTCACGCACCGGCACGGACTCGTAGGCGGCGTCCTGCGTCATCTCGCGGAAGAGGTCCGCGAGCGCGTCGGTACGACGGGGGCGCAGGACCCGGATCGGTTCGAGGACCGGGCGGTCGTACGGCTCGCCGGGCTCGGGCGGTGTCGGCACGCTGCTCTCCTTCGGTACCTCGGAATCCCCGGGGAGTGATACGGGCGTGCCGGTGCCCGGGTTCAGTCCGCGAGGAAGCGGCGCAGGGATCGCGCCGTCGCGGCCACGAAGGCGTCCCGACGGCTCTCGTCGAGGGCGTCGAGGGAGAGATAGGGGTTGAGGTCCTCCAGCTCGACCAGCAGCAGGCGGCCGTCGGGGGCACGGCAGGCGTCGACCCGCTGGATACCGGCGTCGAGGGTGTTCCAGGCGATGAAGCGGTGGGCGAACTCCAGATCCTCACCGGTGGGTTCGTACGGCCGGAGCTCCCAGCGCCGGTCGGGGTCCGGGGCGTGGAGGGCGTACTGGAAGTCGTGGTCGACGAAGTAGAAGGAGACCTCGTACGTGAAGTCGATCCGCGGCTGGACCAGGACCGTGCCGTCGGCGAGGCCCGGCAGCTCGTCGGCGGTGACCGTGCGCAGACCTATGGAGTCGGCGCCGAGCTTGGGCTTGACGATGTAGTGCTCGGCCTCGGGCAGCAGTCCCAGGTCGGCCGGACGGTCGACGGTGGGGATCACGGGCAGCCCTTCGGCGCTCAGGTCGAGGAGGTACTGCTTGCCGGCCATGTCCGCACTGCCGGTGAGCGGGTTGTAGACCCGGGTGCCGCTGCGCAGCGCCTGCTCGCGGAAGGCGTCGTACTGCTCCTGGTACGCGAGGACGGGACCGCTGTTGCGGACGACGACGGCGTCGAAGGCGTCCATCAGGGCGGCGGCGTCCCGGGGATGGCACAGGGCCAGGTCGAAGTCCGCGCGCAGCCGCGCGGTGAGGAGGATGTCCTCGTCGCAGTAGCGGCGCCCGCGGGCCGGGTACGCCAGATCGGTGACATAGAGGACGCGGGGGCGGGCGGCGGGCATGCCGGGGTCTCCTCGGAAGCGGGTGTACTGCGACGCAGCGGATGTACTGCGACGCAGCGGGTGTCCGCAGTGCAGCGGGTGTCCTGCGGTGCAGGAAGGTTACGCCGGGCATCGCGGAGCCTTCACGGGGGACACTCAGTTCCCCCACGGGAGGGAACTGAGTGCCATCCTGCGGACCAGGTGCTACGTTCCCCTCCATGAGCTCCAGTAACAAGACGGAGGAGGCGGCCGCGAAGCCGCCCATGCGGGACGCCCTGGTCGCGGCGGCCTTCCAGTTGTTCCTGGAGCGTGGCTACGAACAGACGACGGTCGACGACATCGTGGCGCTGGCCGGGGTGGGCCGGCGGTCGTTCTTCCGCTACTTCCCCTCCAAGGAGGACGTGGTCTTCCCCGACCACGAGCGCTGCGTGGCCGACATGACGGCCTTCCTGGCCGCGAGCGGCGACGAGGACGAACCCGTGCGGCGGGTCTGCGACGCGGCCCGGCTCGTGCTGCGGATGTACGCCGAGAACCCGGCGTTCTCCGTGCAGCGCTACCGCCTCACCAAGCAGGTGCCGGGACTGCGGGCGTACGAGCTGTCGGTGGTGTGGCGCTACGAACGCGCCCTCGCCGCGTACCTGCGCGCCCGCTTCGCCGGCCGCCCCGACGGCACCCTGCGGGCCGATGTGATCGCGGCCGCCGTGGTCGCGGCGCACAACAACGCGCTGCGCTCCTGGCTGCGTTCGGACGGCGAGGACGACGCCGGGGCCGCGGTCGACCACGCGCTCGGCCATGTCCAGGAGACCTTCGCCCGGCCGTCGGGGGCGGCCGCCGGGCACCCGGCCGGGGACCGGGAGGACGTCGTCGTGGTCGTCTCCCGGCGCGGAGCACCCCTGTGGCGCGTGGTGCAGGAGATCGAGACGACGCTGGCCCGCGACTGATCCCCCCGCAATTTTGGGGTACCGAGTGCCTTTACGAGTGACACTCAGTGCCATACGCTGTGGCCGTGCACGGTGGCACGGCCGACCGGGCACAGGCGTGCCCGGGCGTTCCGGGCACGCGGTTTCCGGCCCGGCGCAGGGAGTTGACAGCGTGTACCACCACTCAGGAAGCGCAGTTCAGCAGGGAACCGGCTCCGCCACGGGCGTGCTCGAACCGGCGGCCGCGAACACCGAGACGATCCTCTACCAGCGTTGCACCTGGTGCGGCACCGCGATGTACCACCGGCTGCTGTGTCCGGCGTGTCAGGGCGGCGACCTGCGCACCGAGCGCAGCGAGGGCACGGGCACCGTGCGCCACGCCACGGTGGTGCACCGCAACACCCCCGCCGCGCGCAATGTGTCGCTCATCGAGATGACCGAGGGCTTCGTCGTCCGGGGCCGGGTGATGGGACCGCTCATCGGCATCCACAGCGGTGACCGCGTACGGCTGTCGACGGCCAAGGACCCGGTCCGGGGCGAGCCCGTCTTCCAGCTCGTCGACGAGCCCTTCCGGGCCTGGCACTGAGGGGCCGCCACGAAACGGTCATGAATGGCCGATTTCCGCTCCGTTGTCACATCGGATCGCACAACACAGGCAACCCACAGATTCCCTTTGCCCTCCTTCGGTAGGCGAGAGGCGCCCGTTACGGACGAGGCGCCCGCGCACGAGACCGGAGGAGGGGAACATTGTTCCGTGCCCGGCGAACCGCAGTCGCCGCCGTGGCGGTGCTCGCGGCACTGGCGGGATCACCAGGACTGGCGCAGGCCCGGCCGACCCACGGGAGTCGGCCGTCGGCCGCCGTGTCCGACGACGGGCTGCCACCGGGCTGGCGGCTCACCGGGGCGGGTGCCGAACGCGCCCTGGTCTGGCGGTCGTCCGCGCCCGTGCCCATGGGGGACGCTCGCGTGGAGTTCCACGCCGCGGGCGGGCTGCTCGGCGTGCCGTCGGCCGACCGGGACGGCAGAACGTTCCGGCTGGAGCTGGCCGATGCCCGCGCCGCAGATCTGACAGACCTTCGAGTCCAGGCCGGAGGGCGCCGGTTGGACCAGCCCAGCGCGCCCGCCGCCTCCACCGCACCCGGCACACCTGGCGGCGGACCGGGCGGGACCCCGTCCGTCGCCGCCCCGCAGCCGCCCGCCCCGCTCCCCGCGGGCTCGGTCGACCCCGGCAGGCCGGGCCCGTTCCGCACGCTCACCGGCGAGTACGACCTCGCCCCGGTGCGCCTGCCCGGGTTCGCCGCGCCGGTCGAGATGCGCGCCGTGGTGGTGGCGCCGAGGGGCGCCACGGGCAAGCGTCCGCTGGCGCTGTTCCTGCACGGCCGCCACGCCACCTGCTACGCCGGGGCCGACGTGACCGGCGACTGGCCCTGTCGGGCCGGCGCGAAGCCGATCCCGAGCTACCGCGGCTATCTGCGCGACCAGCGACTCCTCGCGTCCCAGGGCTATGTGACGGTGTCGGTGTCCGCGAACGGCGTCAACGGCCAGGACTTCGCCGCCGACGACGGCGGCGCGCAGGCCCGTTCCTCGCTGGTCCGGCAGCATCTGGCCCGCTGGGCCGGCTGGGCCGCCCACCCGGCCGGCGCTCCCGCGGTGGTGCGCCGGGCGCCGAGGGCCGACCTGTCCCGGGTCCTGCTCGTCGGGCACTCGCGCGGCGGCGAAGGCGTCAACCGCGCCGCGATGGACAGCCTTTATCCCCCGCCCGCCGCCCAGGACGGCTATCGCGGACCGGTGCGCTGGCACATCCGCGGCACCGTCCTGATCGGCCCGACGGTCTTCGGACACAACCCGGTGGCCGACGTGCCCTCGGCGACGATCCTGCCGGGCTGCGACGGTGACGTCTCCGACCTCCAGGGCGAGGTGTACGTCGACGGCACCCGCGGGGTCGGCCGGGGCGCCGCGCTGCACAGCGCCGTCTACGTGGTCGGCGCCGACCACAACTTCTTCAACAGCGAGTGGACCCCGGGGCAGGCCGTGGCGCCCGCCGAGGACGACTTCTGGGACGACCCCGAGCACCCGGACCCGGTGTGCTCGACGCACGCCCGGACCCGGCTGACCGCCGACCGGCAGCACCGCGCGGGCGCCACCTACATCGCCACCGCGGCCCGGCTGTTCGTCGCCGGCGACGACCGCGCGCGTCAGTTGCTCGACGGCACGGGCCGACGGGCCCCTTCGGCGGATCCCGCCCGGGTCCTGACCCACGCGGTGGGCGGGAACCGGGGTGCCGGGTTCCTGCCGGACGGCCCGGTGACGGTGTCCGGCGCGAAGCTGTGCTCGGCGGTGGACCCCGACCCGGCCGCGGCCTGTCTCGGCTCGGCCACGAAGGGGTCCTCGCCGCACTTCGTCCCCTGGTACGTCGGCCGGGAGCAGGACCGCAGGGCCGTGGCCCTGCGCTGGTCGTCGGCCGGCCACGCGGTACGGGTGCGCCCCGCGAAACCGGTCTCGCTGAGCGGCGCGCAGGCGCTGACGCTGCGCGTGATCGTGCCGCCCGGCAGCCACGGCACCCGGCTGGACGTCTCCGTCACCGACACCGCCGGCCGACGGGCCGTGCTCGGCCGGGTCGGCGTCGACGGTCTGCCGGGCACGGAGCGGACCTCCTCGTACTGGGCCCGTGAGATACGGGTCCCGCTCACGGCCGCCGCCCGCGCCGGTCTCGACCTGCGCCGGGTGAAGTCCCTCGACCTCACCCCGCGGACCCGGTCGGGCCGGGCCTGGCTGATGGACGCCTGGGCCTGGCGGCCCGGCACCCCGGCCGTGCGCGCGTCCGCGCTGCCGCGCGTCGACCTCGGCACCACCACCGTGCGGGAGGGCGACTCCGGCACCCGCACCTACCGGGTGCCGGTACGGGTGTCGGGCCACGGCAGCGGCCAGGTGCGGGTCTACGTCGTCGACCCCGTCACCGGGAAGGCGAAGGACCGGCTGGTGACGGTCCGGGCGGGCGGGCACGACATCGACGTACGGGTGCGGGTGCAGGGCAACACGCGCTTCTCCTACGACGTCCCGCACGACGTGTTCGTGAAGGCCGTCCGGGGCGCGGTGGTCGGCACGCCCCACGGCGGGATCCTGGTGCGCAACGACGACCCGATGCCGAAGCTGTCGGTCACCGCGGTCGCGGGCCGGGTGACCGAGGGGCATCCGCTGCGCTGGCGCCTGTCCCTGTCGGAGGCCGCCGACACGGACACGTACGCCACCTTCGTGGTGCGGCCGGTGTCCGGCGGCGCCGAGCTGTCCACCAAGGACGTCGACCCTGCCTGGCTCATGGACACGGCCGGCGCGTCCGCCGACCCGGAGCGCCCGCTGTCCGCGGTGGACCACCTGTACCTCTGGGTGACCTTCCCCGCGGGCCGGACCTCGGCTGACCTGAGCCTGCCCACCGTGCGCGACCGGGTGGCCGAGCCCGAGGAGTCGGTGCGGTTCCAGTGGGCCGACGACTCCGGCGAGCCGGGCGACGGACCGGTGCTGACCGGCACGGTGCTGGACGCGCCCTAGCGTGCATCCGCTGCGGGCCGGCCGTGTCGTGCGGCCGGCCCGCTCCCGGCTCAGCCGGGGAAGGTGATCCGGATCCCGACCGTGCCGTCCTTCCCGCGCCGCAGGCGGCTGCCGAGGAGGGTGAGCCGGCCGAGGATGCCGTACTTGCGGGCGAGCAGGTCCCGGTAGCGGGCGGTGGTCTCGGCGTCGCAGATCTCGGCGGTGGCCGGGACCGGGTCGCCGGTCGGGTTGCCCCGCACGTCGCACGGTCCGACCAGGACGTCGCCGCGGGCCCGGATCCGCTTCACCTTCCAGGAGTCGGCGACCGTCCAGGCCCCGAGGGCCTCGCCGTCCCGCACCACCCACACCGGGGTCGGCACACCCGTGCCGTTCTTGCGGTAACTGGTGATCAGCAGATACTTGCCCGCACCGAGCCGGGCCACCGACGTCTCGTCCATGCGGCGCAGTCTAGGCAGCGGCCCGGTCCGGCGGCGCGGCGGACCGGGGATGCGGGGTCCGGCACGACGACCCGGCACGACGACCCGGCACGGCGGACCGGCACAGCGGACCGGCCGTCCAGCGGCACGACGGTCCGGCGGCGCGGCGGACCGGGGGTGCGGGGTCCGGGGGTGCAGGGTCCGGGGGTGCAGGGTCCGGGGGTGCAGGGTCCGGCACGACGGACCGGCACAGCGGACCGGCCGTCCAGCGGCACGACGGTCCGGCGGCGCGGCGGACCGGGGGTGCGGCGGACCGGCACGACGACCCGGCGCGGCGGCCCGGCACAGCGGACCGGCCGTCCAGCGGCACGACGGTCCGGCGGCACAGCGGCACGGCGGCGCGCCCCTCAAGCCACCGCCTTCGCCATCCTGTGCACGGCTTCCGTGATCACCTCGGGCGAGGTCGCGAGGTTCAGCCGTACGTGCCCGGTGCCGCCCGTGCCGAAGTCCGTCCCCGGGTTGAGGGCCACCCGGCCGCGCTCCAGGAAGACCTCCGCCGGATCGTCCCCGAGGCCGAGCGCCCGGCAGTCGAGCCACGCGAGATAGGTGGCCTCGCTCGGCCGGTACCCGATCGCGGGCAACTGCTCGGCGAGGAGCCCGGCGAGCAGGCGCCGGTTGTCGTCGAGCCCGGCCAGCAGGGCGTCCAGCCAGGCGGTGCCCTCGCGCAGGGCGGCGGTGTGGGCGAGGACGCCGACATGGCTCGGCCCGTGGCTCACCTCCTCGGGCAGCCGGGCCAGGTCGGCCGCGGCCGCGGGGCCCGCCACCGCCAGGGCGGCCTTGAGCCCGGCGAGGTTCCACCCCTTGGAGGCCGACATCAGCGACAGACCGTTCTCCCCGCCCGGCACGCTCAGATACGGCACGAAGTCCACGCCCGCGACGACCAGCGGGGCGTGGATCTCGTCGGCGACCACGCGCACCCCGTACCGCTCGGCGAGCGCGGCCACCGCGGTGAGCTCGTCGGCGGTGTGCACCGTGCCGGTCGGGTTGTGCGGGCTGCACAGCAGATAGGCGGCGGGCCTCCCTCCGGCCACGGCCCCCCGGAAGGCCTCCTCCAGCGCGCCGAGGTCCAGCCTCAGGTCCGGGCCGAGCGGCGCCTCGCACAGCCGCCGGTCCATGTGGCCGACGAACTGGAAGAACGGCGGATAGACGGGCGGGTTGACGACGACGGCGTCTCCCGGCCCGGTCACCAGCCGCAGCATCTCCACCACGCCCAGCATCACGTCCGGCACGATCGCGGTGCGCGGCACCGCGAGTCCGTCCCAGCCCCACCGCTCGGCGGCGAAGGCGGCGAGCGCCTCGGCGTAGGCGGTGCCCGCGGGGTAGCCGGTGTCGCCGAGCTCCATCGCGTCGGTGACGGCGCGCACGACCGGCTCGGCGAGCGGTACGTCCATCTCGGCCACCCACAGGGGCAGCACGTCCTGCGGGTAGGTGCGCCACTTCATGCTCGTACGACGTCGCAGGCGGTCGAGGGTGAGTGCGCGCAGGGGGTTCCGCTCGGCGGGCGTGACGTGCGGGATGCGTGTCATGGGGCACAAGATAGGCCGCCGGACGGTGCGCCGGAACGAGGCGTCCGGGACACGGCCGGAACACCCGGACGTTCGGCGCCGATCTTGCGCGCGGTGAACACCCGCCGGTCGGCGTACGTATGGGAGTCCGGGCGCTCGATGACCGGAGGGCCCCGCGGTGTGACCACCGCGCGTTCGGGGTTCGGGAGCCATGCATGAGGCACGCACGACGACGGGTCGTCCGGCGGGCGACACAACTGACGGCCGTCGGCGGACTCCTCCTCGGAGGGGTGATGGTGACGCAGGCCATGGCGAGCGAGAAGCCGGCCGCGACCGCCGTCCCGCGCAGCTCCGCGCAGTCGGTCGCGGACACCGGCTCGCAGCTCGTGTCGCGGCTGGGCACCGCCCGTACGGCGGGCAGTTGGATCGGCGCCGACGGCAAGCCGGTCGTGGCGGTCACCGACGAGGACGCGGCGGCCGAGGTCCGCAAGGCGGGTGCCGAGGCCAAGATGGTCGGGCACAGCATGAACGAGCTGAAGTCGGCCACGACGGCGCTGCGTTCGGCGCCCCGGGTGGCCGGCACGGCATGGTCGGTGGACCCCCGCACCAACCAGGTCGTGGTGCTGGCCGACCACACGGTCTCCGCGGCCGACTGGTCGGCGATGACCCAGGTGGCGGGCAAGATCGGCAGCTTCGTGCGGATGGAGCGCACCACCGGCGCGTTCACCACGCGGATCAACGGCGCCCAGCCGATCCTGTCGACCGGGGGCCGCTGCTCGGCGGGCTTCAACGTGACCAACGGGCAGAGCGACTTCATCCTCACGGCCGGCCACTGCGGGCCCACCGGTTCGCTGTGGTTCGCCGACAACCAGGCCACCCAGCAGGTCGGCAGGACGGTGAACAGCTCGTTCCCCGGGGCCGACTTCTCGCTGGTGCAGTACGCGAGCGGCCGGGCGGGCGGCGGCGCCGACATCGTGGCCATCGGCAACGGCAACGGGGTGCGGATCACGGGCGCGGCCGATCCGACCGTCGGGCAGCGGGTGTTCCGCAGCGGCAGCACCAGCGGGCTGCACGACGGGACGGTGACCTCGCTCAACGCGACGGTCAACTACCCCGAGGGCACGGTCACGGGCCTGATCGAGACGAACGTGTGCGCCGAACCCGGCGACAGCGGCGGGCCGTTGTTCTCCGAGGGGATCGCCCTCGGCGTGACCTCGGGCGGCAGCGGGGACTGCACGACCGGCGGCACCACGTTCTTCCAGCCGGTGACCAGGGCGCTCTCGGGGCTGGGGGTGCAGCTGATCGTGTCGAAGCAGGCCGCCGGTCAGGGCGGCGCGGCCTCGTCGGCCGCCCCTTCGGCCCCGTCCGGTTCCGCCACGCACAGCGCGATCGCGCCCAGTGCCGCCTCGCCGGGGTCGACGGCTCCGGTGGCGGGCGGCACGACGGACTCGACGCTGCTGTCGGTGTTCACGGACCCGGACAACCTCGGCCCCGGCCTGTTGGTGATCGCGGTGAGTCTGATCGCGCTGGTCGCGACCCGGTACATCCGCGCGGAGCAGGACCGCAAGGCCTATCAGCGGTACTACTCGGCGACCTGGGGATGATGCCCCGTCCCGGCACACGCGGGACGGGGTGACGCTGTGGCCACGGCATCGGTGCGATGCCGTGGCGTACGGAAGCCGGTGGGAGACCGACGGAAGACCGGTGGGAGCAAGGCACCCGGGCGCTCGCGGCGCCGGCGATGCCGCGGTGTCGTCGCCGCGCACCGTTCCCGGAGGGACTGGCGGGACGGCTCTCAGGCCGCCCGCTGCGACTGCGACTGCGGGACCGCGGCGGCCCACTCCAGGACGAGCCGCTGGTACTCCTCGCGCTGCTCGCCGCTCAGTGTCCCGCCCGACCGGAGCCACAGGGCCCGGATCTCCTCGTTGACCTCCGCCGCCGATCGGTCGGATACGGGTTCAACACTGGTGGACATGCCGTGAAGCATACGACTCACTGCGTGAAGGCCATGTGAGTAATCGGGAATATATCGGACATACGCGACAGTGTTGCTGATCACGTCCATCCGGCTGAACCCGGACCGGGGTTCAGTGGCGCGGGTGTGCCCGCATGTCGATTCACGCCGGAAACCACCGCATCACGTCATAATTGTTCCGCTCCCGCGGTGAACACGTTCCTCTCCTAGTGTCCTAGTGAAAGGCACGCACTCCATGACGTTCTCGCTCGGCATCGTCGGCGCCGGCCAGTTCTCCGGCCGGTTCGCCCTGCTGTTCCAGGCCCACCCCGGTATCGACGACGTCCATGTCACCGACCTGCTGCCCGAGCGGGCCGAGCGGCTCGCCGCCGCCCAGGGACTCGCGGGCACCTTCCCCTCGTACGAGGCCATGCTGGAGTCGCCGGACGTCGACGCGGTCGCGGTCTTCACCCAGCGCTGGACGCACGGCCCGCTGGTGCTCCAGGGACTGCGGGCCGGCAAGCACGTGTACTCCGCGGTCCCGATGGCGGTCACCGTCGAGGAGATCGCGGCCATCGTCGACGCGGTCCGCGCCACCGGACTGACGTACATGATGGGCGAGACCAGCCAGTACCACCCGGCGACCGTGCACGCCCGCAACCGGATCGCCGAAGGCGCCTTCGGGCGGCTCTTCTACGCCGAGGGCGACTACGTCCACGACATGGACCTGGGGTTCTACGACGCCTACCGCTACAGCGGGGGCGAGAACTGGAAGGCGACCGCCAGCTATCCGCCGCTGCTCTACCCGACGCACTCGGTGGGCGGGGTGCTCGGCGCCTGGCGGACGCACGCGGTGAGCGTGTCCGCGATCGGGGTGGCCGACGAGCGCCAGGACGGTGTGTTCGACAAGGAGATCAGCCAGTTCGGCAACGACCTCTCCAACGCCACCGCGCTGTTCGCCGTGGCCGGCGGCGGCTCGTTCCGTACCAACGAGTTCCGGCGGGTCGGCTACCCCTCGCACATCAGGGAGTCGCGCTTCCGCTTCTTCGGCACGGAGGCCAGCATGGAACAACTGGCCACGGTCGCGCTGTGGCAGGACAAGAAGGGGGTGCAGGACATCAGCGACCTGCTGGAGCCCAGGCCCACCCTCGCCCCCGACGACCCGTCGATCCAGCACATCGCCCCGGAGCTGCGGGCCGCCTTCACCTCGGGCTCGGCGCCGGTGCACGACCGCTCCCGGCTGCCGCGGGTGTTCGACACCCTGCACAACGGCCACGAGGGCAGCCACCACTTCCTGGTGGACGACTTCGTGACCGCCGTCGAGAGCCGCACCCTGCCGTCCGTGAACGCGTGGGTGGCGGCCCGCTACACCCTGCCGGGCATCATCGCGCACGACTCCGCGCGGCAGGGCGGGACGCGCCTCGACATCCCGGACTTCGGGGACGCGCCCGAGATGTGACCGGCCCGGCGGGCCGGGTGTCGTCAGGTGCCCGGCTTGCGGCCGTACACGAAGACGTCGTCGCCGGTCTTCAGCAGCGACCAGTACTTCTTGGCGTCGGTCTTCGTCATGTTGACGCAGCCGTGCGAGCCCGGCGGGTTCCACATGCTCAGGCCGACCGAGTGGAAGGCCTGGCCGCCGTCGAAGAACTGGCTGTACGGCATGGACACGTTGTAGATGTTGGAGACGTGGTCGATGTCGCGCCAGTAGATCTTCTTCAGGCCGGTGCGGGTCTCGTACCCGTTGCGTCCGGTGCGCACCGGGACGGGTCCGTAGACGAGCCTGGAACCGTCCTGGATCCAGCTGAGCTGGAGCGTGAGGTTCACACAGGCGATACGGCCCTTGTTCGTCGGGCACTTGCCGGCCGCGTTGGGCTTCTTGCCGACGGCCTTCTGCTTGTTCATCAGGTCCATCACGCCCCAGGTCACCGACCCTGCGTAGCCGATGTTCGGCGTGATGCCGTGCTTGGTCTGGAAGGCCTGGATGGCCTTGCAGTCGGCGGCGGACTGCCTGCCGTCCACGGGACGGCCGAGGAACTTCTCCACCTGCTTCTGGTACGGGCCGGCCGTCGTCGTGCAGCTCGCGGCCTGGGCCGGCGCGGCGGTGACCGCGAGTGTGAGCGGGGCCACCAGTGCGGTGATCCCCAGCGCGACGGCGCCCCGTCTGTGCATGTCCCCCATGGCGGACTCCCTCTCGTACGTCCTGCGATCTCAATTGCCTAGACCGGCGGTACGAGAGGAAAGTTGCACGGCCGACCGCGCCGGGACACAACGGTTACACGCCGGGCGCCGACGGGCGCACGCCGGTGCCGGCTCACGCTTCCCGGCTTCCCCTGGCCGCGTGGAAGCCGGTGTTGACCGCCGTGAGGCCGCCGTCGACCGTGAGGGCGGTCCCGGTGATCCAGGCCGCGTCCCGGGAGGCGAGGAAGGCGACGGCGGCGGCGATGTCCTCGGGTTCGCCGACCCGGCCCAGCGGGTACAGCCCGCCGATCTCCTCCAGCCGGTCCTCCTGCCCCTCCCACGCGGTGGTGCGTACGGTGCCGGGGACGACCATGTTGACCCGCACCCCGCGACCGGCGGCATGCCCGGCGAGCGTGCGGGTCAGCGATCCAAGGCCCGCCTTGGCTGCGCTGTAGGCGTGATTGCCGAAGTCCTGGAGGCCGTTGACCGAGCCGACGCTGACGACGGCGCCGCGCCCCGACGCCTCGAGGTGCGGCAGGGCCGCCCGGCAGCAGCGGTAGGCGCCGGTCAGGGTGAGGTCGAGGTCGCGGGCCCACACCTCGTCCGGTTCGTCCTCGAAGCGGGCCGCGTCCGGGGTGCAGCCGTAGGCGTTGTTGACCAGGACGTCGAGTGCGCCGAAGGTGTCGACGGCGTACCCGACCGCGCGCTCCACGGAGGTGCGGTCCGCGACGTCGCAGCCGAACGCCTCGGCGCCGAGCCCCTGTTCGCGCAGTCCCGCCGCCGTCCGCTCGGCCGCGGGCAGGTCCACGTCGGTCACCAGGACCCGCGCGCCCTCCCGGGCGAGCCGCCCGGCGGTGGCGGCGCCGATGCCGCGGGCAGCTGCGGTGACGAGGACGGCGTACCCCTGGAACCGTGAACTCTCGGAGTGTGTCATGGCCTACCGATACCCGGTCACGTCCGCCGGCTTGCCCCGGTCCTGCACCTCGGTCAGATAGCGCCAGGCGTCCGGGCGGCTGCCGTCGAGGTCGGTGAAGCCGTACTCCCGGGCCAGGCCGCCGCTGGAGAGGGAAAGGCCGTTGAACCGGGCCACCTCGGGGTCGGCGGCCAGGGCGGCGACGGCGCGGCCCACGTAGTGCGGTGTCTCCGAGATCGCGAAGTGCGGCTCGCGGTCGAGGGCGTCGCGCCAGTTGTCCTCGCGCACCCCGAACGCGTCGAGCATGATCTCCGAGCGCATCCAGCCGGGGGTGAGCGCGACGGCGGTGGCGCCGCGGGGACCGAGTTCGTGGCCGAGGGCGAAGGCCATGCGCAGCACGGACGCCTTGGCGAGGTCGTAGAAGAGGTTGACCCGGTAGGTGTCGCGGTTGTACTCGGCGGTGCCGTCCGTCATCTCCACCACCAGTCCCCCGGTCCCCTCCAGCAGCAGGGGCAGGGCGTGGTGGCTGGTGATAGCGTGGGTCTCGACGGCGAGGCGGAGCAGTGTGAGTCCGTTGTCGAGGTCGTGCTCCCAGACCGGGGTGTCCCACTCGAAGAGCTTCTCGCCGCCCCAGATGTCGTTGACGAGGACGTCGAGGCGGCCCTGTTCCCGCGCGATCCGGTCCACGAGCGCGCGGACCCGGTCCGGCACGAGGTGGTCGGTGGGTACGGGGATGCCCCGGCCGCCCGCCACGGTGACCAGGTCGGCGGTGTCCTCGACGGTCTCGGGGCGGTCGTAGGCGGAGCGCCGGGCGCGGGTGCTGCGTCCGGTGACGTAGACCGTGGCGCCCGCCGCGCCGAGTTCCACCGCGATCCCGCGTCCCGCTCCGCGCGTGGCCCCCGCGACCAGGGCGACCTTGTCTGCCAGCGGTCCGGACATGTCCGACCTCCCGTACCCGTACGACCGATGTCGTCTTCGAGGGTGCCGGGTGAACCGGACATCTTCTGTCGCCTTTGGCGCGGTGTCCGTCGTCGCGCCCGGCCGGTCACCCGGCCGGGCGCGAGGCGGTGCCGGTCGCTCCTCAGTGGCCGCGCGCGATCCAGTCCTCCAGGTGCGGGGCCTCGGCGCCGACGGTCGTCGGGTCGCCGTGGCCGGTGAGCACCTTCGTCTCGGGCGGCAGGGTGAGCAGGCGGTCGCGGATCGAGTCGATGATCGTCGGGAAGTGGGAGTAGGAGCGGCCGGTCGCGCCGGGGCCGCCGTGGAAGAGGGTGTCGCCGGTGAAGACCGTGGCCAGCCCGGGTTCGTAGAGGCAGACCGCGCCGGGCGCGTGGCCCGGGGTGTGCAGGACGGTCAGGTCGGCGCCCGCGGTCTCGATGACCTGACCGTCGGCCAGATGGTTGTCGGGCTCGCGGTCCGGGTGGGTCTGGTGCCAGAGCGGCAGGTCGTCGGGGTGCAGCCAGATGGTGGCGCCGGTCAGGTCCGCGAGGGCGGGCGCGGCGCCGATGTGGTCGTTGTGGGCGTGGGTGCAGATGATGGCCGTCAGGCGGCGCTCGCCGACGGCCTCGGCGATCGCCTCGGCGTCGTGGGCGGCGTCGATGACGACGACCTCGCGCTCGTCGCCGACGATCCACACGTTGTTCTCGACGTCCCAGGTGCCGCCGTCGAGGGTGAACTTCCCGGGGATGACGAGGCGTTCGATGCGTACGGTCATCAGAGCACCACCACGGAGCGCAGGACGTCGCCCTGGTGCATGCGCTCGAACGCCTTCTCCACCTCGTCGAGCTGGATGGTCTCGGTCACGAACGCGTCCAGATCCAGGCGGCCTTGCAGATGCAGGTCGATCAGCATGGGGAAGTCCCGGGAAGGCAGGCAGTCGCCGTACCAGGAGGACTTCAGCGAGCCGCCGCGGCCGAAGACGTCCAGCAGCGGCAGTTCGAGCTTCATCTCCGGGGTCGGCACGCCGACCAGGACGACCGTGCCGGCCAGATCGCGGGCGTAGAAGGCCTGCTTGTACGTCTCCGGGCGGCCGACCGCCTCGATGACGACGTCGGCGCCGAAGCCGCCGGTCAGTGCGCGGATCGCCTCGACGGGGTCGGTGTCCTTGGAGTTGACGGTGTCGGTGGCGCCCATCGTGCGGGCGGTGGCCAGCTTGCGGTCGTCGATGTCGACGGCGATGATCTTCGCCGCGCCGGCCAGCCGCGCGCCGGCCACGGCCGCGTCCCCGACCCCGCCGCAGCCGATGACGGCGACCGTGTCGCCGCGGCCGACGTTGCCCGTGTTGATCGCGGCGCCGATGCCCGCCATCACTCCGCAGCCCAGCAGTCCGGCGACCGCCGGGGAGACGGCCGGGTCGACCTTGGTGCACTGGCCGGCCGCGACCAGGGTCTTCTCGGCGAAGGCGCCGATGCCCAGGGCCGGGGAGAGCTCCTGGCCGGTCGAGGCGAGCGTCATCTTCTGCTTCGCGTTGTGGGTGTCGAAGCAGTACCAGGGCCGTCCCCGCAGACAGGCCCGGCAACGGCCGCACACGGCACGCCAGTTGAGGATCACGAAGTCACCGGGCGCGACGTCGGTGACGCCCTCGCCGACCGACTCCACGACACCGGCCGCCTCATGGCCCAGCAGGAAGGGGAAGTCGTCGCTGATACCGCCCTGCTTGTAGTGCAGGTCGGTATGGCAGACACCGCAGGCTTGGACGCGCACGACGGCCTCCCCGGGCCCCGGGTCCGGCACGACGATCGTCTCGATCCGGACCGGCTCGTTCCTGCCCGGTGCGATCACGCCGCGTACTTCCTGCGCCATGGTGCTCAGCCCTTTCCTTTGACGGGGATCCGTCCCGGTCCGACCCTACGCGTCACCGATCGGCGGTGGCACACCCTCACGACGGCCACGCCGACGACCACGGCGGCCGGCCCGACGTCCACCCTGCGAAAAATACCCCCGGGGGTACCTCTGCTACGGTGGTAGACATACCCCGGGGGGTAATTTCCAGCGTGTTCACCACGAGAGGAGTGCTGCCGTGTACTTCGTCGACACCATCGACGTGCCGGGGCTCGGCAACCGCGGCTATCTGGCGGGCGGGGCGCACGGCGCCGTGGCCGTCGATCCGCCGAGGGACGTCGACCGGGTGCTCGCGGCCGCGGCGCGGCGGGACGTGCGGGTGACGCACGTCGTCGAGACCCACGTCCACAACGACTACGTGACCGGCGGCCCGGAACTCGCCCGGATCACCGGCGCCGCCTACGTCGTACCGGCCGCGGCCCGGATCGCCCACCCGCACACGCCCGTCTCTGACGGCGACGTCGTCGAGGTCGCGGACGGTCTGGCGGTGCGCGCGCTCGCCACCCCCGGCCACACCCCGCACCACACCTCCTACGTCCTGGAGGAGGCCGGACGCGCGGTGGCCGTCTTCACCGGCGGTTCGCTGCTGATCGGCACCGTCGGCCGTCCCGACCTGGTGGAACCCCGTCTGACCGCGCGGCTGGCGCGGGCCCAGTACGACTCCGCGCACCGGCTGGCCGCCGCTCTGCCGGACGACACCGCGGTCCTGCCCACCCACGGCTTCGGCAGCTTCTGCTCCGCCGCGCAGGCCGAGGGCGGGGCGACGACCACCATCGGCCGGGAACGCGCCGTGAACGAGGCGCTCGTCAAGGACGTCGACACCTTCGTCGCCGACCTGCTCGCCGGGCTGGACGACGTACCCGCGTACTACGCGCACATGGCCCCGCTCAACACGCGCGGTCCCGCTCCGGTGGACCTCACCCCGCCGCGCCGGGCCGACGCCGACGAGATCGCCGCCCGGCTGGCCGCCGGGGAGTGGGTGGTCGACCTGCGCAACCGGGTCGCGTTCGCCGACGGGCACGTCGACGGCTCGCTGAACTTCGCGGCGGAGGGGCAGCTCGCCACCTATCTGGCCTGGCTGCTGCCCTGGGGCAGGCCGGTCACCCTGCTCGCCGAGTCGGCCGGACAGCTCGCCGCCGCCCAGCGCGAACTGGTCCGGGTCGGCATCGACCGGCCGGCCGCGGCCGCGACCGGCTCCCCCGCGCAGTGGGTGCGCCCCGGCGAACGGCCGCGCGCCTTCCCGCGGGCCGACTTCGCCGCGCTCGCCGCGGCGACGGCCCGCGCGGACGACCCGGTCGTGATCCTCGACGTGCGGCGCGACTCCGAACGCGCGGCCGGGCACATCACGGGATCCGTGCACATACCGCTGCACCGGCTGCGCGACCGGCTCGCGGAGATACCGGACGGCACGGTGTGGACGCACTGCGCCGGCGGTACCCGGGCCGCGATCGCGGCCTCGCTGCTCGACGCGGCGGGCCGGGACGTCGTCGCCGTAGACGACGGCTTCGACGCGGCACGCGCGGCCGGACTCCCGACGACCCGCGCCACCCCGGCCGACACCCGCGGGCGGACGACGCCGTGACCGCGCTCGTCCTCGCCCTCGTCGCCGGTGCCGTCACCGGCATCGCGCTGGGCGCGCTGGGCGGCGGCGGCAGCATGCTGGCCGTACCAGCACTGATCTACCTGCTCGGTTCCACCCCGGCCGCGGCCACCACCGCGAGCCTCGTCGTCGTCACCGTCACCTCCGTCACCGCGCTGGCCGCGCACGCGCGGGCCGGCGCCGTGCACTGGCGGGCCGGCGCGCTGTTCGCCGCGGCGGGACTCGTGCCCGCCGCCGCGGGCGGGGCGCTCTCCACGCGCCTGCCGCCGGCCCTGCTCACCGGCGCGTTCGCGGTGATCGCCGGGATCGCGGCGCTGCGGATGCTGCGCCCCGCGGGCCCGGCCCCCGACGGCTCCGAGGTACGTCCGCTGCGGGTCGCCGGAGCCGGGGCTGGGCTCGGTGCGGTGACCGGGGTGCTGGGGGTGGGCGGCGGCTTTCTCGCCGTGCCCGCCCTGGTGAACGTGGTCGGCCTGCGGATGCGGGTGGCGGTCGGTACGAGTCTGCTGGTCATCACCGTCAACTCGCTCGCCGCGCTGGCCGCCCGGGCGGGAGCGGCGGTGAGCGTCGACTGGACGCACCTGGCGCCGTTCACCGCGGCCGCCGTGCTCGGCGCGTGGGACGGCAGACGGCTGTCGGCCCGGCTCTCCTCGGACCTGCTGCGCCGCCTCTTCGCCTGGGCGCTGCTGCTGGTCGCCGCGGTGATGCTGGCCGACGCGGTGCGGTGACCCGGGCCCGCGCCGACAAACCACTGCGAACTGCCGCGAACCGCTAGGCCAGCGACAGGAACAGCTTCTCCAGCCGCGCCTTCATCTGCTCCGTCGTCTCCGCCCCGCCGTCGCCCGCGTCGGTCAGGCACTGCTGGAGACCGGTCGCGATGATCGCGAAACCGGCCCGGTCGAGGGCGCGGGAGGCAGCGGCGAGCTGGGTGACGACGTCCTCGCAGTCGCGCCCCTCCTCGATCATCTTGATCACTCCGGAGATCTGTCCCTGCGCCCGGCGCAGCCGGTTCAGCACGGACTTGAGCTCATCGCCCTCGAACTGAAGCTCCACGATCACTCCTCTACATACCCTTGGGGGTATTTTACCCTCCCCCTCGGATCCCCCTGCCGACTCGGCCATCCCCGAAAGGATCGCACCGTGACCACTCCCCCCACTCCCCCCGCGCCCTCCGCCCTCGACGCGAGCGAGGCCCACGCCCGGCTCGCCGCGCTGACCGTCATCGACGTGCGGACGCCCGGCGAGTACGCCTCCGGCCATCTGCCCGGCGCCCACAACATCCCGCTGGACCGGATCGGGCACGCCGTCACCACGCTGCGCGAGGTCCGCGGCGAACTGCTCGTGGTCTGCGCCTCCGGGGCACGCTCCGAGAGCGCCCGCCAGGTCCTGGCCGGGCACGGCGTCCACGCCCTGTCCCTGACCGGCGGCACCCAGGGCTGGGTGCGGGCCGGCCACGAGGTGCACCGCCCGGCGGGCGCCCGCACCGGCTGGGCGATGGAACGGCAGGTCCGCCTCACCGCGGGCACACTGGTGCTGGCCGGGCTGGGCCTCGGACTCCTGCATCCCGCCTGGCAGTTGATCTCCGCGGGCGTGGCGGGCGGGCTGGTGTACTCGGCGCTCACCGACACCTGCGGCATGGCCGCCCTGCTGTCCAAGCTGCCGTACAACCGGCCGCGCGGCCCGGAACTGGAGGCCACCCTGGCCGCGTTGACACAGCGTTGACCGTCGGCGGCTCTCCCGTGCCCCGGACCCGGTCCGGGAGCCGCACGGGCTCCCGCCGCCGTTGCGCAAGTCGGCGGTACAGCAAGGAAGTCCGGCCCGACCGGTGAGGAGCACCGTGACCACCGCACAGACGCAGCCCGGCCCGCCCCCGTGGCGGCTGCTGCTGGGATACGTACGCCCGCACCGCTGGGCCCTGGCGGCCGGGGCCGTGCTGTCGCTGGTCACCGGCGCCACCGGGCTGCTGCTGCCACTGGTGGCACGCGGACTCATCGACGACCTGGCGCACGACCGGGCGATCACCGGGGCCCTGTTGGCGATGGCGGGCCTGGTCGTCACCAACGCGGCGGTGGGCGCGCTGGGTTCGTACGTCCTGCGGCGCACCGCCGAGTCGGTGGTGCTCGGGGCGCGGCGCTCGCTGGCGTCGTATCTGCTGCGGCTGCGGATCCCGGCCGTCGACCGCAGCGAGCCGGGCGATCTGATGGCCCGCGTCACCTCCGACACCACGCTGCTGCGCGAGGTCACCACCGACTCGCTGGTCGGGCTCGGCACCGGTGGGCTCACGCTCGTGGCGACGATCGTGCTGATGGGGCTGGTGGAGCCGGTGCTGCTGGCGGTCACGCTGGCCGTGATCCTCGGCGCGGGCCTGGTGCTCGGGCTGATCGTGCCGCGCATCAACCGGGCCAGTCGGCGCGCGCAGGACGCGGTCGGCGTGATGGGCGCCTCGCTGGAGCGGGTGCTGGGCGCGCTGCGCACGGTGAAGGCGTCGGGCGCGGAGCAACGGGAGGAGCAGACGCTGCACGCGGCGGCCGAGGAGTCCTGGCGGCAGAGCGTGCGGGCCGCCAAGTGGGCGGCGGCCGCGGGCAACACGGCCGGGCTGGCGATGCAGATAGCGTTCATCACGGTGCTCGCGGTGGGCGGAGCGCGAGTGGCGACGGGCGCCGTCGACATCGCCACGCTGGTGGCGTTCCTGCTGTACGTCTTCTATCTGATGTCGCCGATCCAGCAGGTCGTCGGCGCGATCACCCAGTACCAGACGGGGGCCGCGGCCCTGACCCGCATCCAGGAGGCGCTGCGACTGCCCGCGGAGCCGCCCGCGCGTCCGGCACCGCTGCCGTCCGCCGACGCCCGGCCCGCGTCGCTCGCGTTCGAGGACGTCCGCTTCCGGTACGCCGACGAACTGCCGTACGTGCACCAGGGGGTGACGTTCGCCGTGCCGGCCCGGGGCATGACGGCGTTCGTCGGCCCGTCGGGCGCGGGCAAGACCACCGTCTTCTCCCTCATCGAACGGTTCTACGAGCCCGGTTCCGGGGTGATCACCCTGGACGGGCTGGACCTCACGGAATGGGAGCTGCCGCGGCTGCGGTCCGCGATCGGCTATGTCGAACAGGACGCGCCGGTCCTGTCCGGCTCGCTCCGTGACAACCTGCTGCTGGGCAGCCCGGAGGCGGACGACACGGCGCTCGCGCACGTCCTGAAGACGACCCGGCTCGACGGCCTGGTCGCCCGGCTGCCCCAGGGGCTCGACACGCTCGTCGGACACCGCGGCACCCGGCTGTCCGGCGGCGAGCGGCAGCGGGTGGCGATCGCGCGGGCCCTGCTGCGCCGGCCCCGGCTGCTGCTCCTGGACGAGGCCACCTCGCAACTGGACGCGATGAACGAGGCGGCGCTGCGCGACACCGTCGCGGACGTCGCCCGGACGACGACCGTGCTCGTCGTGGCGCACCGGCTGTCGACGGTCACGATGGCGGACCGGATCGTGGTCATGGACGCCGGCCGGGTCCGCGCGGTCGGCACCCACCGGGACCTGGTGTCGGCCGACCCGCTGTACGCGGAGCTGGCGGCCACGCAGTTCCTCGCGACCGCGGACGGCTGATCCCGGAGGGCGAAGGGCCACTCCGAGGGGCGGCCCCGCACCGTGCGGGGCCACCGCACCGTGCGGTGGCCCCGCACCGTGCGGTGGTCGTCACCGGCCGACCGGTGATCACCGTGCGGCAGTGATCACCGGTCGGCGCGGGGGATCACTGGACGGCGGGCAGCAGTCCCGTCACGGGCGCCGCGAGGTCGGTGAGCTGGTGGAGCTGGCCGAGGTCGTTGAGCTTGCTCAGGCCCGACAGCTGCTGGCGGACCCCCGGGACCCTGCCCTGGTACTGCGCGGGGACGTCGCCGGCGGCCAGGGAGTCCAGTACCGCGATCGGGCTCAGCTTGCCGTCGGCCGGGGCGGTCGCCTCGGCGGCGCTCGCGAGCGGGGCGGCGAGGCCGGTGACCCCGGCGGCGAGGCAGGCGGCGGCGACGATGCGTCGAGTGGAGATCATGCTCTGGGCAACGGCACGGACGCGGCGGCGGACACGGGCGCGGCGCCGCACTCACCCGTCAGGGGGAGCCTCCCGTCCCGCTTGCCGAGCCCGGCGAGGCGGGGGAGGCTCGGAGGTGGGAGTGCCGCGGCCCGTCCGTCCGCCGGGCCGCGACCCTCGTGAGGAGGTCAGCATGGGCACCGCGGCAGGCTCCGCCTTCGACACCGACACCCTGCGTCAGGGCATCGAGGGAAGCACGGCGGAGACGCTCCTTCAGCTCTACGCGGACGACGCCGAGATACGCGTCATCGACCGCAACTCCCAGCCGAGCCACCCGAAGATCCTGCGCGGCCGTGACGAGATCGGCACGATGCTCGACGACGTCTACAGCCGCGACATGACGCACAAGCTGGAGAACTGCGTGATCCAGGGGAACAGCGCGGCCTTCAGCGAGTCCTGCGCGTACCCCGACGGAGTGCGCGTCCTCGCCGAGTCGATGATCACGCTGCGCGACGGCAGGATCAGCGAGCAGATCATGATCCAGGCATGGGACGAGTAGGCGGCAGAGCGGCGAGGGTCCAGGTCACCTCCAGGCTGACCTGGACTTTCACTGCTCGGGCGACACTGGGGGCAGGCCGGTCTCGGCGGCCGCGACCAGTTTCCGCAGCAGGTCTGCGAGTGTCCGCTGCTCTGCTGCGCTCAGCGCTGCGAGCAGCGCGTGCTCGCCCGCGGCCTCCGACGCCGCGTGCGCTTCGAACGCGGCGTGACCGGTGGCGGTGAGCCGGACGCGTACCCGGCGCCGGTCCCCCGTCTCGTGCGTACGGACGATCAGCCCGGCCTCCTCGACGGCCGCGAGCCGCGCCGAGAGCGCGCCCCGGGTCAGCCCGAGCTCGTCGGCCAGCCGCGAGGGGCTGCTCTCGTAGGGCGGCCCGGGCCTGCGCAGCTTCAGCAGGATCTTGAAGTGCCCGTACGGAAGTCCGTCCTCGTCCAGTACGTCACGCCGGGCCTGGGCCGCGTGCCGCGCCAGGACCGCCAGCCGGACGAAGATCGCCTCCTTGACCGGGTCCATCCAGGCGAGTTCCTTCGTCCACTCCGCCACATGGCGGTCGGCCGAGTCCTCCATCTGCTGCCTCCCGCAGTGATTTTCTTGTGGATAGTTTTTCAAATAACTACCTTCCCTGTCATGACGATTGCCACGAGCGCCGCGAACCTGTCCGTTCAGGCCGATGAACTATTAGGCGCAGCAACGGAGTTGGGACTGTCCGGGCGATGGGACAGGGCGCTGGCGCTGCTGGACTCGGCGACCGCCGACGCACCGGGAATCCGATCTCGAATCGTCCTGACGGCTGCTCATATCGCCCTGGAAAAAGACTGGTTCACCGGGGGCGACAGCGCACGGGAGCGGCTGGCGGTCGCGGAGCGGGAACTGCCCGACGGCGACCGGGACACGGGCTTCGCCTGGGACGTGGACTTCGCCCGGCTGCGGCACACCTACCGGCTGCTGCTCCTCGTCGACGGCGCCCCGCGCTTCGGCCCGGCAGGCAAGGACCCCGAGGCGCTCGGGACCCTGCGCCGACAGGCCGAGGCACTGCGCGACCGCGCCCCGGACGAGGGACGCCGCGGCTGGGCAGCCATGTACGCCGGACTCGTCGCGGACAACCACTTCGCGGACCGCGCCGCCGCCCCCGCCTGCTACGTGGCCGCGCTGGACGCCGCGGAGTCGGCCGACGACCCCCTGCTGGCCAGGGAGGCCCTGCGCCACCTCGGCGACCACGACCACGACGACGGCGACGACGGTCTCGCCCTGGAGCGCTGGCGCCGGGCGACCGCGCTCGGCGCCGGCGCGGGCGCGGTACCGGGCACGCTCTCGCAGCAGTTGCTGCTGGCGGTGCTGACCCGGGACACCGGCGACCGGGCCGGGGCCGCGGCCCTGGCGGCGGAGGTGGCGCGCTGGGCGGACGCCCTGGGGGCCGCCCCGCTCGCGGCGCAGGCGCGCGCCTTCCTGACCGGCACCGACCCCACCGCCCCGCCACCGCCCGCAACCGACGAGCCGGCCAGGCCCTGAGCCTGCGTCCTGAGTCTGCGCCTTGGCTCTGCGCCTTGGCTCTGCGCCTTAGGTCTGCGTCCACCGCTGATTGGCGCCGCCGTTGCAGGTCCACAGCACCATCCGGGTGCCGTCGGTGGTACCCGCACCGTAGGCGTCCAGGCACAGGCCCGCGTTGACGTTGGTGAGGGTGCCGTCGCTGTTGACGTTCCACTTCTGGTTGTTCTGGCCGTTGCAGTCCCAGATGACAACCTTGGTGCCGTCGGTGGTGCCGAGGTTGTAGGCGTCGAGGCACTTGTCGCCGTACAGCACGAGTTCCTTGCGGGAGGTGTACGTCCAGGCCTGGTTGGGGCCGCCGTTGCAGGACCACAGCTCGGCCTGGGTGCCGTTGGTGATCGTGTTGTCGTAGACGTCGAGGCAGCGGCCCGACTGCGCGCCGACCAGGAGCGTGCCGTTCGTGCCCGGCAGGGGGCGCACGGTGAGGTCGGCGAGCGTGGGGGCGCCGGAGAAGGTCAGGGTGTTCGAGGCGCCCTTGGACAGGGACACGGCGACGGAGACCGTGCCCTGGGCGGAACCCGTCGGCGGGAACGAGACCGTCGTCGCCGTCTGGCCGTCGACCTGGAGGGTCGCGGTACGGGCGGTGGCGGCGGTGTTGGTGTAGGCGACGTCGACGACGTCCAGGCCGGTGTGCGCGGCGCTCACGCCGGTGAAGCTCGACGTGCCGGTGTAGGTGGCGCCGGCCGCCTCGGTGCCGCCGGTGACGGTGAGCAGCACGGAGCCGCCGGCCGGGACGCTCGCGGTGTACCCGGTGGCGTAACTGCCGAGGCCGGTGCGCGACCACAGGTCGCGTACGGCGGCGGAGGCCGAGGTCAGGCCGAGGTCGGCCCAGCGCACGGTGATGTTCTGTGCGGCGGAGGTGCGGTTGAGCAGCACGACGGCGCGGTTGCCGGTGCCGGCCAGGACCCTGCCGTACACCTGCGCCCCCGTGGTGTCCTCGGCGACTTTGACACCCTGGAGGCCGCGCGGGTCCTGGTCCACGGCGATGACCTCGGGGTTCTTCAGGACGGCGGCGGTCTCGGAGGTCATCGTCGCCAGGTTGTTGCCGGCCAGCAGGGGTGCGCCGGAGATCGCCCACAGGTTCATGTGGGTGCGGTTCTGGGCGGTGGTGAAGCCGTCCATGCCGACCATCAGCATGTCCGGGTCGTTGTAGTAGCCCGTGTGCTGGGCGGTGGGGTGCAGGGTCTGGTCGAAGTTGGACAGCAGGTTCGACATGGCGGGCCGGTCGCCCCAGTAGATGATGTCGGTGCTGGTCCGGTACATGGGGGCGAGGCCCGGGGCCCAGTTCCAGGGGTTCTGTTCGCCCCAGTTGCACAGGGAGAGGGTGAGCGGGCGGCCCGTCGCGGCGGTGGCCGCGGTGACCGCGGCGCTGATCGACCGGTACGTGCTGGGCGCGTCGAGCCCCTCGGCGTGACCGCCGCACCAGTCGACCTTCACGAAGTCGAAGCCCCAGGTGGAGAACTGGAGCATGTCCTGGGCGTAGTGGCCCTCGCTGCCGCTGCCGGGCGCGGCGGGGCGGCCGGTCGGATAGTAGTAGCCGCAGCCGTCCTTGCCCGCGTCGGTGTAGATGCCGGCCTTCAGGCCCTTGCTGTGGATGTAGGCGGCGACGGCGCTCATCCCGCCGGGCCACTCCGTCTCGTCGACGGTGATGTTGCCCGCGCTGTCCCGGGTGCCCTGCCACCACCCTTCGTCGATGTTGATGTACTGGTATCCGGCCGCGGGAAGACCGGCCGCGACGAACGCGTCGGCCTGCTGTTTGATCACCCCGTAGTCGATCTGGGCGGCGAAGCTGTTCCAGGAGGCCCAGCCCATCGGGGCGGCGGCGACGGGGATCTGACGGCTGGTCGCGGCCTGGGCGGGGCCGGGCTGGGCGAACAGGAGTGCGGCGGTCGCGGTCAGCGCCAGCACGAGAGCACGTACGACGGCCTCCCGGCGACGCCGAGCGCGGCTCGTTCGAGGTGGGGGGAACATGCGGCTCCTTCGACCGGAGACATCCCGGCTGATTCGAAATATCGAACGCGGATCGGCTTTCCGAACAGTTCGGCGCGCCGAAGGTAGAGCCGTGGGAGAACGAAGTCAACGGATGTGACGTCAGATGCCAACTCGCCACCGCACAAACACCGTTCACTCGAGGAAGTCGCGCGCAAATCTGAAGATCTCGCAGGCGGCGTTCCGCAGCCCGGCGGCCCCTCGGTGACGCTCCCAGGAAACCTCCGCAACCCGGACGACCCCGAGTGCCGTCCGTCCGGCGGCCCCGTCAACTACGTCATCACACGGGACGGCACCCAGCCAACCTCGAACCCACCGTTCCCCACGGACTCCTGAACCCCGAAGCGACCGGGCACGCGGCGGGAATGAAGGGCTGACGCCCGACGCTCCCGCCGCACCGGGCCCTGCGGTCACGGCCTCCGAAGCCGTGTGCGGGGGCTCGAACCCTGCCGGGGGCACTTCGCAGGAAGTGCCCAAAGACCCCGTCACCAGCGGAAACGCTGAGGACGGGGTCTTCGTGTTTGTGCAGGCGTACGCCGCTCGAAGCGGGCGTATGTCGGGGTCTGTGGACGAGGCGTGGACGGGATCTTCGTCTATTGCCGCAGGCCAGCCCGGAAACGAATAGCTCCTCCGGGCAGGGACGCGGAGCCTCTGCCGCGGAGCCGGCCACCACTGCAACCTCAGCGGCGACCGGTGTGTCCTAGCTCGTAACGGGGCGAGGAGGCGCAGATGTGTGAGCGCAGGTCCGTACGGAGCGACAGCCGGGGGAAGTACCGCTTCCTCAAGGGGTGGGCCTCGCTGGCAGGCGTCGTGGCCTTCGTGGTGTGGCTCGCATTCGATCCGTTCGAACTGACCTGGAACCAGGTTTTCGGCGGCGCAGTGGCACTGTCCGCAGCGGGCGCTGTCGCGAGCTTGCTGCTACGGCGGTGGGGCTGGGCTCGTCGTCGGGCCGGCCGAATTCCTCCACCGGGCCGCCTCGCAGGGGGGCTGGTCACCAGGGTTGGTGTGCCATCGCCGCTGCTGAACCCCCGCTGGGCCAGAGCCCGATCGACTGCTGTGGGTTTCCTGCTGTTCGCCACCATCGCCGGATACATGGGATGGAAAGCCGGCCAGGAGGACCAGATGCTGCAGAACCTCCGGGAGCACGGCCAAAGGACCGAAGCGACCGTAGTCGCCATTGCCGGCCGGTCGGAAGAGGGCCGGGCGAACTCCTTAACCGTGCGCTTCACTGCACCGTCCAGCACGGTGCAGGCGGATATCGATGTCGGAGACGGCTCGGGAAACGACGCGAAGCCCGGAGGCCAAGTACCCATCGTCTACAACCCGTCGGACCCCACGGAGGTCCGCCACGCTGACCGCCTGGACGGATCCGACGCCGACGGAATTCGACAGGGTTCCGTGGTGGTCGGACTGCTCGCGGCAGGTTTTCTGGTGGGGACCGTCCGAGAGGTGGTGCGTGTCAAGGAGCAGTACGCAAGCTCCGCTGCAGCACCAACCGGATCACCGACATCGTGAAGGCCGTCGTCGTCCTTCACCACGCCTCAACCTGAGGTCGGAAAGGGCTCCCTGCCAAGCGGCGACGTCGTCCACACCGTGAAGGCCGCGACCCGGGGCGCGACAAGCGTCGGCTGCCTCATCACTCGGAGCCGTGCCAGATCCGTGCCAGGCGGGGCGGAGAGCACAGGGAATGGCGGGGTACCGAACCGCTGACGCCGAAGCGGTTCGGGACAGTCGGCCGCAGGTCAGGTACCCAACAGGCCCTGGAACACCTCAGCTTCCCAAGCTCAGAGCGGAGCACGAAGACGACCAGGGTCCAAAGTGTGGAGGCCGCTGGTCATTTCGGCTGCGCTCCCCGTGTCTGTACCACGCTCCGGCAGAATGCGAGTGTGTCCCTCGATGCCGTCGACGCCGTGAACTGGTCCGCGATACCCAACCCGACGGCCCACCCATCCGATGATCCGGAGCGCGTAGCCCACGCGCTGCGACGGCTGGCGGTTTCCACCACCGCCAACGAGACAGGTGACGCGGCATCCCTGCTCGCCGGTGGCGGCTTCGTCTGCAGCCACGCCGGCATGGTGTTCCCGGCCGCCTACGCGGCCACCCCGATCCTGCTCGATCTTGTCGAGCACGGCCGACGGGCGCGCATCAAAGACGCAGCTCTCGGCCTCCTCTTCGACGCACTGTGCTCCTTGCCGCCCGCCGGCCACAATCGGGTGGACACCCCCCACGGCACCAACGCCCCACTTTGCTGCGCCATAGCCGGGCGCATCCGCAGCCGTCACACTGTCCTTCGCGCCCACGGGCGTTTTGGCAGGCAACTCCTCGCAGAAGCAGAGCTTCACTGGCAGCTGACCATCGAGGAGACGGAGCTCCAACCCGACGGCACGCTCACGGCCATTGCCGCACTCCAAGGCACGCCGCTCCCAGCGCCGGCTCAGGCCGAACTGCACGTGCCGCCCTTCGTCCAACCTGCCGCGACAGTAAGTATCGAAGCCCTGACGGTCGACTCGTCCGGCGCCGCGTTCATCCAACTCGAGCAAACACCGGCCAAGATCATCCCGGGATCAACCCTGTACGCGACGGAATGCGGCCTCCGCGAACACTGAACGCCGCGCCGCCCACTCTCTGAACAGCCGCATCACAACCGCACCGGATCGAGCGGGGAACAGCGGCGACTCACGGTGAAAGCAACCGAGCCTCCGGAGCCACGCATCAGCCCTTCGCCCAGTTCAGCCCACCAACTGGCCTCAGAGTGCCCCAGCTTCCCAAGCCGATGGCCCGGCAGCTCAGTACGGCCGCGGGATCCGGTGCTCGCCCAACGCCGCCTCATACCGTGCCAGCAGAGCATCCAGGTTCGCCAGAAGAAAGCCGGCGGAGTCCCGAGCCTCATCCAGGTCGCCTCGCTCGCACGCCTCGACCACCTCGGCCACGTCATCGCGGAGGATGCGAAGGGAGTCTCCCTGCACCACGATCCCTGGGAACCGCCTACCTGGCATGCGAACCACGGCGTCGTTGCCGCCGTCGGTAAACAGTTCGACCTCAACGCGCTCCATCGGCCCATCCAACCTGACATCACCAGTTGACATCAACGTCGTTGTCCAGGCGTATGCCGCTCGAAGCGGGCTCTGGTCATTGCGCTCACGGCTGTCAGCCACGACTTGTCCCATACAGCGTCAGTATCAGCGTCACAACGGCAACGCCGGCCAAGAGCGCGGCGCCAAGCTGTTCGTCACGCCGAGATTCACGCACGACGAAGAAGCCGACAACGGCGATCAGGGCGAGAGTCGACGTGTCAGGCATTCACGCCTCCCGCTCTTTCGCCGCGGAGTCGGCCACTCGACCGATGGCAGGCGGCCGGGCTGCTCGGATGCGGGAGGTTTCCTCGCCATCCTGACTGTGGCGCGTGCGGCGGCCAAGCCGCTTGAGCTTGCGGCGCACTCGCTCGCCCAAGGCTTCGGCGTCACCCTGCGGCTGGGAGGTGAGTTCCAACACACTGGCGGCCGCCTCGGTCCAACTCTGCGTTCCCGGACGGGACCAGGCGAGCGCGACGGCCTGCTCGACAGGAGACATCTGCTCCAGCACGGCGAGCACATGCGGGTTGTCAGGCAGTGTTGCGGTAAGGATGTCCGCAGGGTCGGGACCTCCTGCGACGAGGTCGGCGAGAGTCAGCCCATTCTCCAGAATCGGGACATCCAGGCTGAGCAGCCGCTCCCCGGCGCAGCGTCGGCGCCACAGTGGCGTGAGCTGTCGGTGGATCTCCCTCACCTCACGCATCAGTTGGGCGAGAGCCCCCCGGCGGATGGTGCCGTGTGTGTAAAGGGTGCTCGCCCAGTCGCCGAGGAGAGCCGTGGTAACCGGTTCCTGCCAGCGAGCACCCCGCCACAAGCCCAGGTCAACGGCCATGAACTGCTCGATGAGTTCTGCGTTGCCGAGCGCGGCCTCGTTCCGTGCTTCCACGGCCCGCGCCGCGAGCATGGCTTCACGGGCCTCGGCACGGGCCTCCGGAGACTTCGGCTTCTCGGCGATCCGTTCTTCAAGGGCGACTCGACGCCATCTGTTATCGACCTCTCCCCCAGTCCAGGTCCGCACGATGCGTCCCGGGTGGAGCCGAGGGCTCTCCAGGAATAGGCGTCCTGCAAGCAGTCGTCCACCATCCCTTTCATTCCCGAAATAGAAGTAGGAGCTGTCGCGGACTTCCCCGTGGCCCGCATATGCGATGAGGTCGTCCTCCCCCAATACAGGGAGGCCGTGAGCGGACCGTGGATCAATGGGCACAGGTTTCGGCTCAGGAAGTACCCGCCACCGCCTCTCCAGGCCGTACTGCGCCCAGAAGGCGTCGAGGTCCTTGAGTTCTTCCGTCGCCGACGTGTCCGTCCCTGAGGGCGGTCATGTCCCGTGGGGTGGTGTAGTCACGGCAGCTGTTTCGGTTCCGGTTGTGGGGTGATCTGCGGTTCGGGTTCGTCCGGCTCGGTGGTGAAG
>NZ_JBSFIA010000021.1:0-120263 GCF_053597355.1 Streptomyces sp. NPDC001443
CACCCCCCGGATCATCAACAACAGGAGGGGGAAGTCATGCCGGACCCGAAGGCCGGAGGCCCCATTGCGGAGCCATGAAAAAGGTAACGGGGGGGAGCAGTTCCGTCGGCACCGGGTGGCCTGCGACAACAAGGAGGCCGGCGGCCGGTATGCCGAGTTCGGCGGCAAGTTCGGTGAGCCGCTGCGGTGTGGTGTCCCTTCCGCTTGTGGCGAGGCTGCTCAGGATGATGGCCCGTTCCATGGGGGGGGGAGAAGGTAGCGGGTGGCGGCTGACAGGACAGCCGGGCCGCCCGCCGAACGTCGGGCCTCCGAGGATCCAGGGTTTCCTGAGGACGGTCAGGGCTGGATCGTGTCGGTGGTCCCACTGCCCAGGCGGCTGAGCGCCTGCATGGCCTCGCGCTCGATGCGTGAGAGATCGCCGAGGACCGAGCCGGCCCGGACGAGGTACTGCGCATCGCCCGACTCGCCGGCGGTCCTGATCAGTGCCGCTGCTTCCGTCCACAGGGTGGCCGCCTCGGCGTACAGGGTGTGGCCGGTGCGCAGGTGGCCGCTGTCGAGCAGACCGGTGCATTCGGCGAGGAAGTCGCGGTAGAGGTTGCGGAACAGGGCCCCACCGGTGCCGGCCTTCTCCATCAGCAGGGCGGCCCGCGGCAGGTCTCGCCGGGGGTCGTCGGTGCGTTGGAGCCAGGTGCGCACCAGCTTGCCCGCCTTCTCGATGCCGCGGTGGCCGAGGTTGGCGATGGGCGGGTCGAGGAAGGCGTCGGCGCAGGCGGTGATGGCGGGGACGATCTGTCCGTACGGGGTGGCCAGGTCTCTCGGAGCGGTGAGGGCGAAGGAGCGGTGCTTGGCGGTCATCGGGCCGCGGGCGGCCCTGGCCCGGGCGAGGGTGGTCAGGCTGGTGGAGACCGCTCCGCCCTGCTGGTCGGTGTCCACCAGGTAGGCGTCGTGGTCGTCGTAGCCGTACATGGCGACGACGTGGCCGCCGAAGTGGACCTTCGAGCCGAAGTAGTCCAGGTGGTAGCTGTCGAGCTGGAGTCCGACGGGGTGGCCCGCGTCGATGAGGGCCGCCACGTTGTCCCATGCCCTGCGCGGGGAGGTGGTCTCCTGGACCAGGAGCTCAAGCCCGAGCCTGGCGGCCAGGTTCCCGGTGAGCTCGAAGGGCCTGACCCGTCCGCCGAGGAACGGGAAGCCCATGTTCTTGGCGTCCCAGTAGACGAAGGACAGACCGGAGCCGAGGCCGAACAGCATGGGCTCGGACAGATCGAGTCCTTGATGCCGCAGCAGCACCCCCAGTGCTGTCGTCTCGCAGTGCTGCATACCGCGGGCGTCGATGTCTACCAGCGTGGTCATGACGTGCTCTCCTGGGTGGGTTCGATCAGCGGGGTCATCGGCTCTTCCTGCCTCCCACCGGTTTCACCAACAGAATTTTCCCTTATTCCGGGGGAGCGCCAAGAGGTGCAGCCCACAGCGGGCGGGGAGTACTCGTATCCATGTATATGGGAGTTATCGTGGTGATATGGCTGTCGACCCGAGCGTGTGGTCCGACGCGGCCGACCGTGGCGCCGACCGTGCCATCGACTCCGTCGGCGTCCTCGGTGAGGACTCGCGCCGCCGCATGTTCTCCTTCATCCGGCGGTCGCGCCGGGCTGTCACCCGGGACGAGGCTGCCGCCAGCATCGGCATCTCGCGCAAGCTTGCCGCGTTCCACCTCGACAAGCTCGTCGAGGCCGGCCTGCTGCGCGCGCACTACGAAACGCCCGGCGGGATCCGCAAGGTCGGCAGGCGGCCCAAGATGTACGAGGCCACCGACGTCCAGATCACGGTGAGCATCCCGGAGCGCCGTCACGGTCTCCTGGCGGACCTGCTCCTGGAAGCCGTCCTGACCGAGGGCGCCGACGAGACCGCCACGCAGGCAGCCCTGCGGACCGCGCGGCAGCGCGGTCGGCAGCTGGGCGAGACCGCGCGGGCGGAGACCCGTCCGGGCCGCCTGGGCCCCGAACGGGGGCTGACCGCGTGCGAGCACCTGCTGGACCGGTACGGCTACGAACCCGTCCGGGAGACCTCCACCCGGCTGCGGCTGCGCAACTGCCCCTTCCACCCCCTGGCTGCGAAGGCCCCCGGCCTGGTGTGCGGGATGAACCACGCTTTCCTCGGCGGCTACCTGGACGGCCTGGAGGTCAACGGCGTCCAGGCCGTCCTCGTGCCTGAGCCGGGGGAGTGCTGCGTGCGGCTCGGCCCGAGCGAGAACGATCACGATGACCAGGTGGACCAGGACCGCTGATGTGGGTCCGGCCGGCCGCCCCCGCGGGCCGCCGCCGCGGCACGCGCCGCCGCCCCGGCAAGGAGATCGTCGGCAAAGGGGGGCGTGTGCACTGCGAATCCCCGCGGGGCCCATCCGCACCATCGTGCTCGGCGCAGGCTCGAGCTGGGGGAAGCCCGTTGCGGCGTTCCGACCGGAGCTTTGCCATGTCCATCAAACGCACTGTGAACCCTTCTGCTCGTTCCACACCATCGGCACCGCAGCCCACGGCCATCTCCGTGGTGACCGCCGCCGACTGCGGTCTGCTGCTCATCCGGCTGACCTTCGGCCTGTTGATGGCCGGTCATGGGGCTCAGAAGGTCTTCGGTCTCTTCGGGGGCCAGGGCCTGACCGCGACCGGCAAGGCGTTCGCGGCCCTGGGCTACCAACCGGGCAGACTCTTCGCCGCGATCTGCGGTCTGTCCGAGCTCCTGGGAGGCCTGGGACTGGCCGTCGGCCTGCTGACGCCGCTCGCGGCGGCCGCCCTGATCGGTGTCATGATCAATGCGATGGTCACGGTCACCGGCGCCCACGGCCTGTGGGAGACGGACGGCGGTGTGGAATACAGCGTCTGCATCGCCGTGGTCGCCCTCTCCATCGCCGCCATCGGCCCTGGCCGACTGGCCGCCGACCGCTTCCTGCCGTGGGGCGCAGGCGGCTGGAAAGAGGCGGCCTTCGCCCTCGGCCTCGGCGGCCTGGCCGCCGCGATCACACTGAGTCTGTGATCAGCCACCCGAAGGTGATCGTCCCGTCGCGGCCGTGGCGTACCCGGCCGCGACGCATCCGGCAGGGTAGAACCCAGGATGTGAAGACCGGCCGCAGCGGCAGTCGACCGGAGGGATTCGTCATGACCGAGGCGAGCGACGCGGCCCGTGCCGACCATGTCCTGAAGGCGAAGCACCGTGCGATGTGGGCGCTGGGCGACTACGCATCCGTGGCGTCGCACGTCATCCACGACCTGGGTGGTGAACTGGTACGGGAGTGCGGCATCCGGCAGGGCGACAGCGTCCTGGACGTCGCGGCCGGCTCGGGGAACGCGGCCATCCCCGCCGCCCTCCTCGGCGCCGACGTCGTCGCCTGCGACCTCACGCCCGAGCTCCTGGAGGTCGGACGCCACCTCGCCGCGGTGCACGGCGCCCGGGTCGACTGGCGGGAGGCGGACGCGGAGCACCTGCCGTTCGCGGACGGAGAGTTCGACACGGTGATGTCCTGTGTCGGCGTGATGTTCGCTCCGCACCACCGGCAGGCGGCCGACGAACTGGTCCGGGTCTGCCGCCCGGGCGGCACCATCGGCCTGATCAACTGGACCCCGGAAGGTTTCATCGGGCAGATGTTCGCAGCCATGCGTCCCTACGTTCCCCCGCCGCCGCCCGGTGCCCAGCCGCCACCCCTGTGGGGCGACCCGGAACACGTGCACTCGCTGCTCAGGGACCGCGTCATCGACGTCGATGCCCGTCGGCAGCGGTTGCGCGTGGACCGGTTCGCACGACCGCAGGACTTCCGGGAGTTCTTCAAGGCCTGCTACGGGCCGACCGTCGCCGCGTACGGCTTCGTCTCCGGCGACCCCGAGCGGGTGGCGGCCCTCGACGACCTGGCCGCGCAGCACCTCACCGACGGCGTCATGGAATGGGAGTACCTGATGGTCACCGCCCATCGGAACGCCGCGTAGACACACGCGCAAGTAGAAGACCGTGCCCGCCTTGTTCTCCGTGAAGGTGACCGTATTGCGTGCCGCGACGGACTCCTTTCCGAGATCGTCCACCGGCGCGAAGGCCGTGGGCAGGGCTGCGGGCCGCATCGGTTCGCCCTCGGAGCGGACCGTGGCCAGTGTCGCCGGGGGGAACCGGTTGCCGGCCTTGCCGGTGTCGTACGGCAGGGTCCGAAGTTCCGACACTCCGGCCTTCGGACCCTGGACGAGCACGTCGTAGCGGGCGCCGGCCGGGATGACCAAGGAGTCGACGGAGTAGACGCGGTTCACCGGGTAGCCGTCCTGTGCGACGACGTGGAACCTGGTGCCCGGAAGCTGCACCTTGTAGAAGATGTTGGCCCCGATGTTCGCGAGGCGCCACAACTGGGTCTCGCCGGCCGAGCCGGTTCTCGAAGGAGACCTCCATCCGGTCCCCGGGCCGCAGGCGCAGCGTGGGCGGCATGTACATCCCGTTGTACGTCAGGGCCCACAGCTCGCGGCCCGCCAGGCGCACCTTCCTGCGCTCGACGACGATCCGTGTCTTGAGCAGGCCGTCGCGGCTCACGACCTGCGGGGGGTCGCGCAGATCCTCCGTCGCCCGCGCGGTGGGGGCCGGTGACGGGGACACGCTCGGTACGGGGACGGAGGCCGGCTGGGAACGGCCGAGCGCGGTCGCCTCGGTACGCGGTGCGGTGCACCCCGCCGCCAGGGCGAGTGCGGCGATCGCTGCGAGCGAGGATCCGATGGCGGTCCGGGTGCGACGGGCGTGTGCGGACAACGTGAACTCCCATGCTCCGCGAAGGGCGGAAGACGGGCGGCCGTGGGCTGCCATCACGCATTCCGGAGTCCGACGGGACCGGTCACGACCCGAGTGATCGTCGCGGGCGTCACCTTCTTGAACGAGCCCCGGGGCGGCGCGCGTCCTCGCTCAGGACGCGCGCCGTCCCGGCGGCGCATCACCCCCGGTCGACGGCCACGCGCAGCCCGCGGATCACATAGCCCCCGATCTCGTCCTGGAACGTGACGCGGGGCGGCGTGAGCATGCGGATGCCCTCGAGGGCGAAGAGGTGGCCGAGGAAGACGTTGGTCTCCATCATGGCGATGTCCGCCCCCGGGCAGCGGTGCGGCCCGTCGCCGAAGGACAGGGCAGCCGCGTACCGCCCGGTCGTCGCGGGCCGGCCGGGGCAGACCGCCGCGGGAGCGGCGCCCACGGCCTCCGGGTCGGTGTTGGCCTCGTCCACGAGGATGTCGACGAGCGCGCCGGCGGGCACGGTGACCGGGCCGTCGGCGCCCGGCAGGTCGAGGGCGTCGGTGGTCCGCCGGCTCAGCCGGGCGACCACGGGTTCCAGGCGAAGGATCTCGTGGATCACCGCCAGGCGTTCGGTCTCGTCGCCGTTCGCGTAGCGCTCCCGCAGGGCGGCGTCGGTGAACAGATGCCATGCGGCGACGGAGATGAACTCGCGAGTGGTGATCATTCCGGCAGCGGCGTAGGTGAGGCACTCGCCGAGGATCTCGGGGTTCGAACAGCCCTCCGCGATCAGGTGCGAGACGAGGTTGTCGGCGGGCTGCTCGCGGTGGGCGCGGACGGCCGGGCGGACGTCGGCGAAGTAGATCCGCAGCCAGTTGCTGTTCTGGCGGAACAGCCAGTAGATCCCGTGCAGACTGGTGAATCCGGGCTTGCCGAACTTCTCGGGGAAGAAGCGCTCCAGCCGGCGCTGGATGCCGGGTCTGCTGTGGGTCAGACCGATCACCCCGCACGCCACGTCGATCGAGACACCGAAGGTGAGGTCCTCCAACCACACCTCGCCCTCGCGCCGGAGGACGTCCAGATGCTTCCGCGTGACGCGCTCGGTGAGTTCCCGGTAGTGCTCGTCCACGCGACGGGGTGTGAAGTAGCGGGCGGTCTGACGGCGGTGTTCCCGGTGTTCGGGCCCGTCGCGGTACAGCACGGGCCGCCGGACCCGGGCGGGCAGCTTCTCGACGGTCTCGATGCCCAGACCTGCCTGCACGGTGTCGGTGCTGCGCAGAACGGCACGCGCCGCCGCGTGGCCGCGCACCTGCCAGGTGCCGTCGTCCGCGCGGCCGACCGGGCAGCCAGGCCCGGTGGGATCCCTGCGGATCTTCCGTGCGTCGTCGTCGACTTGCTCCATCGAAGGCAGCCTCCGTCGTCATGCGGGCGCCCCGGGAGGAGTCCGCTGTCAGGCATGTGCGGCCAGACTTCAGGATGACCGCCCCCACCGCCAGCCCTTCGGCGCGGCATTGCCCATCCACGGCTTCGGGCTTTTCGGCGGCATGGGCGACAGTACGATCAACGCCTTGAGCGGCTCAGGCTCCCCGCAGGGGGCGGCCGGCCACCGGACGGAAGGCGACCCACTCGTCATGGCGCTGCGACTGCTGACCATGAACACCCTCTTCACCGGCGATGTCCCGGCTCGGCTGCGCGCCCTCGGCGCGGCTCTCGACCGGTCCGACTACGACATCGTCTGCCTGCAGGAGGTCATGTTCCGCCGCAACGCCCGGCTGATCCGCCGTGCCGCTCCCGCGTACCGGCACTTCGCCCACTCGGGCTCGGTCCTGCTCGAGGGCGGCCTGGTGCTGCTGTCGCGGTGGCCGATCAGCCGATGGCGGTTCGTGCGGTACCCGACGACGGGCCCGGTGCGCGGTGAGCTTCTCATGCGCAAGGGTGCCCAGTTGGCGTCCGTCGCCACCCCGGACGGTGAACTGGTGGTCGTGAACACCCACTTGTCGGCCAACCGTGACGACGACTGGTCTCCCACGAACCGGTACACGCGGATCGCCCGTGCCGAACTGGCCCGGCTCACCGGGCTGATCGCGGCCGTCGACCCGTCCCTGCCCCTGGCCGTGGTCGGTGACCTCAACCTCCCGCGCGACTCGGCGGCACTCGCCGACTTCGTCGCCGCGGCGCGGCTGCGCGACGTCCTCGCCGGCGACACGCGTCCGACCTACCGGCCGACACCGCAATGGCCGTCGCCACCGGCCCTGGACCACGTACTGGTCCGGGCGGCAGCCGGGGAGACGCTGGCCGGCGGCGCCGACTTCGTGTTCCAGGACCGGGTGACATTGGACGACGGCCGCCAGGCCTACCTGTCCGACCACTACGGCGTGCGGGCTGAGCTGATCCGGTCGAAGTGACACGGACACCCGCCCGACCGGACTCGAGCCGGCGGACGCCGTCGTCCGCGCGGCCGCCGACGGTCTACGCGGCGAGCGCGGCGGGTTCTCCGAGTCGGGCGGCGGCCGTGCGCCAGGCGGCCGTCACCGCCGCGTGGGCACGCTCCGTGCGAGCGGCGCCGTCCGCTGTCAAGTCGATCGGCTCGCCCACATGCACGTGCAGTCGCGGGCGGCGGAGCGGTGCCGTGAACAAGCCCGCGAGTTGCTTCGTCCTGTTTCCCGATGTGACCCGACGGGCGCCGGCCTGGCCCACGGGCACCACCGGAGCCCCGGTGCGCTGGACGAGCCGCGACAAGCCGCTGCGGAAGGCGTCGGGTGCCGCCTCCGCGGCGTCCGTCCGGCGCGGGAGACCGCCCTCGGCGTAGATCAGGATCAGGCGTCCGCGCTCCAGAGCCCCCGCGGCCTCGTCCAGGGCCTCCGCTGCGCGTCGGTCGCCGCGCCGGACGGGGATGTGCCCTTCACGGGCGAGCGCGCGGCCGAGGACCGGAACGCGCCACAGTCCGGCAGCCGCCATGACGACCGGACGGGCCCCGAGGCGGTGCAGCGCGGCGAGCACGACGGCGGGATCGGCGAGCGAGGTGTGGTTCGCGGCGATGATGCTGCCGGGGGCGAGTTCGGCGCCCGCGTCGGTGGTGATCGTGAGGCGGCCGACGGCGGGCACCAGGACGTCGGCGAGGCGGCTGAGCATGTGTCGGTCTCCCGATCTCGACAAGGTTGACCTCCATCGTCGGCTGTCGTGGTCCCCGGGGCCTGAGTAGGCGCACTCATCTTTTGCGGCCCGGTACCCAGGCGCCCTCGCTGCGTTGTCGGTGCAGGCCGGTGTAGGCGGCCAGCACGATCTCCATGCCGCGGTCGTCCTCCTGCCGCCCCCGGTCGATCATCTGGTTCATGGCGTAGGCGACCGTCATGCGTGAAGCGGGATCACTCACCACCAGCGAGCCGCCCCGGCCGCCCCAGCCGAAGGCGTCGCCGAACCTGCCGAAGCCCACCGTCCAGACCATCGGCGTCCGCAGTACGCGGTCGTCGCCGCGGAACACCTCCTGCCATGCCGGCTCGCACCCCTGAGGGGACAGCAGCCGTACGCCGCCGGCCGAACCCTGGTTCGCCAGTACCGACTGGACAAGGGCGATGGAGCGAGCGTTGCCGAAACCGTTCACCGCGGGGATCCGCGCGCGGCGCCACGCCACGGAGTTGACGTCCCTGACCCGGATCGTGACACCGGTGTTCTCCCGGCGTGTGCCGTCCGGTGCCGGTGGTGCGTCGGCAGTGTGTTCGTCGGTCAGCGACGGTGGCGGGACGAGCGGTGCCACGCGGTGGTCGTGGTCGGCGGAGATCCCGAGATGGAAATCCGCCCCCAGCGGCTTCGCCACCTCCTCGGCGAAGAACTCGCCGATGTCGCGGCCGGTGACGCGGCGGACGATCTCGCCCACGAGGAAGCCGAAGGTGAGGGCGTGATAGCCGGCGGCCGTTCCCGGTTCCCATTCGGGTGCCTGGGCGGCCAGCCCCGCCGTCACGCCCTCCCAGTCGTAGAGTTCCTCGACCGCCGTCGGTCCGGACAGGTCCGGGAGCCCCGCGGTGTGCGACAGCACGTGTCGTACGAGCACGTTCTCCTTACCGGCCGCGGCGAACTCGGGCCAGTAGGCTGCGACCGGCGCGGAGAGATCGAGCTCGCCCCGGTCGGCCAGCATCAGCGCGCACAGGGCGATCATGTTCTTGGTCGTCGAGTTCACCCCGACGAGGGTGTCGCGTTCCCAGTCGGCACAGCGGTCCGCGTCGGCGTGGCCGCCCCAGAGGTCCGCCACCGGCTCGCCGTCGAGACGGACGGCCGCCGAGGCGCCCACGTCGTCCTTGCCGAGCAGGGCCGCAAGTGCCTCGTGGACCGCGGCGAACCGGGGATCACAGAACCCCTTGATGTCAGTCATGGGCACAAGCCTCGGACGGCCCCGAGCCTTCCTGCCCGACAATTCCCGCACGCGTTCTGTCAGGCAGTTCGCGGACAGATCTCGCTACTTCGGTGAGGCGGCCCGACGACCGCCACTTGTCGAGAGGACGGACACGCGTGCTGGAACGGCTGAATCAGGCGCTGGACCACCTGGAGGCCTGCCTCGACGGGGAGGTCGACATGGCCGAGGTGGCCCGGATCGCCGCGGTGTCGGAGTACCACTTCCGGCGGCTGTTCGCCGCGCTCGCCGGGATGCCGCTCCCGGTCTACGTACGGCGCCGGCGCATGACGCTCGCCGGGGCCGAGGTACTGGCCGGGGAGCCGACGCTCCTCGACATCGCTGTGCGGTACGGATACGGCTCGGGCGAGGCGTTCGCCCGGGCCTTCCGGTCGGTGCACGGCGTAGGTCCGGGCGAGGCCCGGCGCACGGGTGCGGTGCTCACGGCACAGCCGCGCATGTCCTTCCGCGTCGTCGTCGAGGGCAGTACGGCCATGCGGTACCGCATCGTGGAGAAGGAGGCGTTCCGGCTCGTCGGCAGGAGGGCCCGGGTCCCGCTCGTGCACGAGGGGATCAACGCGGCCGCGGCGGCGCACCTGAAGACCCTGGACGCGCGGACGATCGTACGGATGAAGGGGCTGGACCACCGTGAGCCGGCGGGGATCCTGTCGGCGGCGGTGTACCTGAGCGACAGCCGGGAGGAGGGCGCCGAGGCGGACTACTGGATCGGCGTGGTGTCCGGTCCGGAGGCGGCCGCCGAGGAGCTCGAAGCCCTCGACGTGCCGGCCGGGACGTGGGCGGTCTTCGACAACCACGGGCCCTACCCGGATGCCCTTCAGGAACTGTGGCGAGACGTGTTCACGCAGTGGTTCCCTTCCAGCCTGTACGTGAGCCGGCCGGGCCCGGAACTCCTGCGGACGCAACCTGTGGAGATCGGCGCGGACACCGGCTCCCAGTTGTGGATCCCCGTCGAGCGGGGCACCGCGAGCGCCGGGCCGTGACCTCCGGGACGAGCCGCGGACGGGCGGTGGCAGGGGCGGTGGCAGGGGCGAAGACGATGGTGGCGCCAGGCAGTTGGACGTGCACGGCGGCGCGCGCCGGCGCTGTGGGCGGCCAGGCGCGTCGGCTTGCGTTGGAGTGCGCTTCAGGTCGTAGCGTCGCAGTGACCGCGGCGCACGAAGCCTGTGGACCACGTGTCCGGGACGGAGTGCCCGGTGGCGGAAGCAGGGCCGGCCGAGGCGCTTCGTGCGGTCCGATGAACGATGAACGAGTGTTCGGAACGGAACTGGGAGACGTCATGCGCAAGCGCAGTCTGCGAGACCTTGAGGTATCGGCCATCGGCTTGGGATGCATGGGCATGTCCGCCTTCTACGGGTCCGCGGACCAGGAGGAGGGGATCGCGACCATCCGGCGCGCCCTCGACATCGGGGTGAACTTCCTCGACACCGCGCAGATGTACGGGCCGCTGACCAACGAGTCGCTCGTCGGCGAGGCGATCCGGGGGCACCGCGACGACTATGTGATCGCGACGAAGTTCAACTACCGGATGGACGACGCCGTACCCGGCGACATCAGCACGGTCGGCCCGCAGGACGGCTCGGCCGAGCATGTCCGCAGCTCGGTCCACGGCTCCCTGGAGCGGCTGGGGACCGACCACATCGACCTGTACTACCAGCACCGGGTCGACCCGAACGTACCCATCGAGGAGACGGTCGGCGCGCTGGGCGAGCTGGTCGCCGAGGGCAAGGTGCGGTACATCGGCCTGAGCGAGGCGAGCGCGGAGACCATCCGGCGCGCGCACGCCGTGCACCCGGTCACCGCGGTGCAGAGCGAGTACTCGCTGTGGTCACGGGAAGTGGAGGCCGAGGTGCTGCCCGCCTGCCGGGAGCTGGGCATCGGCTTCGTGCCGTACTCGCCGCTCGGCCGCGGCTTCCTCGCCGGCCGGTTCAGCTCGCCCGACGAGCTGGACGCGAACGACTGGCGGCGCGAGAACCCGCGCTTCCAGGACGCCAACCTGGAGGCGAACCTGCGGCTGGCGGCGAAGGTGAAGGAGATCGCCGCCGAGAAGGACGTGTCCCCGGCCCAACTGGCCATCGCCTGGGTGCTGGCCCAGGGCGATCACCTGGTGCCGATCCCGGGTACCAAGCGCCGCACCTACCTGGAGCAGAACGCCGCCGCGGTCGACGTCGAGCTGACCAAGGAGGACCTGGGCCGCATCGAAGCGGAGCTGCCCGAGGTGGCGGGTGAGCGCTATGACGAGGCCGGCATGCGATCCGTCAACCGCTAGGAAAGTCCGGCAGATCAGGTGACCGCCGCTTGATCTGCTGATCAACTCGTTGTTCCGAGGTGTGGACACGGTCTCCCCAGGGGCATGCGGAACCCTTGGGGACCAGGCCTGGGCGGGGGCCGGGTGTTCTCGGAGAGTGCCAGGAAATCCGGGCGCGGCGGGCTGCCCTGTCGTGTCATGATCACGCCGGTGCGTCGAGGCTGTCGGCGCATCAGTCGCGTCATCGCACTCTTGGAGGGGAACCATGAGCCCGCTCTCTGCCGGACGTCCCTTACGTCGCAGATCCGGCGCCGCCCTGGCGGTGGCGGCCGGTCTGCTGACCGCCGGCCTCGCCGCGCCCGCGTTCGCCGACGACCTGTCGCAGACCGACCAGTTGTGGATCCACGAGCCGTACGCGCAGACGCTGCCGCTCGGCATCGACGGCGGTCGGCCGCAGACCCGCACCCTCGGTGTCGGCATCTACCACGACAACGAGAACTTCCCGGTGACCGACGGCAGGCTCACGGTCGACGTCTCCGGCCTCACCGGGGTCGCCGAGGTGACGTGGCCCGACAACTGCACGCCGAGCGGCACGAGTGCGGTGTGCGACGTTCCCGTGGTGCCCGCGATCGGGGGCGACTACGAGGACCAGGTGTTCCTGGAGGTGCGCGCGGCCGACGGCGCCAAGGCCGGCGCGCAGGGCAGCATCACCTACGAGGCGACGGCCACCGGCGGCCCCGACGGCACGCTCACCGCGCCGCACGGGGACTTCGAGACCACGCTCACCGTCGGCTCCGGGCCCGACCTCGCCATCGCTCCCATCGCCGGCATCGAGAAGGGGCAGCCCGGCGAAGAGCGGACGATCCCGTTCAAGATCACCAACAACGGCAACGAGAGCGCGAACGGGTTCACCGTCAAGCTGCTCGGCTCGTACGGTCTGACGGATCTGACCCGGTACGCCGCCTGCACCTACACCTCGACGAACGACGGCCAGTACGCGCCGTCGAACAACGCGGTCTGCACCTTCGACCAGGTGCTCGCGCCGGGTGACTCCTTCGAGCTGCCCGAGCCGCTGACGGTGCGACTCGCCCCGTACGCGATGAACGAGCGGCTGGACATCGATGTCGAGCCGGGCGCCGGCGCCCAGGACCTCGACTCCCGCAACGACTACACGGCCCTCCAGATCGGCGCGCAGAACACCGCGGACTTCTCCGTGACCGGTGACGCCGTCTCGGGCGCGGCGGGGGTGACGGCCACGGCCGCGCTCACCTTCAAGAACAACGGCCCGGCCTGGTTCGGCAACCTCGGCTCCGGCGACCCGGTCGCCGAGGTCCGGCTGATCGTGCCCCAGGGCACCACGGTCACCGGCGTGCCGTCCGGCTGCGTCCCGCACACCCTCACCGGCGGCTACTACCCGAAGCGGACGGGCGCACCGCGATACGACTGCGAACTGCCGTACTGGGTACTGGCGGACACCCAGCGCACGTACGCGTTCTCCGTGCGCATCGACACCGTGGTGCCCGGCGCGACCGGCGCCGTGAGCATCCACCCCGCGTACGGCGAGTTCGGCCAGTGGCCCTACGACTTCGACCCGAACCTGACGAACAACACGGCGGTCCTGGCCGTCAACTGACCGGCCACGGGAGTCCGGAGCAGCTGGTCGAGCGGCTGCTCCGGACTCGCGCTTCTCGTGATCGCGGCTGCGGTGTCAGTGCGCTGAAGTACCCTTCCAGCCACCGCACGCCGACTGTGAGGACCAAGAGAATTGACTGGCCTGTCTGCCTTCCCGCTGCCTTTCCAGGCGTCCCGTTCCATATCGTTCGCGACGCCCCGAACACTGCGGGAACTTCAGATGATGCAGTGCAGCGCCCACATCCGGGCGAAGCCGGGGTGGTTCGACAAGATGAACGACGCCGACATCGTCGCCAGATGGACGCAGGAGGCGGTCGCTCAGGGACTCACCGAAGCGCAGGTGCGCTACGTGCTTGCCGAACTCGCCCATTACGCCGCGCTGCGGGACGGCCGAACCGGCATGGAGGTGTCCGCCGTCGACGGGGTGTGGCAGTCGGACACTCTGGTCGACGACAAGCTCAGGTCCCGGCTGCGCGAGGCCGTGCGGGTTCTGGAACAGGTCCCCGAAGCGGAACAGGACTGGCATCCCGGATCCGACGGCCAGGTACTGGATCTGGTTCACCCCTCACTGTTCTGCCTGGTGAGGGAGGCGAGCGGCGCGCTCGAGCGGGCTTGGCAGAACCCGACGGACCGCTACTCGAAGTACGAATTCTCGGAGAAGTTCCAGTGGCTGCCCACGGACGTCGACGTCAGTGACGACGGCGATGTCGCCTTCCGTTCCTATGTCAACAACGTCCACCCCGAGACGCATCGCGAACTGGCCTCCGTGCTGCCTGACTTGTTCGCGCGGCTGCGCCCGCTGCTGGAGAACGTGCTCACCGATCTGCGCCATCCGCGGCCGCTGCGGATCGAGGCCGATCCTTACGGATGGTACGAGTCGCGGGAGACGGAGTATCCGGACAAGTCCTCCTACAGCGATGGCGAGGCCTACGCGGAAGCCGTCCGGGCGTGGGAAGAGGCTCAGGACGAATGGTGGGAGAACCGCCGCCCGACCGTCCCTGACGCCCCGGACTTCACCCCGCCCGCGTTGCCTGAGGAATCCGCCCGGATCGACCTGCGCGGTCGCGGTCTCCAGGTCATCGTCAAGCTCGCCACCATTCACCTCACCCCGGACAAACCCGAGTACGCCGGCGGTTCCTGGCACGTCGAGGGGATGTTGAACGAGCGGATCGTCTCGACCGGCATCTACTACTGGGACAGCGAGAACATCACCGAGAGCCGGCTGAGCTTCCGGGCGGCACTCGACGACCCGGACTACGAGCAGAGTGACGACGACGGTGTGCGTGAGGTCTACGGCCTGGAGGACGCGGACGCACTGAACCAGGTGCTGGGATCGGCATCGACCCCGGCGGGCCGCTGCCTGGCGTTCCCGAACATCCTGCAGCACCGCGTCGGTTCGTTCCGCCTCGCGGACCCCGCCCGCCCGGGACATCGCAAGATTCTCGCGTTCTTCCTGGTCGACCCCTCGGAGAAGATCGTCTCGACGTCCGACGTGCCACCGCAGCAACCATGGTCCGACACCTCGACCATGACGCTCGAACAGGCCAAGGACTACCGCGAACAGCTCATGCAGGAACGCAAGTTCTTCGTCGACGAGCACAACGAGCAGCTCTACGAGCGGGAATTCTCCCTCTGCGAGCACTGAATCCGCTCTGCCCTTGCGGGTGGTGCGCCAGCCATACTTGATCCATGGGGACTGTGGCGGCGCTCTACCGCTATCCGGTGAAGTCGATGCTGGGCGAGACCGTGAGCTCTGTGGCGGTCACGGACACCGGGTTCCCGGGAGACCGGATCTACGCCGTGCTCGACGAGACCGGCGCGGTGGGCAGCGCCAAGCACCCGCGCAAGTGGGGTGAGTTGCTGCGCTGTCGCAGCCGGCTGGACGACGACGGCACGGTCCGGGTCGTACTCCCGGACGGTACCGACCTGCCGGCGGAAGACCGCGAACTGGATGTGTTCCTGTCCAAGTTGCTCGGTCGGCAGGTGTCCTGCTCCGCCGTCGTGCCGGAGCACGGCAGGCTGGAGCGTGCCGTGCCCGCGTACGAAGGCGGGGTGCCCGACGCGATGCGCGCGTCGGTGTCCGTCGATGTCACCGGGGAGAGCATCACGACGGGCGCCGTCGCCCGGGGTACGTTCTTCGACTTCGGGCGCGTCCATCTCGTCACCACCTCGGCCTTGGCCCGGATGCGAGAGGTGTATCCGGGCGGAGACTTCGACCCGCGCCGCTTCCGGCCCAATCTGGTCGTGGACACCGGTACGGGGCCGGGCTTCCCCGAGGACGCCTGGGTGGGGTCACGGCTACGCGTGGGAGAGGCGATGTTCCGGGTCGTGGTGCCCACACCTCGCTGCGTGGTGCCCACGCTGGGCCACGACGAGCTCCCTGCGGACCCCGGCATCATGCGCGCGGTCGCCCGCGAACACCGGGTACCGGTGTTCGACCTGGGCCGGCTCTCCTGCCTGGGTGTCTACCTGGACGTGCTGGAGGCGGGGACCGTCAAGGCGGGCGACGCGATCACGTTGCAGGACTCCGCCTGATCGCCGCACCGACGCTGCTCGGCTGCTCGGCGGCGGCCCGCCCGCCGCCCAGCGGGTGGCGAACGGGCCGTGCTCGTCGACCGTCCCGGTGTCGTGGTGCAGGAGACGCGCAGGTCAGGGACGATCAGGGTGGCTCAGGGACGGGCGGCCTCGGCGACCGGTTCGGCCTTCCCGTCCTGGCCGGGCAGGCCAGGCGCGGTGACCTCGTGTTCCGCGGCACCGCGGGCGCGGCGGCCGATCATCCCGAAGGCGGTGAGTGCGGCGGCGACGGCGGCCGCGATGCCGCACACCCAGTACGCGGTGGAGAAGCCGCTGCCGAGGGCGTCGAGGGCCAGTCCGTGGGCGGCTGAGCCCGGGACCGTGGGCGGCAGGCCGTTCACGGCGAGAGGTCCGTCGGCCGCGGCGATCGCCTGTGCCGCCGCCGACTGGGCGGTCGGCAGGCCGGCGCCGGGCAGGTCCGCCGCGAACGCCGACCCCGCATGGCTGAGGGCCACGGCGCCGACGACGACCGGGCCGAGGACGAAGCCGAGGTCGCGCAGCATGTTGGTGGTGGCGCTGGCCATGCCCGCCAGGTTGGGGGGCACGCTGTTCAGCGCCACGGTCGTCACCGAGCTGACGGTCAGGGCGAAGCCGATGCCGATCAGCAGGGACGGCGCCACGAACGCGCCGAGTCCCGGGTCCGTGACGTCGAGCCGGGTGAACAGCAGACAGCCGGCCGCCAGCAGGACGAAGCCCGAGGTCAGCAGCCAGGACGCGGCGACCCGGTGCAGGAGGCGCGAGACGACCGGGATGAGGACGAACGCCGGTCCCTGGAGCAGGAGGAAGAGGACGCCGACGCGCATCGGGTCCTGGTGCTGCACGGGACCCATCCACATGCTCGTCGCGAAGCAGGCGCCGAGGAAGGCGAGCATCCCGATGACCGCGACGACGGACGACACGGCGAACGGCCGGTTGAGGAACAGCTTCAGGTCGAGGATCGGGGACTCGGCCCCCAGCTCGACCACGACGAACGCGGCGAGGAAGACCGCGCCGAGGGCGAGGGAGAGCAGGACGGGCAGGGTGCTCCAGCCCGACTCCGGCCCCTCGACGGCCCCGTACAGCACGAGGACGAGACCGACGGCGAAGGTGATCTGGCCGGGCACGTCGAACCTGCGGCCTTCGGGCGCTGTCGACTCGGTGGCCAGGAGCAGGGTGAGCACCATGCTGACCAGGGCGAGGCCGACGAGCACCCAGAAGGAGCCGCGCCACGAGCCGACCTTGGCGAACATGCCGCCGACCAGGGGTGAGACGGCGGCGCCCGCGGACAGGAAGCCGCTCCAGACGGCCACCGCGTGCGCCCGCTGCCGCATGCCGCGGGTCAGGGCGGTGATCGCGGTGAGCGAGCCGGGGAACATGGCGCCCGCGCCCAGTCCGTTCAGGGCGGCGCCGATCCAGAGCACCTGGACGGCCGGGGCGAGCGCGGCCACGACGCTGCCCACGGCGACCAGGGCCGTGCCGGCCACGACGAGCCTGCGCCGTCCGAACAGGTCACCGAGGACGCCGAAGGTGAACTCGAAGCAGACCACGGCGATCATGAACGCCGCGGTGATCCAGGTCAGCTGGGATCCGTGCGTGTTCAGGTCCTCCTGGAAGAGCCCGAGCAGCGAGGCGGGCAGCGCGTTGGCGACCTGGGCCACGAAGACCGCGCCGCAGGCGGCAGCCAGTGTTCCCGCGTAGCCCGGCGTCCGGGCGGCCCCCGCGGTCGGGCCGGGGGAAACGGTTGTCCCGTTGTTGAGCGTCATCTCTGGATCTTTCTGGCTGGGGAAAGAGGGGCGTCCCGTGACGGACAGCCCGAAGAGCGTGAGGGGCTCGGCTCTGCGGCGCGGTGGGGGAGAGGCGCGACGTGAGTCGGGCGTGATGTCGTGGAGAATGACATTCGCTTTACGTCGCGTCAATGATGTGTGCTGTATAGAAAAGAAATGGATGTGATGGAAGCTTGGCGGTTCGGGCGTTCAGCTCTGATGGAGAAAGTCCTGCTCCAGCGCGTGCGCCGCGGCTTCCAGGGCTTTGACCAGTGGCTGGAGCTGGTGCGGGTCGTAGCGCACGCTGGGCATCGAGACGGAGAGGCCGGCCAGCGCCGTACCGTCCTGGTCGCGTACGGGGACGCCGACCGCGACGAGTCCGCGCTCGGAGCGCTCCTTGTTGACGGCGAAGCCGTTGCGGCGCAGGCGCCTGAGCTGCGTCCGCAGCCGTGCGAGGTCGGGGCGGTCGGCCGGGCGGTCCCGGTAGCGCTCGGGGGCGTAGGCCTTCTCCAGCTCCTCCTCGTCCAGCTCGGCGAGCAGGAGCAGTCCCGCCGTGGTGCGGTGCGCCGGGAACACCATGCCCTCCCGGGAGCCGACCCGCAGGGCCTGCCGGCACTCGACACTGGCGATGAACCGGACGGTGTCCCCGGTGCGCACGATCAGGTTCGTGGTCTCGCCGACGAGATCGACGACCCGGTGCAGGTGGGGCAGAGCCGTCGCCCGCAGCCGGGACACGAGAGACTGGGAGTGCGCTGCCAGCTCCAGCACCGGGCCCGCGCGATAGACGCGGTCCTCGCCCCGTACGGCGAAGTCCCGGTAGACGAGCATCGCCAGGATGCGATGAGCCGTCGACCTCGCGACCCCCAGACGCCCGGCGAGCTGCGCCACCGTCGCGTCGCCCTCCATCTGCAGAATGGTCGCCGCCCGCAGCGCGTGGTCCACGCTGGCGATGGGATAGGGCGGCGGTGTCCTGAGCTCCTTGTCCACGGTGGTCCTCCATGTTCCGGTGTCCTGTCGATTCTGCTCTCCAGAATCCATATGCTCATACAGCGGACACCCGGCACGCTGAATCCGTGACCGAGTCCTCCATCACCCAAGACAACGCCGCGGGCTCCCCGGTCCGGCTGAAGGCCCTCGCCGCGGACGGACAGCCCGACGTCACCCCGGCGCTCGAGAAGCTGTACCGGGGCTTCGAGCAGGAACTCCTCGTCCCGCTGTGGACCGAGATCGGCGACCTGATGCCCGCCCACCCGCGCTCGCGCGCCGTGCCGCACGTATGGCGCTGGGAACGGCTGCGCGAGCTCGCCGCACAGGCCGGCGACCTGGTTCCGGTCGGCCGCGGCGGCGAACGCCGGGCCATCGCGCTGGCCAACCCCTCCCTCGGCGGCAGGCCCTTCGCCACGCCCACGCTGTGGGCCGCCATCCAGTACCTCATGCCCGGCGAGGACGCCCCCGAGCACCGGCACACCCAGCACGCCTTCCGCTTCGTCGTCGAGGGCTCCGGTGTGTGGACCGTCGTGGGCGGCGATCCCGTGCCCATGAACCGCGGCGACTTCCTGCCGCAGGCCGGCTGGAACTGGCACGCCCACCACAACGCCACCAGCGAGCCCATGGCGTGGATCGACGGCCTGGACATCCCGTTCCAGTACGTCACCGAGGCGCAGTTCTTCGAGTTCGGCCGCGACGAGATCACCGAGGCCGAGCGGACCACACCGAGCCGGTCCCGCTCCGAGCGGCTGTGGGGCCACCCGGGCCTGCGCCCCCTCGCGGCCGCCCCCGCCACCCCGGGCAGCCCGCTGCTGTCCTACAAGTGGGAGTACACCGACGCGGCGCTGCGCGACCAACTCCTGCTGGAGAAGGAGGGTTTCGGTGGCACGGTCGAGCCCGGACACGCCGCGGTGCGCTACACCGACCCGCACGACGGCTCCGACGTCCTGCCCACCATCCGCGCCGAGTTCCACCGCGTGGCCCGGGGCGCCGAGACCATGCCGGTGCGCGAGACCGGCTCCTCCGTCTACCAGGTCTTCGACGGCTCCGGCACCGTCACCGTCGGCGAGAAGTCCTGGTCGGTGACGCGTGGCGACCTGTTCGTCGTCCCGTCCTGGGAGCCGTTCTCCGCCAGGTCCGAGGCCGGCCGCACCGACTCCGACTCCACGGCCCTCGACCTCTTCCGTTTCTCCGACGCGCCCGTCCTCGAGGCGCTCAAGCTCGACCGCACCCGGCTCGACCGCACCGACAAGGACGCCTGACCATGAAGCTCGCCACCCTCCGCACCGCCGACGGCACCCGGGCGGTCCGCCTCGACGGCGACGTCCTCGTCGACCTCGGCCACTCCGACCTCGGCGAGCTGTTCGCCCAGCCGGACTGGCAGACGCAGGCGCAGGCCAAGTCCGCCGCGTCCGGGGCCACTTACCCGGTCGACGGCGCGGACTTCGCACCGGTCGTCCCCAACCCCTCCAAGGTCGTCTGCGTCGGCCACAACTACACGAACCACATCAAGGAGATGGGCCGGGACCTGCCCGATCACCCCACGCTCTTCCCCAAGTTCGCCGACACGCTGCTCGGCGCGAACGACGACCTCGTCAAGCCCGCCGAGACCGACGCGCTCGACTGGGAGGTCGAACTCGCCGTCGTCATCGGCAAGCAGGTGCGCCGCGCCGACGAGCAGCAGGCCGCCGACGCCATCGCCGGCTTCACCGTCATGAACGACATCTCGGTGCGCGACTGGCAGTTCCGCACCATCGAGTGGACCCAGGGCAAGATCTGGGAGGCCACCACCCCGGTCGGCCCCTACGTCGTCACCCCCGACGAGGTCGGCGGAACCCGCCCCGCGCTCCAGGTGACGACGTCCGTCGACGGCCAGGTGATGCAGCAGGACGACACCGGCACGCTCCTGTTCGACCCGGTCTTCCTGGTGCAGTACATCTCCACCGTCATCACCCTGCGCCCCGGCGACATCATCGCCACCGGCACCCCGGCCGGGGTCGGCAACGCCCGCGACCCCAAGGTCTTCCTGCTCCCCGGCCAGACCGTGGTCACCGAGATCACCGGCCTGGGCGCCTGCACCAACAGGGTGGTCGAGGCATGACCACCGCCCCGAAGGGTGGCCGAGGCGCGACCGTCACCTCGCAAGGCGGCCCAGGCACGACCACCGCCACGCGCACCCTCGCCGACGCGCGCGCCTGGGCCCGCACCGGAACCGAGCTGATGCTCGACGCCGTCGCGGGCCTCGCCGAGGACGGCTTCTCGGCCCCCAGCGCACTGCCCGGCTGGACCCGCAAGCACCTCGTCGCGCACGTCGCCGCCAACGCCGACGCCCTGGGCAACCTCGTGCACTGGGCGGCCACCGGCGAGGAGACGCCGATGTACGCCTCCGCCGAGGAGCGCGCCGCCGGCATCGCCCGCGGCCCCGCCCTGTCGGCCGGTGAGCTGCGCTCCTGGCTGACCGGATCCGCGCAGCGCCTCGCCGAGGCACTGGACCGGCTCACCGACGAGCAGTGGCGGCACCAGGTCGTCACCGCCCAGGGCCGTACCGTCCCCGCGACCGAACTGCCGTGGATGCGCGCCCGCGAGGTGTGTGTCCACGCCGTCGACCTCGGCACCGGCGTCGTCACCTTCACCGATCTGCCCGAGGGCTTCCTGGCCGCGCTGGTCGACGAGATCCGAGCCAAGCGGCAACTGTCCGCGCTGCCCGCGCTGTTCGAGGGGCCGCTGCCCGAGGTCGCCGCCTGGCTGGCAGGCCGCCCCCACACCCTTGCCGACGCCCCCGAGCTCGGCCCGTGGCTCTGAGGAGTGAGTTCCATGTCCCATCCTGATGTGATCGTCGTCGGCGGCGGCATCGGCGGCCTCGGCGCGGCGTTCTCGCTGACCCGCCAGGGCCTCGCCGTCCGTCTGCTGGAGAGCGCCCCCGCCTTCGGCGAGGTCGGCGCGGGCATCCAGCTCGCCCCCAACTGCACCCGCATCCTCGACGACTACGGCCTGCTCCAGGAGGCCAGGAGCCTCGGCGTCGTCCCGGACACGATGGTCATGCGCGACGCCGTCGACGGCGACGAACTGACCCGGCTCGACCTGCGGGACCTGGAGCGGCGCTACGGCTTCCCGTACCTGGTCATCCACCGCAGCGACCTGCACGGCCTGCTGCTGCGCGCCTGCGAGCGAGCCGGAGTCGAGCTGATCAACGACGCGCAGGTGACCTCGTACGAGAACACCGCCACCGGTGCCCGCGTCACCCTGGCCTCCGGCCGGACGCACGAGGCCGGTGTGGTGATCGCGGCCGACGGCCTGCACTCCGTCGCCCGCAGGCTGCTCGTCGACGACCGGCCCGTCTCCTCCGCCTACGTCGCCTACCGCGGCACCGTCCCCGCCGACCTCGAGCGGGTGAAGTCCGTGGACCTCGGCGAGGTCGCGGTGTACATCGGCCCCGGCTGCCACTTCGTCCACTACGGCCTGCGCGGCGGCGAGATGCTCAACCAGGTCGCGGTGTTCGAGTCCCCCAAGGCGCTGGCCGGCCGGGAGGACTGGGGCACCCCGGACGAACTCGACGCCGCCTTCGCCGACACCTGCGGCTTCGTACGGGACGGCCTGCCGTTCATGTGGCGGGACAAGTGGTGGCGGATGTTCGACCGTGACCCGATCATGAACTGGGTGCACGGCCGGATCGCCCTGCTCGGCGACTCCGCGCACCCGCCGCTCCAGTACATCGCGCAGGGCGCGATCATGGCCATCGAGGACGGCTGGGTCCTCGGCGAGCACGTCGCCCGCCACCGCGCCGCCGACGGCACCCCGGACTGGGACGCCGCCCTCGCCGCCTACGAGGTCGTGCGCCCCGAGCACTGCCGCCGCGTGGTGACGACCTCACGCGCGTGGGGCGAGCTGTGGCACCTCGACGGCGTCCCCCGCGAGCAGCGCAACGCCCTGCTGCGCACCCGCGCCACCTCCGACTACTCCTTCGTGGACTGGCTGTACGGCCCGACCGCGCTGACCCCGGACCAGGAACCACCCATGTTCGAGCCGATCCCGCTGTCCTCCGCGACCCCGCAGCCGGCCGCCCGGGGTACGGCGGCATGAGCGACGCCCGCTGCCGATCCCGCGCGATCGGCTGGGCCGCCACCGGAGCTTTACAGCCCGGCAGCGATCCATGCGGTGCGTGTGTCCGTAGGCCGGTACGTACGGACGGCGAGCGCCGACGCGCTAGGATCCGGGCATGGCGAACCTTCGACAGGCGCAGAAACAGATGACGCGCCGCCTGCTGCTGGAGTCCGGGCTCGACCTGTTCACCACGAAGGGGTACGCCGCCACCAAGGTCGACGACATCGCGACCGCCGCGGGCACCACCCGGGTGACCTTCTACGCCTACTTCCCCTCCCGCAGCGACCTGATGAAGGCGCTCATCGACGAGCGGCTCAACGAGGCGCTCCAGCGCGTGCGTTCGCCCGAGCACGGTTCCACGGCCCAGGACCTGGTCGCCACCGTGACCGCGGGCACGCCCGAGGCGATCGGCGCCTGGCTGCGGCGCACCGCCGACAGCTGGCCGGAGATCCGGCCGATCATCCGCGTGGGCCGGGACGCCGCGGCCGTCGATCCCGAGCTGCGCGACCTGGTGGAACGATGGCTTGAAGAGGCCATCAGCGACATCGAGGACGGGCTGACGGCGGCCGGGCGGCTCGAACCCCACCAGCGCCGTTTCCGGGGCGTGCTGGCGATGGCCGAGCTGGACTACATCGCCCAGCACTGGGGCGACGCCGACTGGAAGATCACCCGCGAGCAGATGCTCGACGAGCTCAGCGCCAGCTGGGTGCGCCTGCTGACCTGACCGCAGCGGACAGGACCGGTCCGCCTCACTGCTCGGCCGCGGCGTCGTACAGCAGGCTGCGCAGCCAGGTGACGAAGTGGCGGTCGGCCAGGCGCCGGTTCTGCCTTATTTTCGGGCAGGGTGTCCGGTCCTTCAAGGCCGGGGGAATGCCCGCTCCCGCATGGCGGGGCAGGGCAAGCAGGATCGCCGTCAGGGCGGTCCGGCGTTGCGGAAGATACGTCGCTGAGGCCCGGCGCGGGCAGCCGGTGGTGACGGCGGGCCCGGGGCTCTGCGGCCGGAGGCTGCCCTGGAGGACGGGGTGTGTCGGTCACTCTGACGGGTGAGGTCGGTCGAAGACGCGCGCGGGAGGGGAACGGGGTGGCTAGGTTCGTGGCATGTCGCGTTTCCGGCTGTACCCGACGCCCGCGCAGGCGCAGCAGTTGCTGTTGCACTGTGCGCACGCCCGGTATGTGTGGAACCTGGCGGTGGAGCAGCACGCGCACTGGCGGCCCGGCCGCAGCTCTGCGCCCGGCTTCGCGGAGCAGTGCCGTCAGCTGACCGAGGCCCGACGTGAGAACGCTTGGCTGGCGGCCGGGAACGCGGATGTGCAGCAGCAGGCCCTGAAGGACTTCACCGCAGCCAAGACGGCCCGCTTCACCTCCGGGTTCGGTGAGCCGACCTGGCGCAGGAAACACTCGCACGAGGGCTTCCGTGTCATCGGCACCGACCGGGTCCCGGAATCCTGGCCGGACGGTTCACCAAAGCTGAACGCGAAGACCGGCAGGCAGGTCATGGGCCGCTCGGTGGTGGTGCAGAAACTGAACCGGCGGTGGGCGCGGGTGAAGGTGCCCGGCTGCGGCTGGGTCCGCTTCCGCCTCACCCGCGCCGAGCTGCCGAGGGCGAAGACGTTCCGCGTCACCTTCCGGGGCGGCCGGTGGCACATCGCGTTCGCCGTCGTCCCCGAACCGCTCGACGCACCCGGCACGGGCGAGGTCATCGGCATCGACCGGGGTGTGAAGATCACCGCCGCCCTCTCGGACGGCCGGAAACTGAACTGCCCCCAGCTCACTCTCAAAGAACGCGCCCAGATCCGCAAACACCAGCGGCGCGCCGCACGCGCCCCGAAGGGCAGCCAGGCCAAGACCGCCGCACATGCCACGGTCGCCAGGCTCAGGGCGCGAGAGGCCGACCGGCGCAAGGACTGGTGCGAGAAGACCAGCACCATGCTCGCCCGCACCTACGACGTGATCCGGTTCGAGAAACTGAACATCAAGAACATGACCGCCTCGGCGAGGGGAACGGCCGAACAGCCCGGCAAGAACGTCCGGGCCAAGGCCGGGCTGAACCGGGCGGTCCTCGCCCAGGGCTGGGGCCTGCTCCGCCAGCGCACCGGACACAAGGCCCCCGGCCGGGTCGAGGACGTACCCGCGCCTTACACCTCTCTGCGGTGCAGTAGCTGTGGCTGGATCGACAAGAACTCGCGCAAGAGCCAAGCCGAGTTCGTCTGCTCCTCCTGCGGCTTCACCTGCAACGCCGACCACAACGCAGCAGTCAACGTCGCGGCAGGACAGGGCGGGATCCCCCGCCCCCGGCGCTCAGCCGGTGCCGGAGGGGCGACAACGGCCACCAGCCGTCCGAGCGCCCGTGAACCTCAACCCACCCGGGTTGGAATCCCCTTTTTTTAAGAAGGGGAGGATGTCAAACCATGTCGATGCCGAGTCCGGTCCGGGCAGCGGAAACGGGAACTTCTCGATCCGTGGGTCGGCGAGGGTGCGCATGGTGACGGCGGCCCAGTACCGCAGCAGGGCGACACCGCCGGCGCGGGCCGCGTGAACGGCATCAGCAGGAAGTCGGAGATTCGCGGCCCGACGCGGTAGGGGATGCCCTCGTCCTCCAGCACCGAGTACGAGAAGACCCGCCGGTCGGTGCCGACGACGATGTGCGGTTCGGCGGTGAGCAGGTCGAGCGCTCCGCCTGCGGCGGCGTGTCCGGCGCGGCCACCACCACACAACGGTCGTCGTGGAGCCGCTCGCGCGGATACGGCGAGGCATGCCCCTCGGACGTCAGGACGACGTCGACGCCCCCTTCGGTGAAGGCGGCCACGGTCGGCACCGTGATCGTCCGCACCCGTAGCGTGGCGGGCAAGGCGCGCTCGGCGACGAGCAGGGTCAGCCGGGGGTCGACGACGAACGCAGTGCTGTTCGTCATGGCGACGGTGATGACCCGCTCGTCCGTGGCGGGGTCGAAGGAGGGGAGGTCGACGATCTGCGCCGCCTGTTGCAGCGCGCCACGCAGTGGCGCGATCAGCTCCAGGGCCCGCGGGGTGAGCGTGACGCCGCTGCCCTGCCGAACGACGAGGTCGTCACCCAGCAGGCGCCGCATCCGGGTCAGGGCGTGGCTCATGGCCGGCTGTGACAGCCCGACTCGCTCCGCCGCCCGGGTCACCGACCGTTCCTCCAGCAGCACGAGAAGAGGCACCAGCAGGTTGAGGTTGACCGACGCCAGCCAGTCCAATCCCGATGCCGTGCGGGTCTTCCGTGCTCCGATCCCCCGCCTTCACGCAACTACACGAGCAAAATATATTCGTGATGTTCGTTTCGTTGACGTCATGTAAAGCGAATGGTTAGCGTGACGGCAGCCACAGGGTGCACCGCCGCACCCGCACCGCAGACGTGAGGCAGCCATGAGCGTGAACAGCAACACCGTCAACACCGTCCTGGGCCCGGTGCCGGCCGGGGAGTTGGGCGTCGTCTCGGTCCACGAAGCGCTGCTGTCGGTGCTGCCGGGCGCGGAACACGCCTTCGACATCACCCTCGACCGCGCCGAGATCTTCGAGACGCTGGCCGGCAAACTGCGGGACTTCCGTGCCCACGGCGGCGGCACGATCGTCGACGGCACCGGCATGTTCCACGGCCGGGACGTCCGCCTGTACGAGGCCCTGTCCCGTGCGACGGGTGTGCACATCGTCGCCTCGACCGGCCAGGGACCCGAGGAACTGCTCGGCGGCTACTTCCTCACGCCCCAGACCGACCCGCCGACCCCCTGGCCCGCCGAGAAGTTCGCCGGCCTCTTCACCAAGGAGATCACCGAGGGCATGGTGGTCCCGCGCGTGGAGCGCCGCGGCCCCGCCGGCCTGGTCACCACCACGGTGACCCGCGCCGGCATGACCGCGACCGACGAGAGCCTGCTGCGCGGCGCGGCCCGCGCCGCCCTCGCCACGGGCAGCCCGCTCTCCTTCCGCCACGGCGCCGATGCCCTGCGCGAACTCGACGTCGTCCTCGACGAGAAGCTGCCCGCCGACCGGGTCGCCGTCGGCGGCCTCGACCGCAGGGAAGCCGCCGCCGCCGGTGCCCCGCGGCGCATCGCCGACCGCGGCGCCCACGTCGTCCTCGACCACGTCGGCACCGAGGACGACGAGCACCTGACCGACGCCGAGCGGGCCGACCTGGTCGCCGATCTCGTACGCGCCGGACACGCCGGCCGGATCCTGCTCTCCGTCGGGGCGACCGGGGTGGCCAAGGGGCACCCCGCCAACGACCTGCCGTACAGCCACGTCCTGACCGCCTTCGTGCCCCTGCTCGAGGCGCACGGCGTCGGCGACGACGACGTACGGCGCATCCTCCGGGCCAACCCCCGCGACCTGCTCGCGACGCGCTGAACGCGCCGGCCCGAACGACCGTCAAGATCTTTTTTCCGAAGGTGAGTGCTGTGTCGCGAGTCAACACCGTCCTGGGGCCCATCCCCGCCGAGGAGCTGGGCTTCGTGGCGATCCACGAACACATCGGCTACGGCATGCCCGGCTCCGAGCTGGACACGCAGTGGTGGAAGACCCCCGAGCAGCGGTACGAGGAGACCGTTCCGAAGCTCCGCCGCTTCCACGAGCTGGGCGGCGGCACCTTCGTCGACGCGACCGGCATCTGCAACGGCCGCGACGTCGACCACTACAGGTCGCTGTCCGCGAAGACCGGCGTCCACATCGTCGCCTGCACCGGCTTCGTCGGCGGCGACACGGCTCTGCCGCACTTCGCCCGCGCCGATGTCGACTACCTGACACGGCAGTTCGTCCACGAGATCACCGTCGGCATCGGCGGCACCGGCAGTCTCGCCGGCGTCATCAAGGTCGGCGTCAGCCGTGGCGGCCGCATGACCGATCTGGACAAGCGCATCTACCGCGCCGCCGCCCGCGCTTCGCTCCGTACGGGCGTACCGATCCTCACCCACCTCGCGATCGACGCCGAGAACGCCGTAGCCATTTTCGAGGAGGAGCAACTGCCGCTGGACCGAGTGCTGTTCGGGCACGTCGACGACGGCGTCAACGCCGACAGGACCCGCGACGTCTGGATCGCCGAGCAGGGCGGCCGCATCGGCTTCGACACCTTCGGCTACGAGACCGAACTGCCCGACCCGCCGTTCTGGGCCCGTCCGCGCAAGGAACGCCTGGACCACTTCCTGCGGTTCATCGACAACGGCCGCCGGATCGGGCAGGTCCTCGCCTCCGCCGACGCCAACTGCTCCCCGCTGGGTTGGCCCGGCGTCAAGGGACACACCGTCAACTACCTCTTCGACGACCTGCTCCCGGACCTGCGTGCCGCCGGCCTCGACGAGGCCGCCATCCAGACGATCTTCGTCGGCAACCCCGCCGACTTCCTCACCATCCAGAAGTAGGAGAGTTCCGCCATGCAGTCCTCGGACCTGAACAAACTGAAGATCGCGATCGTCGGCGCGGGCTACGGCGGCGCGGCGGCGGCCAAGGCCCTCGGCCTGCTCGGCGCGGACGTCACCGTCTACGAACAGGCCAACCGGATCCGTGAGGTCGGCGCCGGCATCGGCCTGCGCCCCGCCACCATGAACCGGTTCCGCCAGTGGGGGATCTTCGACGCGATCGCCGAAGTCAGCTCGCCCAGCGAGTACTTCGAGATCCTCACCGCCACCGGCGACCCGATCATGAAGGAGACGTGGCCCGCCGAGGGCGAGCAGACCCACACCCGTCTGATCCACCGCGGCGACTTCATCGAGGCCCTGCTCGGCGTGCTGCCCGAAGGCATGGTGCGCCTCGGCCACCGCCTCCAGAGCGTCGAGGACAAGGGCGACAGCTCCGTCCTGGCCTTCGCCGACGGCACCACCGTCGAGGCGGACCTCGTCGTCGGCGCCGACGGCATCAAGTCCGCCGTACGGCAGCAGCTGTTCAGCGACCGGGAACCGGTGTTCTCCGGCGAGCACGCCTACCGCGCCGTCATCTCCGCGGACGACGCCCACGGCATGGTCATCGACGACAACCTGCGCATGTACATCGGCCGCGGCACGAAGGTCTACCTGCTGCCGCTGCGCCACCGCGACCAGGTGTCCTTCGACATCACCGCCCTGTGCCCGGACGGCACCTGGACGCCGCAGGTCACCAAGGACGACATGCTGCGCACCGTCCAGGGCTTCGACGAGCGCCTGGTGGCCATCACCCGCGGCCTCGACATGGACACCGTGAACATCCGCGCCGTCTACGACATCGACCCGGTCGACACCTGGCACTCGGACTCCGTCGTGCTGGTCGGGGACGCCGCGCACTCGATGCTGCACCACCAGGGCCAGGGCGCCAACTCGGCCATCGAGGACGCCGGAGGGCTCGCCGACGCCCTGCGGCAGGCGGGCTCCGTGAAGGAGGCCCTCGCCCTCTACCAGGCCACCCGCAAGCCGGTGACCGACCAGCTCCAGGCCATCTCGCGCCAGGGCTGGTCCGAGGACGAGATCGACGACGTCTTCCCCGGCCAGAAGCCCGCGGCCGCCGCGACGAAGGAGTAGGTCATGCCGCTGCACCCCGAGATCGCGAAGTTCCTCGCGACCCTGCCGCCCGCGCCCGAGGGCCCGCTCGACCCGGCCGCGCTGCGCGCCGCGGAGGAGGCGCACGTACCCGCCGTCGAGGACCGACTGCCGCTGCACGCGGTCGCGGACCTGACCGCGCACACCGCCTCCGGCGACGTGCCGGTACGCGTCTACACGCCCACCGCCGCGGACCGGCACGGCCTGCTGGTCTACTTCCACGGCGGCGCCTTCTTCCTCGGCAGCCTGGACACGCACGACCACCTCGCCCGCTCCCTGGCGAAGGAGACCGGTCTGAAAGTGGTCTCCGTCGGCTACCGCCGGGCGCCCGAGGCCGCCTTCCCGGCCGGTCTCGACGACTGCTACGCCGTCACCCGATGGGCCGCCGAGCAGGGCGTGAGTCTGGGCTGGGACGGCGTGACGCTCGGCGTGGCGGGCGACAGCTCCGGTGCCGGCTTCGCCGCCGCCGTGGCGGCCAGGGCCCACGACGAGGGCTTCGACGGGGTCACCCACCAGATCCTCTACTACCCCTCCCTCGACCTGGACTTCGACGAGGACCGCCATCCCTCGCTGCGGGAGAACGCCGTCGGGTACGGCCTGGAGACGGCCGGCCTCAAGCCGTTCAACGCCTTCTACCTCGACAGCGGCGCCGACCCGGCCGACCCCCTGGTCTCCCCGGTCAAGCGCGAGGACCTGAACGGGCTGCCACAGGCCCTCGTCGTCACCGCCGAGTTCGACCCGATGCGCGACGAGGGGGAGCTGTACGGCCGCCGCCTCCAGGACGCCGGCGTGCCTGCCACGGTGAGCCGTTACGAGGGCGCCGGTCACGGCTTCGTCCAGCACTTCTCCTGGATCCCGGAGTTCCACCGGGTCTTCGCCGAGACCCGCGACTTCCTCACCCGGCACTGAACACGAGCCGCTGTAAAAGAAGTTCGGAAAGGTGACCATGACACGCGACGTCACCGTCCACCCCCTCGTCTCGCCGTGGGGGAGGTTCGGTCTGTACAGCTTCTTCATCGACGCGCCCGAACCGGCGATCGTCGACACCGGGATCGCGACCTCCCCCGCACAGGGCATGGCCCCCGCTCTGGAGGCGATCGGGCGACGCATCGAGGACGTGCGCTGGATCCTGCTCACGCACGGGCACATCGACCACATCGGCGGGGCGCACGCCCTGTGGGAGCTCACCGGCCGCCGCGCGCAGGTGGTGATCCACGAGGCCGACGCACCGATGCTCCGCTCCCGCCGGGCCCACGTGGACGAGTACCGGGCCGGACGCGGCCGCTACCTGCGCGACCCCGAGGGCGAGGCGAAGGTGGCCGCGGCCACGGACGCCGTCATCTCCGGGCAGATGGAACCCACGCTGCTCGTCCAGGGCGGCGAGACGCTCTCCCTCGGCGGCGACGTCACCGTCTCGGTGCACGCGATCCCCGGGCACACCCCCGGGTCCGTCGCCTACGCCGTCGACGGCCGGCGCTCCGTCTTCGTCGGCGACGCCGTACAGGTCCACGGCGCAGCCAACGGCTTCCCCGGCTACACCGACCCGGCCGCCTACCGTGCCGGCCTGGAACACCTCCGCGACGAGGTCCGCCCACGGCACCTGTACCTCGGGCACCCGTACCGCCGCGACGACGGCACCCCGTACGGCGTCGAACTCGACGAGGCGCAGGCCCGCGAGGCCATCGCCCAGAGCCTCGCCGCCGAAGGCCGGGTCGCCGAGGCCGCCTGCCGCTGCCTGGAGGCTGGCCTGAGCGAGACGGACTCCCCGTACTCGCCCTTCGCCCCCGTGGCCGACGCGCTCGGCTACACCGGCGACCCGGCCCTCGAACCCTCGCCCTTCTTCACCTCGCTGCACGGTTACCGCGCGCAGCACCACCCGACCGCGCAGTACAGGAGCACCGCACCATGACCGACCTTCACACCATTCGCGCGGGCGAGCAGTCCATCGCCGTCCGCAAGGACCTGCGGGTCCCCATGCGCGACGGCGTCGAACTCGCCGTGGACGCCTACCACGGCACCGACGACACCCCCAGGCCCGCGTTGATCGCGATGAGCGCCTACGGCAAGGAACTCCAGGCCCTCGCCCTGACCACGCCTCCGCAGCGCCGCCCCAGCCCGATGTGGGACGGCTGCATCGAGGCCGGTGACATCGCCCGCGTCGTCCGCGAGGGATACGTCCACGTCATCGGCGACATGCGCGGCACCGGCGACTCCGGCGGCGTCATGATCGGCAACTACAACGCCGGCGGCGTCCCCCAGGGACAGGACCTCCACGACCTGATCGAATGGGTCGCCGCCCAGCCGTGGTGCGACGGCAACATCGGCATGATCGGCATCTCCTACTTCGGTTCCATGCAGGTGCTCGCCGCCGCCGAACGCCCCCCGCACCTCAAGGCGATCTTCGTCAGCGGCGGTCACTTCGACTTCTACGAGACGACGTACCACGGCGGCGTCATGTGGTTCATGCCGCGCGCCGCCCGCGAGGGCCGCGGCGGCGACTCCGGCATCGCGCACACGAACGTCAAGTCCCGTATGCAGGAGGTGCACAGCCCCGAGGCGCTGAACAAGCTCGTCGACGAACGGCTGAACGATCCCGACGTGGCCGCCTGGCCGAACCTCGTCCATGTCCTGAAGTACCCCAAGAACCGCGAGTTCTGGTTCGACATCGTCATGAACCCGCTCGACGGCGACTGGTACGAGGAACGCAACCCCGTCAACCTGGCCCGGAACATCGACATCCCGGTCTACCTCCAGATCGACCAGGGACGCGGCTGGACGGTGGACGGTCACATCGAACTGTTCGACGTGCTCAAGGGCCCCAAGAAGCTCGACATCGGCTCCTACCCCCCGATGCAGTCGCGCCCCTGGATCGAGGAGCACGACAAGATGTTCCGCTGGTACGAGTACTGGCTCAAGGGCGTCGACAACGGGATCATGGACGAGCCGGCCGTGAGCGTCTTCGTGGAGGGCTCACGCGAGGTGGTCACCGCGGACCGGTGGCCCCCGAAGCCGACCACCCACAAGTCGCTCCACCTCCGCCCCCGGCACAAACTCTCCTACGAGCCCGAGCACATGGGCACCGAGCACGCCGTCCCCGACGGCTTCTACCAGGCACCGCTCACGGTCACCGACAAGGTCGAGGTGCTCACCTGGAGCACCGAACCGTTCGAGGAGCCCACCGAGCTGATCGGGACCGGCGCGGCGCACCTGTTCGCCGAGATCGACCAGGACGACACCAACTTCATCCTGCGCCTGTGGGACGAAGCTCCCGGCGGCAAGCGGCAGTTGATCACCACCGGCTACCTCAAGGCGTCCCACCGCGAGCTCGACGAGGAGCGCACCACCGAGGGCGACCCCTACCACCCGCACACCCGCGCGGTGCCGGTCGAGCCCGGGAGGATCGAGGAGTACGTGCTGCGCCTCTACCCGCACGCCGCCACCTTCCTTCCCGGTCACCGCCTGGTGGTGGAGCTGTCGAACGACGAGCCCCTGGCCGACGCGCACAACTCCCTCCTCCCACCGGACGCCTTCCACCTGCCGGTGGGCCGCCCCGTCACCCACAAGATCTACCGTGATGCGGCACACCCCTCCCGCCTGGTCCTGCCGTTCACGAGGGCCGACACTCCGCCCGCGACACGAGAGGACGGCGACCGGCGCGCCGACGCCTGACGGGACGGGGCAGGCGCCGACCGGGCACCGCCGTACCCCCGGCGGTGCCGGCCGCTGATGCCGAAGCGCACGCGCGAGGTCGGCATGATCGGCACAATGGGGCCGACAACGTCCGGGCCGCACACCGCCGTCAGCGCGCACGGGACCCCGGACACCATGACCTGGACGGGGAGCTCTGCCATGAGCAGTACGGAAAGCGGCAAGCACGAGGGATTCACGGCCGAAGAGCGGGCCGCGATGAAGGACCACGCCAAGGAACTCAAGAAGGAAGCCCGCCGCGGCTCGCGCGCGGACAAGGCGGCCGAGGCGGTACGGGACGTACTCGCGAAGATCGCCGAGATGCAGGAGTCCGACCGGGTCATGGCGGAGCGCGTCCACGCCGTCGTCACCGCGAACGCTCCGGTCCTCGCGCCGAAGCTCTGGTACGGCATGCCCGCCTACGCGCTGGACGGCAAGGTCGTCTGTTTCTTCCAGAGCGCGGAGAAGTTCAAGGCGCGGTACGCGACCCTCGGCTTCAGCGACCTGGCGAACCTGGACGAGGGCACCATGTGGCCCTCCGCGTTCGCCCTCACGGAACTGAACGCGGAGGCCGAGGCGAGGATCGCCGCGCTCGTGAAGCAGGCGGTGAGCTGAGGCACGTCACGACGCGCCCGGCACCGCGCCCCGCCCACCACCGCGATAGTGGCGAAGATCCGGCAGCAGTGCGGGATCCAGGGGCGCGGTCAACCGGAACTCGATCAGCGTGGCCGGACAGCCCTTGGCGACGAGCTGGGCCAGAGCGGTCAGCCGGTGATTGCCGTCGAGGACCAGATACCCGTCCGGCCCCAGCGCGTAGGTCGCGAGCATGAGCGAGATTCCCTGGGCGTCGAGCCGGGTCGCGTAATGGTCCCGCAGTTCTCCGATGCGCGAGCGCCGTTCCTGGCGGAGGGAGGAGAGGTCAGTCGCCAGTTCGGCGTGCCGCAGTGGCACCGCGTCGCGCTGGTCGTACCTCACCTCCCCTGTCCCGGACGCCTCGCGGTACCAGGGGGCGTGATAGCCCGCCAGCGCGGCGAGGTCGTACGGCGCGAGCGTGGTGGACACCATGGCCAACCCGACCGGCGGATCGCCCTGCCGGGCCATCCGCGACAGTGCCTCCCAGTCGAGGGAGGCACGGATGCGGTGCGCTCCCTGCGTGAAGTGGGCCCGGAACACCTCGAACGGCACCGGCTGGACCGCCATACGCGCCAACTGTCCTGTTCGCGAGCCGAATTCGCCGGACCAGTGATCGGCCATGATTCTCGACCTCCGCGCATGGAACTCGGCCGTTCCGCGAAGCCCCTCGATCACCGAGAGGAGCTTGCGCCAGTCGTCGGGCGTCCAGTGCGCATGGGAGTGCAGAGAGGAGCCGAGGGTGTCCGTGACGGTGCTCAGCACACGGGACACCGTGCGCAGATACTCCTCCTGCATCGCCGGCCGGGCGAGCGGCACCAGGGACAGCCCGGCCCGGCAGTCGTACAGCGCCCGGTACGTACGACCTGGGGTGGACGCCTCTCGCAACTCCGGTGCCGAGTAGGTGAGATAAGCAATCTTCTCGGTCAACTCCAGGTCAGCCAGCGCCTCTTGGATGTTGCCCTGACGCCGGGCGAGCAGCATCCCGACGACCATCGTGGTGACGGCGCCCAGGCCGAAGCTGGAGGCCCAGTCCGACCAGCTCCAGGGCTCGCCGTGCCACCACAGCAGCAGGTCCATGACGCCGGCGACGACGGGAAGTACCGCCAAGGGCCAATAGTCGGCCCATAACGCTCGCGCTCTCGTTGTCACCCGCTCCTCCTCCGGCCGCGGGGCCGCGGCCCGACACGAGAAAGACAGCCTATGTCCGCCGGACGGTTCCCCGTGCCGGTGTGCCCACCAGCCGGCGAGCTCGCCGCACCCCACGTCGACCCGTCTGTCCGTGTCATCGAGCGCCGCGGCGAGCGACTCCGGAGCAGTACCGAGCGCGGCGAACAACGCGTGCGCCCGTACTGTGACAATGAGCCAGTGAAAGAAGCCCCCGTCGCGCCCGTGCCCGTCATCCTCGGCATAGATGATCTCCGACCGCTCCCCAGGGCCACGCGGATCGCCCGCACCAGCCGCGAAGGCATCCGACTCCTGGAAGAGCATCGCGACAGTTTCATCGACGAGCTATGGCTCGACCACGATCTCGGAGGCGAGGACACCATCATGCCGGTGGTGACCCTCATGGAAGAAGCCGCCTTCAACGGACGGCCCTTTCGGATCGGAGCGGTCTTCGTTCACAGCGCCAACCCCATAGGGGCAGAAACAGTTGTCCGGTCGCTCGCCCGCTGGAGCTACCGTGTCCGGCGCGCAACGGCCTAGCCAGGTGCCGTGACCTTCGGGGCCAGAGCACTGCGAGGCAGTGTCTGACAAATGATCACCGACCGCGGGCGTGGTGCTCGGGACCAGTGGGCTTGCCTCGCTGACAGCGATCGGCGATTCCGGGTCGATGCCGGGGCAGGGGAAACGGAAGCGGCGGCAGGAGGCGGAAAGGCAGCGGCCGGCTGCTCGCACTGCACCGGAAACAGGGCAATGGGAAGTGACCCTTGAGACCAGGGACCAGGCGGAGCTGCGCTCGCACCTGCGCTCGCTCCGGGAAGCGCACATCGACGCATCGCTCGTCCGGATCGACACACTGTGCCGACGCCCAGTGGAACAGAGCACCTACCGGCTGAGCCGGTTCGTGGCAGACAGCGGGGCGATTCGGACCGCGAGCCTTCTGACCGTTGGACCTGTGGCAGGGCGACGCGAGTCCGCATACGAAGCGGCTTGCCTGCCAGTCAGGCTTGTCGAAGCGACAGCGAGAGCCGGCGTCGTACGTTGTCGATGTCCGTGACGACGATCACGACCTGATCGTCGACCTGTACGACCCCCTCCGGCACCACCGGCACCGAGCTGAGCTCGGACGGATGGACGAGGTCCTGAAAGCCGTCCGAGACCTCTACGAAGGCGCCGAAGGGGACCAGGGGACCAGTCCGGTCACCCTGCCGGTCGGCCGTTGGCCCACCACGACGCCCTCCTGCAGCGGCGACGCGGTCTCCATTGCTGGATCAGCGGGTCTGTTCCAGCGGCTTGGCCCGGCCGAGCAGTTCCGCGAGCGGGGTGCCGGTCCGCGCGGCGATGACGCGGCGTGCGCGAACCTGGGCACGTGTACGGGGGCGGAACTTCGGTTCGCGCCCGCAACCGCAGGGCTCGAAGCCCTCGTACCGCAAGCCCGCAGCCAGGACCACCGCCACCACCGACCAAGCCTTCCGATTGCCGCGCCGAGGTGCCGCGAAGTCATGTCCGGCGCACAGGAGTGTCCCCGCGCAGCGCGGGCATGTGTGTCCGGCCCGGCTGGGATGCCGTTTGAAGCTGATCCGGCACGACACGCACACGTAGTGCAGCTTGTAGTGGACGAAGGCGTAGGTGCACACGGAAAGACCGTACCGGCGACGCTTCGTCCGAAGCCAACAGGTTTGCCGCTCGCGCCCTCGCAGCTGTGGCTTGCGTCTCGCCGTCCGCCGAGTCCGGATCGACCCGGCCGAACGACGAAGGACCCAGCCCAGCCGTCGTGCCTAGTCCCACCAGAACGACCAGGAAGTCCGCCCCACGAGCCGCGCAGCGTACTCGAGGAACGGCGTGGGCGGGTCGTCGACGATGTTGTCCGCGGTCGACAACACGTGTTCCAGGGCCAGCAAGTTCGCGTGCTCTGCTTCCGCGGGAGGTCTCGCGACCGATACGTGCAGCTCGCTGCCGACGGCCGCGACGACCTGGGCACCGAAGCGGTCCTCCCACCTCCGCAGGAGTGCGCAGAGCAGGGGGAGTGGCGCCTCGGCGGACCAGCCGATCAATGCCAGGGCATCGCTGCTTCGACGGGCAGGGACGAGTACCAAGCAGCACTCCTCCAGCCCGAACGGGCCCGTCTCCACGAGGCGGTCCAGCAGGCGTGCCGCAGCCTCCTCCGAAGTCGGACCTGCGGACGCTGTCGGCACCCGCGGTGCCAGTCCCGGCCACTGTTCGAACGGCGGTCCCGGATCATGCGGCCATGGCTCTGTTTCTTCGGGCGCCGATTCCGGCGTCGGGTCGGTCCAGAAGGGCAGCCGCCTGCGCCGGTACTCGGCGAAGTCCGTGGCCAATACCTCCTCCAGACGGATGGCATCGACGTGATCCAGGCCGAGCGGACTTCCCAAGACGCCGGGCCGGCACAGGAGCGGAACCAAACCGTGTACTGGTTGTCCGCTCAGCAGGCGAGACCACAGCCGTTCGATGTCATCAGGGAACTCGTCGGACACCCACACGAGTTCGGGACCGCAGGCCACGAACCGACCGGGAGGCAGGCCATCAGGAAGGGCGAACGACATGGCTCGCACCCTGGACCGCGCTACTGACAGCGAACTGCCCTGAAGGACCTCAAGAGGTGCCGCGACCTACTCGTCGAGGTATCGATACGCCTCGCTCGCCGCCCGGATCACCACGTTCCCGTCGCGGACCTGCCACTCGCTCATGCCGTCGACCTCGTGACTGACGAGGAACAGGCCGGTGATCAGGTCGTTGTCGTCGTCGGACGCCGGGATCCGCGCGATGCGCCGCAGTTGCTCCAGGAAGTCGTCGACGGCCTGAGCACGCATCGCGGCTCCGTAGAAGCCCCAGTTGGTGAAGTTGTACTGCCTCGGCGGGAAAGTCCAGCCCCCGCTGTACGTCTCATCGGGATCGTCCGACTCGACGATCCGTGTGACCTGGGCCAGTTGCCGATCGTCGCACTCCAGCCAGCCTCTGATCCTGACGAAGACGCCCACGACGATTCCCCCCTATGCCTCGGACGCCGTTCTCGACGGACGACGCCCACTGCGGTCGTCGGACGATAAGCGGGATCCGATGGATCGGGCAAAGCGTTTGGACGCCTTCGCCCAGCGGCCCGTCCGGACTGTCACTATCTCGGCAGCCAGGCAGCGTTGGACCTGTTCCCTCGGTACGCCCACCAGGAACCGGATGATCGAGATGAGGCCCGTGCCCTGCGGGCCGACGGTACGGTCGGCGAGATCCGTGTGCACATCGCCGCGATCACCTCACGCCCCCGTACTGCGTCCCTGAGGGCGTTCCTTGCCGCCACGCACGCCGACCAGGCCGGAGTGAGCGAGGCTTCCTTCGGCCATCCGGTCATCGCCGCGCTCATCGAGAAGCGGAAGCCGGCATACGAGCAGCTCGTCGGCGATCTCGTGCTGCCTGACACCGACATCGGCACGCACGGCCGAGTCGGCTTCGACCCGGACGGAAAGCCCGCGGCGGCATGGCCGGCGGCTCGTACCACCTACGACACGATCACAGCCGAGCCGGCAGGCGCCGGCCGACGTCTGCCCACCCCCGACGAATGGGAGCACGCCTACGCGTTCGGTGCGCGGGACCTGTTCCCCCGGGGCGACCGCATGCCGACCGGTCGGCGGGAGGAAGACGACGTCCTGATCCTGCCGGACGGCGTGCAGGTGGCTGCGGCGTCGCCGATGCTGTCCGGACTGCACATGGTCCAGAACTCGTACAAGTGGGAGCTGACCGCCGACCGCCGCGAGGTTCGCGGCGCCGACGGGGGCGGTACCGAATGCGGCGGCGAACCGTGGTTCGCCAAGTGGTTGATCCAGGCGAGCGCCTGTCGCGGCCCCGAGCAGGGCGAGTTCGTCGCCCAACGCCCGCACACCCGCGGCACCTTGGTCAGACCTGTCATTCCGCTGGATTGAGGACGGCAGTGGGACCTCGAATCGCCGGCCGCTTGCCGCAAAGGCCCCAGGGTGCCTTACAACTGATCCCCTCTGAAGGCCGGTTTCGGGGGATGAGGCCCGCCGCCGTCCTTGATGTCCTGCTCGCAGGTTCGTCGGTCGTAGGACTGGTCGTTGGGTATCAACAACACCTCTGCAACCTGCTCAGGGTGCTCGACGGTGAGCCAGGCGTCGCCCGTGGGGTCACCGCCCGGTCCGAACGCCTCGGACGAGTAGACCGTTCGGCACCCCAACGCCACGCGTTTCCCGTCGACCGCGCAGGCGTCCACGCCAGGTCCGGAACTCTCGTCGGCACCGTCGAAGCGGAAGTGGAAGTGCACCTGGTCACCTTCGGAGGGCACCTGCGGGTGGGGCTCAAGGCGCCAGTCGACGACCTCGGCGGTGACGCCGATGCGCTGCTCATACACGTTTTCGATCTGCACCTTGACACCGGCCTTGCCACGATCCGCGGTCGTGTCCGTGCAGCCCCAGTGAGAGGAGCAGCCGGACAGGGCGAGAATCGCGAGAGCCAACGGAGCAGCGGCAGGCAGCCGTGCGAGGAACATTCAGGTGACCTCCGTGCCGTTGTCTCACCGGGCTTGTTCGAACCACACCACAGGGTGAGTATCACGTAGCGCTGCGGCCCCGCTGATCCTTTCGGCGTGGACCGCCGACCTGCGATCGAGGGGCAGGGCCTCGCCGGGAGCGCTGTCAGTGCGGCCCGCTACCTTCGGCCTATGTCGATCAACGCGCAACTGCAGGGCTCGGTCAAGCTCCAGGGCGGGGCTGCACTGGTCAACGGCTTCGGCCTCGAGACCCGCACGCACACGCCGAGCCGTGCCCTCCTCCAGAACGGGCATGAGCTGGAGGTCTATAACCTGCATGACGTCTTCGCGGGCGAGCCGGCCCCGACCGCCGTTTTCCCCCTTCCCTGGCCGGGGTGGGACCTTGGCGTCCACTCGGTGAGTCCGGACGGCACGTTCGCCGTGTTCTCGGGGCAGCGCGCGGTGCGGGCCGTCGGGCCGGAAGGCGAGCTGCTGTGGGAGTACCGGCACGGCTGCTGGGGGCCTCTGCTGGACCACCCGCACACGGGGGACGAGCAGGAGGTGTGCTACGGGTCCGAGCACGGATCCTGTCGTGTCTCCGACGACGGTCGGCTCGTCTGGGCGCATGTCGTGCTGGAGCCGGAGGAGCAGGACTGGCAGGAGGGCTGGGTCGTTCTCGACGCCCGGGACGGACGGGAGGTGTCCCGGCTGCCGCTGGACAGCGCGGCCTCCGGTTCGCACCACGAATCCCACCCGGACGGCCTTCACATGGGGCTGTGCATCGGCATGGGCCAGGACGGCATCATGCTCCACTGGGCGCGCTGGGACGGCGAGAAGCTGACCGGCTGGGACCTCAACGACACCCTGGACCGCATCCTGATGGACGTCCACCCTGGTCATCCGGGGTTTCTGACAATCGAGCACTACGGGAGAGACCTGAGACTGCACGCCCTGGACGGCACTGTCCTCGCCGAGGGCGAGCCCGAGCCGTCGGACGACGAGGACCCGCCCTGCTGGGACTACGGCTGTGGTTTCGTCGACGCCGACACCGTCATCGCCTCGACGGTCGACTCCGACGAGGACCCGGACCGGTCCAGCCACTGGCTGCTCGATGCCCGCACCCTGCGGATACGAGGCGCGATCACGTATCCCACCGGCCGTGCCGACGGCTGTGTGCGCCCGCTCGGAGACGGCACCTGGCTCACCTACGACGGCGCGAGCGGGACCCTCGATCGCTGGACGGAAGCGACGTCATGAGATCGCCGGGTCGGTGACCGCCGCGCAGGCCGTGTCGGCGGGTGACAGTCGAGGGTCCTGGGCCGCGCGACGGCGCACCTCGGCCTCGGGATCCCGGGCGAGGCGCGCGACGCCGGCCGGAGTGGCTGCGGGGGCGGTCGGGGTGACACCGAAGGGCCGCACCGGGTGAGGTGCGGCCCTTCGACGTACCCGGCGTCAGTTCACGCAGGGCGATCCTCGCTCATGCCGGTGCGAAGCTCAGGCCAGTGCGAATTTCTGGGCGCCGGAGCTGTTGCAGTCCCAGATCTGGAGGCGGGTGCCGTTCGCGGTGGCACCCGACGGCGAGTCGACGCACCGGCCGGTGGTCGGGTTGGACATCGACCCATCGGCGTTGGCGACCCAGTTCTGGTAGCCACCGCCGTTGCAGGTGGCCAGCTGGAGTTTCGTGCCGTTCGCGTTGACGCCGCCCGCGATGTCCAGGCACTTGCCCAGCGTGCGCAGGGTCTGGCCGCTCCAGGTCCACTTCTGGTCGAGCGAGGTGGCCTGCTGGCAGTCCCAGAGCTGGACCGCGGTGCCGTCACCGCCGTTGTCGTCACCCGCCACGTCCACGCACTTGCCGCCCGGTCCGTAGATCGGGGTACCGATGGCGAACTGCTGGGCGCCGGAGCTGTTGCAGTCCCAGATCTGGAGGCGGGTGCCGTTCGCGGTGGCACCCGACGGCGAGTCGATGCACCGGCCGCTGGTCGGGTTGCGCAGCGAGCCGTCGGTCTGTCGCACCCAGTTCTGGTAGCCGCCGCTGTTGCAGGTGGCGAGTTGCAGCTTCGTCCCTGCCGCGCTGTTGCCTCCGGCGATGTCCAGGCACTTGCCGAGGGTCTGCAGGGTCTGACCGCTCCAGGTCCAGTGCTGGTCCTTGGCCGCCGACTGGCAGTCCCACAGCTGGACCGCGGTGCCGTCGCCGCCGGTGTCGTCACCCGCCACGTCGACACACTTGCCGCCCGGCCCGGTGATCGTCTGACCGGTCACCGAACCGCCGCCGCCACCCCCGGAACCTGCCCCCTTGTTGTAGACGGCCACCGAGTCGATGACCAGCTTGCCGCCGGAGACCGTGGACGCGTTCGGCCCCCCGCCGAAGGCGTCCGGGAAGCCGCCGCCGATCGCCAGGTCGTAGATGATGAAGAAGGGGTGGTCGACCGCGTCGGCCCAGGTCGTCGCGTCCACCTGGTTGGCGTTGACGGTGAAGAAGTTGTTCCCGTCGAGGTAGAACCTGATCTGCTCCGGCGACACCGAGCGGTCGATCTCCGCCGCGTAGTCGTGGAAGCCGGTCTGGCAGCCCGAACAGGCGCGTTCACCCGAGCCGATGCCGGTCGACTCGTTGCACGGCCCGCCCGGGTTCACCCCGCAGTGCAGGGTGCTGAAGACGGAGCTGCGGCCGTTGATGTCCTCCATGATGTCGACCTCGCCGGACTTCGGCCAGGTCACACCGTCGCGCAGCGGCGCGCCGAGCATCCAGAACGCCGGCCAGTAGCCCGCGCCGTTGGCGGTGGTGACGTTGGGCTGCTGGAGGACGGACTCGATGCGTACGACGCCGCCCGCCGCGGCGCCGAAGCCCGCCGACTGGGTCTCCACGCGCCCGGAGGTCCATCCGGCCCGCGGATCGGAACCCGAGTGCAGCGCCTGGAGCACCAGATGACCCTGACCGTCGTAATAGACGTTCGAGGTGCTGCTGGTCATGGTCTCGATCTCGCCGGTGCCGAAATTGCTGCCCGGCCCGGTGTCGTACTTCCACAGGCTCTGGTCGATGCCGGTGCCGGACGCACCGTTGAAGTCGTCGCTCCAGGTGAGCGTGAAGCCCGACGGTGTGGGGGGCACCGCCGCCTGGGCGTCGAGGGTCGTGGTGACGGTGGCCACCACCGTCATCACGACGACGGGAATCAGTGAGAGCGCTCTCTTCCACGCGCAGCGCTGCGCCCTCGCGGGGGGTGATTGCATAGGTCTGGCCTCCGAAGACAAGGCGTGATCGCGTTTGTTCGCTGTACCGCCGCCTCTGGTGATCTCCATCAACGGTGGGCAGTGCACGCGCCCTTGCGGATCTGGGTGACGACGAACGGGGTGAAGGCCGGCGCCTGGGCTGCCGTCGACAGGCAGGCCCACGGCGGGCGGCCGTGCTCTCGTCCTCCAACCGACGGATGAATCGTCAACTGTCGTGCCGGTTGGTGGTGTTGAGCCATGTGGAGTTCTGTGCGGGGCAGACGTTATTGGACCAGACCAATACCGTCAAGGCTCCGCGTGGAGCAATGGAAGCCGGGGATCAGGACGCTTTCGATGAGGTGGCATCGGCCCACAGGTCGGTGCTGCAGGCGTCGATGAGAGCGCTGATGTGGCTGAGTACGTCATCGACCGGCCGCGGGTCGAGTCGGCGTCCGTCCCGCAAGCGCACGGCGACGTGATCGTCAGCGGCCTCCCTGGCGCCGATGACGGCTTGGTAGGGAACCAGGCGGGCCTCTCGGATGCGGGCGCCCAGGCTGCCGTGGTCCGGTCCCGCGATCCGGGCACGCAGTCCGAGACGGGTGCAACGTCGGGCGAGGCCCGCGGCGTTCGGCAGTTCGCTGTCGGAGATCGGGAGAACGACCAGCTGAGTGGGGGCGAGCCAGGCGGGGAAGACACCGCCGTGCTGTTCGACGAGATGGGCGACGGCGCGTTCCACACTGCCGATGATGCTGCGGTGGACCATGACCGGGCGGTGCCTGGCGCCGTCCGCGCCGATGTAGTGCAGGTCGAACTGCTCGGGCTGGTGGAAGTCGACCTGGACGGTGGACAGGGTGGACTCCCGGCCGGCGCCGTCGGTCACCTGGACGTCGATCTTGGGGCCGTAGAACGCCGCCTCTCCCTCCGCTGCCTCGTAGGGCAGGCCGGAGCGGTCGAGGACCTCGGTCAGCAGGGCGGTGGACCGCTGCCACTTCTCGGGGGCGGCAACGTACTTGCCGCCGGGTCCCGGCAGGGACAGCCGGTGGCGAGTGGGGGTGATGCCGAGCGCCCGGTACGCCCGGCGGATCATCTCCAGCGCCGCCTGCGCCTCTTCGGCGACCTGGTCCAGGGTGCAGAAGATGTGCGCGTCATTGAGCTGGATGGCCCGCACCCGGGTCAGTCCGCCGAGCACGCCCGAGAGTTCGGCGCGGTACATGCCGCCCAGTTCGGCCATCCGCAAGGGGAGTTCGCGGTAGCTGTGGGAGCGGGAGCGGTAGATCAGCGCGTGATGGGGGCACAGGCTCGGCCGCAGGACGACCTGGTCCCCGCCGAGGTCCATCGGGGGGAACATGTCGTCGCTGTAGTGCGCCCAGTGCCCCGAGATCTCGTACAGCTCGCGCTTGCCGAGTACCGGTGAGTACACGTGCTGGTAGCCGGCCCGCCGTTCGGCGGCACGGATGTACTCCTCCAGGGTGTGCCGCACGGTCGCGCCGTCGGGCAGCCAGTACGGCAGTCCGGCGCCGATGAGCGGGTCGGTGTCGAACAGGCCCAGTTCACGGCCGAGTTTGCGGTGGTCATGCATGGCGGTCTCCTCGCGGACATCGGGCGAGTGACCACAAGACGAAGCCCCGGGGCCACTCGCCCCGGGGCTTCGACTGAGACATCGGTCAGCGCGCCGGGACACTCTCCGGCGTCGTCGTCATGGCAGCGCGCTTCATGCCGGAAACGTTAGCAGCACGTGGTGATGTCCACCCGCTCTTTCCTCGCCAGGCGTGCCGGGCCGTGGGCGGCACGCCGACCGGCTTCGCATCCGGCACCACTGTCACGCGCCGGCCATTCCCTCCTGCACGGGTCGCCGACGGCGTCTGGACTGGCGGACCGGGTCGGGAACGGGCAGGGCGGCGATGAGGCGGCGGGTGTAGTCGTCCTGCGGGTCGCCGAGGACCTGGTCGGTGGCGCCTTCCTCGACGATTCTGCCCCGGTGCAGCACGACGACCCGGTCGGCGACCTGTTCCACGACCGCGAGGTCGTGGCTGACGAAGAGGGCCGCGAAGCCCAGTTCCCGCTGGAGCCCGCCGAACAGGTCGAGCACCTTGGCCTGTACCGAGACGTCCAGTGCCGAGGTGGGCTCGTCCGCGATGAGCAGGCGGGGCCGCAGCGCGAGGGCGCGGGCGAGGCCGGCGCGCTGCCGCTGGCCTCCGCTGAGTTCGTGCGGGTAGCGGTCCGCGTAGGTACGCGGGAGGTGTACGGCTTCGAGCAGTGCCTCGGTACGTGCCCGGACCGCCTTCGCGTCCGGTTCGCGGCGGTGCACGACGAGGGGCTCCGCGATGCTGTCGCCGATGGTCAGCAGTGGGTCGAAGCTGGTGGCGGGGTCCTGGAAGACGTAGCCGATCTGTCCGGCGGTCTTCCGCCTCCTTGCCGACGGTATGCCGAACAAGTCCAGTCGGCCGCCGGTCACCGGGGTCAGTCCGGCGATGGCCCGTCCGATGGTGGACTTGCCGCTGCCGCTTTCGCCGACCAGCCCGAGGATTTCACCGGGACGGATGTCGAAGGTCACCGCGTCCACCGCACGGAAGGCCTTGCGGCCCAGGCGCCCCGGGTGGTCGACGGTCAGTCCGCGCGCGCTCACGACCGGCTGGGCCCCGGCGTCGGCCCTCTTGGCTGTGGTTCGTCCCCTGCTCCCGAAGGCCGGTACGGCGGTCAGCAGTTCCCGGGTGTGCGGGTGTGCCGGCGCAGTGAACAGATCGTGCACCGGGGCCTGTTCGACCACCTCGCCGGCTCGCATGACGGCTACGCGGTCGGCGAGGTCGGCGACGACGCCCATGTTGTGGGTGATGAGGAGGACGGCGGTGCCGAAGTCGGTGCGGCAGCGGTGGAGCAGTTCGAGGATCTCTGCCTGCACGGTGACGTCGAGGGCCGTGGTCGGTTCGTCGGCGACGATGAGCCTGGTGCCCAGGGCGAGGGCCATGGCGATGACCGCGCGTTGCTTCTGGCCGCCGGACAGTTGGTGCGGATGGTGGTCGACACGGGTGGCCGGGTCGGGGATGCCGACCTTGGCCAGCCAGTCCACGGCCAGTGCGCGCCGTTCGGCCTTGCTGCCACCGAGGCCGTGGGCGCGCAGGCCCTCGGTGAGTTGCCAGCCGATGGTGAAGACGGGGTTGAGGGCGGTGGAGGGCTCCTGGAAGACCATCGCGGCGTGCGTGCCGCGCAGGTCCCGCAGCCGGGCGGCGGGCGCGGTGAGCACGTTCTCCTTGGGTTCGCGCGTGCCGTCGCCGATGAGGACGCGGCCGCGGACGGTCGCGGTCTCGGGCAGCAGGCCGAGGACCGAGCGGGCGGTGACGGTCTTGCCGCTGCCGCTCTCGCCGACCACGGCCAGCACCTCGCCCGGGGCGACGGCCAGGCTCACGCCACGGACGGCGGGCGCAGTGCCGGCGTCCGTGGCGAACCCGACGTGCAAGTCCTCGATGCGCAGCAGATCAGTCATCGTCGCCGGTTCCGTCCGTGAGAAAGCCGGGGGTGGCGGTTCGCCTCCGCAGCCGTGGGTCGGCCAGGTCGGTGAGGCTCTCGCCGAGCAAGGTCGTGCCCAGGACGGTGAGCACGATGCCCAGGCCCGGTGGGATCGCGGTCCACCAGATGCCCGACGTGACGTCCGCGACGGCACGGTTGAGGTCGTAACCCCACTCCGCGGCCGAGTTGGGTTCGATGCCGAAGCCCAGGAAGCCGAGGCCGGCGAGGGTGAGGATGGCCTCCGACGCGTTGATCGTGAAGATCAGCGGCAGGGTGCGTACCGAGTTGCGCAGCACATGGCGGGTCATGATGCGCCAGGGGCCGGTGCCGATGACGCGGGCGGCGTCGACGAAGGGCTCGGCCTTCACCCGGATCACCTCGGCGCGTACGACCCTGAAGTACTGGGGTACGAAGGAGACCGCGACCGAGCAGGCGGCCGCGCCGAGGCCGCCGGTCAGGCTGGACCGGCCGCCGCTGATCACGATCGACATGACGATGGCGAGCAGCAGCGGCGGGAACGCGTACAGCGCGTCCGCGACTCCCACCAGCAGCCTGTCCGGTCTGCCGCCGAGGTAGCCGGAGACCAGTCCGAGCACCGAGCCCGGCACCACCGACAGCAGCAGTGCGGCGGCGATGATCAATAGCGCGGTGCGCGCGCCCCAGATCGTGCGGGAGAGGACGTCGTACCCGGCGATGGTCGTGCCCAGCGGGTGGACGGTGCCCGGATGCTGTTGGGAGCCGAACAGGCCTTTCGAGTCGCTCAGTTGCGCATAGCCGTGCGGGGCGAGCAGCGGGCCGAGCAGCGCGGTGAGCAGGAAGAGCGCGGTGAGGACCAGGCCGGTGAGCAGCATGGCGCGCTGCACTCCCGCCCCGGACCTGATGTGCGGCAGCCGGGGCAGTCGTCGGGTGAGCAGCAGCGTCATCAGTACCTCACTCGCGGGTCGATGAGCGCGGCGACGACGTCGACGAGGAAGTTCGTCACCGCGACGATGACGGCGAACAGGGCCACGATGCCCTGCACGGCCGGAAAGTCACGGGCCGTCAGATAATGGGCGAGTTCGTAACCGAGGCCCTTCCACTCGAAGGTGGTCTCGGTCAGGACGGTCCCGCCGAGGAGACCGGCGACCTGAAGTCCCAGGACGGTGACGACGGGGACGAGGGCGGGGCGGGCCGCGTGGTGGGTGACGAGCCGCAGCGGGGCGACGCCACGGGAGCGGGCGGCGTCGACGTAGCCGGTGGACAGGGTGCCGATCAGGTTGGTGCGCACCAGGCGCAGCAGGATGCCGGCCACGAGCAGTCCCAGGGCCAGTCCCGGCAGTACGGCGTGCCGCAGCACGTCCGCGACGGCGGTGGTGTCGCCGCTGCGCAGGGCGTCGATCAGGTACACGCCGGTTGTGCTGGTCTGGTTCTGGAGGAAGAGCTGCACACCGGTGCTCGCCCGGCCCGACGAGGGCAGCCAGCCGAGCCAGATCGCGAAGACGAGTTTCAGCAGCAGGCCCACGAAGAAGACGGGGGTGGCATAGGTCAGGATCGCGAACAGGCGCAGCGCCGCGTCCGGCGCCCGGTCGCGGTGGGAGGCGGCCACCATGCCGAGCGGCACGCCGATGAGCAGGGCCACCAGGAGGGCGCAGCAGGCGAGTTCGACGGTGGCGGCGCCGTAGGCGGTGAGGACGTGGGTCACGGGCTGGTTGTCGGTGACGGTGCGGCCGAAGTCGCCGACGGCCAGTGAGCGCAGATAGTCCAGGTACTGGGCGGGCAACGGCCGGTCGTAGCCGGCCTGGTGGAGTTTGGAGTGGAGCTGGTCGGGGGTCAGGCGGTCGCCGAAGGCCGCGCTGATCGGGTCTCCGGTGAGCCGCATCAGGAAGAAGACCAGGCTGACGAGGATCAGGACGGTGGGGATGATGAGGAGGAAGCGGATCACCAGGTAGCGGGCGAATCCCTGACTGGCGGCGCTGTCGGCCGGGGTGCCGACAGCGCCGCCGGTCTGCCGCGTCGGAGTGCTCACTTCGTCGCGAGTCCCGCCCAGCGGAACTGGTAGGTGGCGTCCAGCTCGTCGGGTACGCCGCTGACGTCGCTGCGGGTGACGATGGCGGTGGAGCCCTGGAGCAGCGGCAGCAGCGGTACCCGGGCGGCGGCCTTGTCCTGCGCCTGCTGGATCAGCGCGGTGCGCCGGGCCGTGTCCGTCTCCGTCTCCTCTTTCGCCACCAGTGCGCGGACGGCGGGGTCGTCGTAGCTGTTGGCGACCCAGCTGCTGGCCGAGTAGAAGGGCGAGAGGTAGTTGTCGGCGTCGAGGTAGTCGGCGTACCAGCCGAGCTGGTAGAGCGGATAGAGGTGCTTGACACGGTCCTTGCCGTACTGGGTCCACTCGGTGGACTGAAGGTTCACCTTGAACAGTCCGGTGGCCTCCAGTTGGGTCTTGACCAGCGCGTACTCGTCGGCCGACGAGGAGCCGTAGTGGTCGCTGTTGTACTGGAGGTTGAGCGTCACCGGGGTCCTGACCTTCGCCGCCCTCAGCCGGGCTGCCGCCGCAGCCTGGTCGGGGCCACCCTTCTTGTCGCCGTAGAGCGACTTGAAGGAAGGGATGGCGCCGGTCAGTCCGTCCGGGACTGAGGTGTAGAGCGGCTGGTAGGTGTTCTTGTAGACCTGCTGGGCGAGTTGGGAGCGGTCGACGGAGTCGGCGACGGCCTGGCGGACGGCGAGGGCCTTCTTCGGGTCGGCGTCCTTCGCCTTGGTGCCGTAGGGCTGGGTGGCGAAGTCGAAGACGAGGTAGCGGATGCCGTTGCCGGCGCCGGTGTGGACCTTGACGCCCTTGTGCTTGGCGAGGTCGTCCAGGTCGGTGGTGGTGAGGGTGCGGTAGACGGCGTCGAGAGTGCCCTGTTGGACGTCGAGCTTCAGGTTGCCGGCGTCTGCGTAGTACTTGAGCTGGACGTTCTTGGTCTTCGGCGTGCCCAGCCGCCCCTTGTAGCGCGCGTTGGCGGTGAACGACACCAGGGAGTTCTTGTCGTAGTCGGTGATGCCGTACGGCCCGCTCCACGGCTTGGCCGCGACGACGGACCTGTCGTCGAGGATCTTGTCCGCGGGAAAGACCTGTTCGTCCACGATGTAGCCCGCGGCCGTCGACAGGACCTTCGGGAAGAGAGTGTCGTTGGCCGACTCGAGGGTGAAGACGACGGTGGCCGGGTCCGGGGCGGCGACCGAGGCGAGGTTGTACAGCAGCGACGAAGGACCGTTCTGGTCGGCGATCTTCAGGTTCCGGTCGAAGCTGAACTTGACGTCCGAGGCGGTGAGTTCGTGATCGTTGGCGAACTTGAGGCCCTTCCGGAGCGTGACCGTGTACTCCTTCGGCCCGGTCTGCTCGATCCCGGTGGCGAGGTCGGGTGAGACGTCCGCGGATCCGTTCTTCTGGCTGAGCAGGGTCGCGTAGACCTCGCTCTCGACGGTGCCGGAGCCCGCGTCCCAGGAACCGGCCGGATCGATGCTGGTGACCTGGTCGGTGGTGCCGATGGTGAGGGCCTCGGTGGAGCTGGTGGTCTCGCCGTCCTTGCTGCTGGTGCAGCCGGTCAGCGCCACCAGGAACGCGGTGCCGAGGGAGATCGCGCCGAGACCGGACCGCAGGGGTCTGTTCGGTGTCGCGCCGTTGTGCAGTGCCATCAGGGGTCTCTGTTTCCGCAGCAGGGATGCGTGAGGCAGCCGTCGGCGCAGGACTGCGCCACGGCGGGCCGAATCACGTCGGAAAAGGGGGTGGGGGTGTTGCACGGTCGGGCCGGAAGGCGGAAGGTCTACCGGCCCGGAACACGACGGGGCAGCGGGCACGGCCGGCCGGAATTCGGCCGGGTGGGCAGGTCCCCGGGCCCGGAAGGGGCGGATTCAGACCTTACACAGACAGCTGGAGACCAGCAGCAGGTCGACATGGCGCCGGGAGCACAGCAGCAAGGGCGTCGCCATGCCGTCCTCCCTGGTTCCGGCCCGCTGCGGGGCTGTGTGAGCGCACTTGCAGAAGAATGAGATCCGCCGAGCCTTCACCTGGGGCACCCCACTGCGTCGAGGGTTGCCGTCCGGCCAGCCAGGGCTTGATCACCGGAACTCGTAGCTCGCGCACACCGTAGATCGGCTGTTCTTCCGGCGTCAAGACGCGCCAGGAGGGCAGACGTGTGCGACGAACAGCGGGCACGTACAGGTGAATTGGGGCCTGGGGTCGTGGGGGTGCGGTCCGGTCCCGGCCAGTGGACGCATGGTGGACGCCGTTGACGGAGGTGTGCTTATATCCGGCCATGGAAACCACTGGCACGGCACACATGGTGCTGCTCGACCCGTTCTGGGTGAGCCGCCGTGCCGACCAGTTCGACGAGATCTGTTGCTGACCCCCGTCCCACGGCGCGCGACCTGGGTTCCGTCGTCGTACGGAGCCTGACCGCAGCGGAACGGCGCGAGTCCGATCGCCGCACCGAACGCGGCCGCGGTCCTGCCGTACCTGAGGGCGACGCAGCGAAGCCTTTCAGCCGTCTGGAGCAGCGCTCGGACGGCCTCCGTGCCGTCCTCGGCCGGGGCTCGCCCGTCGGCCGGTCATCGCACGCGCCTCGACGAGTGGACCCCGTACGTCCTGAGCAACGTCGTCCGGTCCACCGCCTTTCCCCGCGCCCCCCACGGCGTACCGACGATTTTCCTTCCCCCACGCCACCACCCTTCTCCCGAGCGACAAGGAACGGCCATGTCTACCCACGTCACCCGACGTAGCCTGATACGCGGCATCACCGCGGCGACTGCCGTCGCCACTCTCGCCACCGGGCTCACCGCCTGCGGTGGGGACAGTGCCGCCGCCGCCAAGACGGACGACGCGGGCTCCGGGAGCGTGACCATCGGTCAGCTCTCGCACGGTGCCGCCAAGGAGGTGACCCTCCAGGTGTCCGAGGTCAAGTCGATCAGCGCCGAGCTGCCCGCTGCCGTCCGCAAGAGCGGCAAGCTGGTGATCGGTCACGGCGCTCTGCCTTCCGGCTCCGCCCCGCTCGAGTTCGTGGGTGACGACCAGAAGACCCTCACCGGGTCCGAGACCGACATCGGCCGCCTGGTCGCCGCGGTCCTGGGCCTCGAGCCGCAGAGCCGGAACTTCACCTGGGCCAACCTCTTCATCGGCATCGACAGCGGCAAGGTGGACGTGGCCTTCTCCAACGTCACCGACACCGAGGAGCGCAAGAGGAAGTACGAGTTCGCCTCCTACCGGCAGGACAACCTCGCGTTCGAGGTGCTGAAGTCCAGCAAGTGGAAGTTCGACGGCAACTACGAGAACCTGGCGGGCAAGACGGTCGAGGTCGGGGCGGGCACCAACCAGGAGCGCATCCTCCTCGAGTGGCAGAAGAAGCTGCAGAGCGAGGGCAAGACGCTCACCGTCAAGCACTACCCGGACAACAACGGCGTCTACCAGGCGCTCAACAGCGGCAGGATCGACGCGCACTTCGGCCCCAACCCGACCATCTCCTATCACGTCACCCAGACCGCGAAGACGCCCACGCCCACGGCCAACGCGGGCACGTTCTCCGGCGCCGGCGCGTCGCTCCAAGGCCTGATCGCGGCCACCTCGAAGAAGGGCAGCGGGCTCGCCGAGCCGATCGCCGACGCGATCAACTACCTGATCGAGAACGGTCAGTACGCCAAGTGGCTGGCCGCCTGGAACCTCTCCAACGAGGCCGTCGCCAAGTCGGAGGTGAACCCGCCCGGACTGCCGCTCGACAACTCCTGACATGACGGCGGTACGAGATCGGGGACGCGGGTCCGGGCGGGACGAGGTACCGGCGCTGTCCGCCGGACGGCACCGGGCAGCGGTGACCGGCGCTCTGATCGCCGCGTTCGGCGGCTTCGCGGGCTTCAATCTGCTGCTCGGTGCGATGCCCGCGTACGCCGTCCGCTCCGGCACCGGACCGTCCGGCGCCGGAGTGCTCACCGCCACCATGATGGCGGCCACCCTGGTGGTCCAGCCGTTCACGCCGTGGCTGTTCGCACGGCTCGGGCAGCGGTGCTCGCTCGCCCTGAGCGGTGCGCTGCTCGGACTGCCGTGCCTGGTGCTTCCGGCCGCCTCCACGCTGCCCGTCCTGACCGGTCTGGTGGCGGTACGCGGGCTGGGCTTCGGCGTGTTCGTCGTCGTCGGCGTCACCCTCACCGCCGAACTGTTCCCGTCCGGCAGCCGGGGGAGGGCCATCGGCTGGTACGGCGCGGTGGTCGGTGTCGCCGGCGTTCTGGGTGCCCCGCTGGGCGTCGCCCTGGCCCGGCGGGAGGCGTACCCGTTCGCCTTCGCCCTGGCGGCGGTCACGGCCGCGCTGGTCCTGGCCGGTTCCCTCGGCCTGCCTCGTGCCGCTGGGCCCGCCCGGCCGGGCGGACCCCGCTCCGGCGGTCCGCACGCCGTGCGCGGAACATGGCGGCTACTGCGCCCCATGACCGGCCCGCTCCTGGTGGAGACGGCCTCCACCACGGCCTACGGCGTCGTCTTCACCTTCCTGCCGCTGACCGCGTCGGCCGCGCCGCGGGCCCTGTTCGCCGCGCAGGCCGCCACCGTGCTCTCCCGGCTCGGCGCCGGATGGCTCATCGACCGCTACGGAGGCCGCCCGGTGCTGCTGCCCGCAGCTCTCGTCACGGCGCTCGGCACGGCCGGGGGAGCCGGCTCCGGCGTGCCGGCACTTCTGCTGACCGGTGCCGCCCTGTTCGGAGCGGGCTTCGGCGCCGTCCAGAGCGCCACCCTGGTCCTCGCCCTGAGGGCGGCCGGTGACCGCCCCGGCGGGGTCGGTGTGGCCGGGGTCGCGTGGAACATCGCCTTCGACGGCGGTACCGGTATCGGCTCGCTCGCGGGTGGCCCCCTGCTCTCCCTCGGCGGCCCGTCCGCGCTCTTTCCGGCGACGGCGGCCGTCCTTGTCGTACTCCTCCTCCTGGACCTGCGCACAGCACACCGGCCGGATTCGAGGAATTTCGGATCGTCGGGTGAGAACTGACCGGCCGGCGCTTGTCGGCCATTCGTATCGCGGAAAGCCGACGTCGTCGACAACTGCGTCTCGCTGTCGTGGAGTTGCTAGGGTTGGGGCATGCGGATCGGTGTGAACGTCCCCAACTTCGGCCCGGGTGCGAACCCGGACAACCTGGCCCGCTGGGCCAAAACCGCGGAGGGTCTCGGTTACGACCTGCTGATGCTCTCCGACCACGTGGCGATCACGTCGGACGTCGCCAGACAATATCCCGCTCCATTTTACGAACCTGTCACAACTCTTGCCTGGCTGGCCGGAATCACGAGCAGGATCGGCCTCGGTACGACGGTACTCATCACGCCCTACCGGCATCCGCTGCTGGTCGCCCGGATGGCTGCCAACCTGCAACAACTCAGCGGCGGCCGACTGATCCTCGGTGTCGGGGTCGGCTGGGCGCGCGAAGAGTTCGAGGCGCTGGGCGTCCCGTTCGAGCGGCGCGGGGCGCTGACCGACGAACACCTTCGAACCATAAGGACCGCTTGGGAGAACGAGGCGGACTACGGCTGCGGACAGATTCCGATCTGGGTCGGCGGAAACAGCGAAGCCGCAATCCGCAGGGCCGTACGTCTTGGATCTCCGTGGCATCCGCTGCGGTTCACGATGCCTTGGTTCAGGGATGCCTTGGACCGTCTGAAACAGAGTGCGGCCGACGCCGGTCGACCCGTGCCGGAATTGGCGCCGCGCATCTATCTGAAGGTCACGCAAAAACCGGTCGACGACCCGGACCGTCGGGCCGGTGAGGGCACCTTGGAGCAGATTCTCGAGGACATCGAGGAATTGCGTCGCGCCGGTGCCGAAACCGTGCTTGTCGATCCCTATCACGGCGACCCGGACGAGACCCTGCGGCCCGAAGTGGCGTGGCAGGCACTGGCGACCCTGGCCGCGCACCGACCGTAGCCGACACGATCCAAGAGACGGAGTGAACAGTGGCCCTCAACGACCACGACCTTTCCGAGAGCGGCGGCGACCGCACCACCGTCGGCGAGACCGACCTGCCCTACCTGCGCCGCTGCATCGAGCTGGCCGCCGAGGCGGTGGAGGCCGGCGACTGGCCGTTCGGGTCCGTGCTCGTCGACGCGGACGGCAAGATCCTCGCCGAGGACCGCAACCGTGAGACCAGCACGGGTGATCCGACCCGGCACCCGGAATTCGAACTCGCCCGCTGGGCCGCGACCCGTCTGCCGGCCGAGGAGCGGGCCACCGCGACCGTGTACACCTCGGGGGAGCACTGCCCGATGTGCGCGGCCGCGCATGGATGGGCCGGACTGGGCCGGATCGTGTACGCGAGCTCGGCCCAGCAGGCCCGGGACTGGAAGGCCGAATGGGGGGTGCCCATCACCTCGCCCCTGAGTCCGCTGTCCGTCCAGGACGTCGTCCCCGGTGCGGTGGTGGCCGGTCCGGTAGATGAACTGGCCGCTCAGGTACGCGAGTTGATGTGGCGCTCCCGCAACGGGGACAGCGCGGGCGACTGACGGCGGCACGTACGGACTACCGCGGCAAGCGCGGCAGCACGTACGGCGGGGCCTGGCGGCGACATCGCCGCCAGGCCCCGTTCGTTGTCTCCTCGTGCCGGGTCAGACCATGAACTGGTCGTACTTCGCCATGTGCTCCTGCAGTTCCTCCAGGCTGGGGTTGCGCCCGTTGGCGGTCAGGCGCCCCAGGCCGCGGAAGTAGTCCTCGCGGTCGTAGATCGGGTAGAACATGATCAGCAGCGTGGCGTCCTCGTCGCCCCGGTTCGTGAAGCCGTGCGGCTCGCCCTTGGGCACGAAGGCGAACGCGCCGGGCTCACCCACCACCTTGCGGTCGCCGATGGTGAACTCGATCTCGCCCTTCACCACGTAGAACATCTCGGTGGACTGCTTGTGGATGTGCGGACTGGCGCCGCTCGCCTCGGGAGCCATGTGGTGCTCGAAGAAGCCGAACTCGCCGTCGGAGTCCGGCGTGGTGAGCTTGAGGTAGGTCCTCTTGGTGTCCCGGATGTTGACGAACTCGCCCTCACCGGCAGGAACATACAGCGGAACGGACATGTCTCTCCTCAGATGGTGATCAACTCTGTTCGGCCGGGAGGCCGGTGGTGCAGGGGGTCACGTGGCCTCGGCCAGGCTCGGGTCAGGCTGAGGTCTGCTGTCCGCCTGTGCCTGTGCCCAGCGGCCGATGACCGGCGCGGCGAGGCCGCAGACGGCGAACAGCACGGCCAGGACGACCCATCCCGCTGTGCCGGTCGTGACGACCAGACTGACCAGGACCGGGGCCGCGATCTGCTGGACGGCCACGCCGAGCCAGAAGACGGAGAGGTAGACGCCTTCCTGGCCGGGCGCCGCGAGCAGGTAGGAGCCGCCCCAGCCGCCGGCGGACTGGAACAGTTCGCCGCCGGTCAGCGCGACCATGGCCAGCAGCAGCACGCCGACGGCCAGGACGACGGGCAGCTTCGGCGCCGCGATCAGCAGCAGGCAGCACAGGGCGAGCGAGATCCCGGCCCATACCAGGGCGCGGGCGGCGCCGGCGATGGTGTCGGTGCCCCGGCTCGCCCGCACCTGCAGGGCCACCGCGAGCACGGTGTTGACCGCGACCAGCGGGGAGATCAGCGCCGAGGAGACGTCGGTGTGTTTGACGATCCACAGCGGGATACCGATGCTCAGCAAGGTCATATGCATGGTGAGCACGGCGTTGATGCCGGTGAACGACAGGAACGAGCCATCCCGCAGCACACTGACGGAGAAGCGTCGGCGCAGGCTCTTGGCCGGGGCGCTGAGCACCGGCAGCCGAGCGGCCAGGCTCGCGAGCACGGCGAAAGAAGCGGCGTTGACCAGCAGGATCACGCTGTATCCGGCCCGGGTGTCGATCAGCAGGCCGATACCGCCCAGGAGGGCGCCGACGGTGAAACCGACGTTGCGCAGCGAGCGCAGGATCGCGACCACCCTGACCCGGTCCTCGGTCGCCGTGGCCTGCCCGACCAGGGCCTGTTCCATCGGTGCGGCCGCCTTGTCGACCAGGCCGAGCAGACACACGACGGTCAGGAACTGCCACAGGTTCTGCACGAGCGGGTAGACGACGAAGCAGGCACAGCGCCACAGGCTCACCCCGACGAGCACCTTCTTGGGGCCGATCCGGTCGGCGAGGACGCCGATCGGGATGGCCGTGCCCAGGGCGATGGCGGCGGACAGGGTCAGGCCGAGCCCGAGTGAGCCCTCCGACAGATGGACCGACCTGGTGACGAAGGGCACGGAGACGGCGAGGAAGGCACCGGTGCCGACCGCGTCGATGATCGCCATCACGGCCAGCCGTATGCCGACCGACCCTCCGGGCACGGACCCGCGCCATCCGCGGACGCGTTGCCACAGCACAGACATGTGTTTCCTCAATCGGTCGCGATGCGGATGGCGGCGTCGGCGTCCAGGACGCGCCGACGGGTGGTGTGCGCGTCGGGCCCGGTCGCGATGACGTGCCCGGCGCGGTCCCAGGAGGACGCCCACGGCCTGACCTCCTGGCCGGCCTCCACATCCACTTCCGCGACCTGGACGCCGGGCAGCCGCCGCGCGGTGTCCACACCGGAGACCTCGGTCACGGTGCCCGGCCCGGCGGCGAGGAACCGGATCGCGGAGGTCTGCCGCGCGGACCGGGGAAGGTCGACAGGGCGGCCGGCCAGGAGGTCGATGAGGGTCAGCCTGATCCGGGTGCCGTAGGCCAGGTCGATGAGGTCGATCAGGTAGTCGCCGGGGCAGCGGCCGGCGCATTCGACCAGCGTGGGGCCCGACTCGGTCAGGATCCACTCCGCGTGCAGGATGCCCGTCTCGAAGCCGGTGGCGGCGACCAGCGCCCGTACGGCCGTCGCGAACGCGCTCTGGGTGTCCTCGTCCAGCGGGGCGGGCAGCAGATGGCCGAGCTCGACCGGGTACGGCCCGGGGACGACGGTCTTGGCCGTGACGTTCTCGAAGACGATCTCGCCGTCCCGGACCAGGGCCTCGACGCTGTACTCGGGGCCGTGCAGGCGTTCCTCGGCGAGGAAGCGCCACGCCAGCGGCCGGTCGGGCACCTGCTCGTACTCGGCCGCCGACGAGGTGCGCTGCCAGGCCTGGGCGGCGGTGGCGGCGTCGACCGAGTCGAGCAGCTGCACGCCGACGCTGGCCTGCCGGTTGGCGGGCTTGACCACCACCGGTCCGCCGTCGGCGAAGTCGAGGATGTCCGCGGGGCCGTGCACCTCGCGCCAGCGCGGGTTGCGGACGCCTCCCGCGGCGGAGACCTCGCGCAGCCGGACCTTGTCCCGCAGCGCCTGCGCGGCCGTCTCGGTCGCTCCGGGCAGTCCGAGCTTCTCGGCCAGTGCGGCCGCGGCCGGCACCGCGTACTCCAGACCGGGGACGACGGCGACGACCGGGCGCGCGGCCGACAGTTCGGCCGCCAGGTCGAGGGCGCCGGCCGACTGCTGGTAGTCGGCCGGGACGATCCGGTCCAGGCAGTCGAAGCGAACCGCCGCGTCCTGGAGTCGACGCTTGCGGATGATGTCGGGTTCCTCGATCACCACGACCGATCCGCTGGGGACGCCTGCGTCGATCGCGCGCAGGTAGGCGGCGTTGTAGCCGACGAACACCACCTGTGCGTCGGGGGCGGGGGCGGTCATGGCGACCTCCTGGTCGTGGGTGGGGGCCGGCGCATGGTCGCTGCCTTTCTTCGGGGTGGGGGAGTGGTGACCGGCGGTGCTCATACGGGTGTTCCGAGCACTCCGGTGCGGCCGTCAGCTCGTACGGGCGTGCCGTCGACGACGACCTCGATGGTGGCGAGCACCCGCGCGCAGCGGGCCCGCGCCTCCTCGGGCGTGGCGCCGGAGACGATGACGTGCCCGTGTCGGCTCTTGGAGTCGCGGACCGTCGGCACGGTGTCGCCCGGGCTCAGCCGGAGGCTCAGCTCGTCGACGTGGGCGAGCCGGGCGGCTTTCTCCAGGCCGCGGATCTCGTCCACGCGGCCCGGCGGGAAGGTGAAGAACCGTACGATCGCCGTCGCCGTCGGCGAGACGGGCTCGGCGGGCCGGCCCGCCAGGGCGGCGAAGACGGCCTGTTCGATGTCGACTCCGGTGGCCAGCTCGACCAGGCGTGGGATGCGGTCGCCGCCGAGCCGGGCCTGCGACTCGACGATGCGCGGGCCGCGCCCGGTCCAGATCACCTCGGTGTGCGCGGGGCCGAACCGGTAGTCGCACGCGGTGAGGAACCGTGTGGTGAGTTCCTCGACGGCCCGCCGGCGCTCCGAAGGCAGCGGCGCCGGGTGGACGTGGCCCACCTCCACGAACAGCGGCGGGGGGCCCAGCAGTTTCTCGGTGATGCCGACGACCCGGTGGTGGCCGTCCCTGCTCAGCGTCTCCACGCTGTATTCGGGACCGCGCAGGTACTCCTCGACCAGGAACGGGCCGTCGTAGCCGTACTCGTCGACGAGCGCGGCCCAGGCCGCCAGGTCCTGGGCCTGCTGCCACAGGAACACGCCCCGGCTGCCGGCGAGCGCGGACGGCTTGACGACGGCCGGGTAGCCGATGCGCTCGACGGCGTCCGGCACCTCCTGCCGGGTCGGCGCGGCCTCGAAGGACACCGGTGACAGACCGCGCCGGGCGAGCAGGTCCCGCATGGCGTGCTTGTCGGCGAGCAGGCGGATCGCCGCGGCCGGGTTGAGTTCGGCGCGCAGGTCCTCGGCCACTTCGTAGGAGGTGACCATCGTCTCCTCCCGGCCTATGTGGTAGATCACCGTGGCCCGGTGTTCTCGGGCCACCTCGCGCAGGGTGCGGCGCAGCAGCCGCGGATCCCGGAAGTCGGCGGTGACGAACAGGTCCGCCCGTGCGCGTACGTCGTCGAGGTACTCCGGCGTCTCCAGCCGGGGGTCCCAGATCGCGCCGACCCAGAACCCCTCGGCCTGTGCCTTGCTCACGAACTGGCGATACGGCATCACCATCAGCAGGCGAGGCCGGTCATCGGCGGGTGCGGGCGTCGTCACCGGGCGCCGCCCTCGGGTGCGCCCCCGGCCGCGACCGGCACCGCAACTGGCTCGACCTCGCGGCCGAGGAGGCTCAGATAGCGTTCGCCGGTGTCGGGCAGCAGGGTCACGATGCGCCGGCCGCGGTACTCCGGCCGGGTGGCCAGCACGCCGGAGGCGTGCACGACGGCGCCGGCGGACACGCCGACCAGCAGGCCGACGCGCTGCGCGAGGCGGCGGGTGGTGTCGAGGGCGTCCGCATCGGAGACCGCGATCACCTCGTCGATGAGGTTGCGTTCCGTGGTCGGGGCGATGAAGCCGCCGTTGAAGCCGGGGATGGTGTGCGTGCCGGGTTCGCCGCCGGACAGCAGCGGCGAGCCCGCCGGTTCCACCGCAACGATCCGGACCGCGGGGTGGCTCTCGCGCAGATAGCGTCCCGCGCCGCTGAGGGTGCCGCCGGTGCCCACTCCGCAGACGAACACGTCGATGCGCCCGTCGGCGTCGCTCCAGATCTCCGGGCCGGTCGTCTCGTAGTGCGCCCGGGTGTTGTCCGGGTTGTCGTGCTGGCAGCAGAACCACGACCCGGGGGTCCGGCGGTGGAGTTCGGCGGCCCTGTCGACGGCTGCCTGGTAGCCGCCGGTGTGCGGGGTGCGTACGACCTCGGCGCCGAGCGAGCGCAGGACGGCCACCCGCTCCGGGGTGGCGTTGTCCGGCAGCACGATGACGCAGCGGTAGCCGCGCGCGGCGGCGAGGGCGGCCAGCGAGATGCCGGTGTTGCCCGAGGTCGCCTCGATGACGGTGCCCTCGCCGGGCGTGAGCAGCCCCTGCTGCTCGGCGCCGCGCAGCATCGACAGCGCGGCCCGGTCCTTGCTGCTGGACCAGGGGTTGAACAGCTCCAGCTTCGCCAGTACCTCGGCGTCGGCCGGGGCACCGGCCACGATGCGGTCCACCGGCAGCCGCAGCAGCGGTGTGCCGCCGATCAGGTCGACCAGGGAGTCCGCGACCGGGCGCCGGGAGACCGGCTCGGTGCGGATGCGGATCTCCTGTACGGCGGCCTCCGCGGTCCGTGCCGCGAGTTCGGCGGTCTCGGCCACCACCAGGACATGTCCGGCGCGGTCGCCGTTGCGGCGCAACTCCCGGATCACGGAGCCTGGTCGAGGCTTGACGACGACCTCCTCGACGCCGGGCAGGGCGCCGGCCCGCTGTTGGCCGCCGACCGACACCACGCGGCCGGGGTGCGCCGTGAGATAGCGGATGGCCGCGCCGCCGACCGGCCGCTCGGGCAGCACTCGGGCCGGCAGAGGCTGCCCGAGGTACTGCCGGGCCACCAGCTCCAGGGACTTGATGCCCAGGGCACGGTCGACGAGGTGGGTGATCTTGCCGCCGGCGGGCCGGGGGTTGATCTCGATGAGCTTGGGCCCGGACTCGGTCACCTTGATCTCGACATGGGCCATGCCCAGGTCGAAGCCGACCGCGCGCAGCGCTTCCACGGCCAGGTCGCCGCAGGCGCGCACCACCGGCTCGGGCAGGCTGGAGGGGAAGGTGTGGGCCAGCTCGACGAAGTAGCCCTGGCCGGTGAGGGATTTGTCGGTCACCCCGAACACCTCGTACCGGTCCTTGTCGGCCAGCACCTCCACACTGACCTCGGGTCCGCTCAAATACTCCTCGACCAGCAGCTCGTGGTAGCGGGCCTGGCCGCGGGTGTTCTCCACCCGGGACCGGATCAGAGCGACGTGCTCGGCGGCCTGCGCCGCGCTCTCCACCAGCCGGACGTCGGCGCTGCTGGTCTCGTCGGCCGGCTTCACCACGCAGGGCAGGCCGATCTCCGCCGCGGCCGCCGCGGCCTCGGCCGGGGTCCGCACGGTGCGGAACGCCGGTATGGCGACGCCGAGTTCGGCGCAGCGGCGGCGCATCAGCGCCTTGTTGCGTGCGGTGGCGACGCCGTCGACGCTGACCGTGGGCAGTCCGAGGTGGACGGCCACCTGGGCGGCCACGACCACGTCGTACTCCGCCAGGGTCAGGAAGGCGTCGAAGGGATGCTCGGCCGCGGCCGCGTGCACCTGCGGCAGAAGCTCCTCGAAGACGTTCGTCTCGCAGTGGACGATCTCGTCGACGTACGTGTCGAAGTAGGCCGGCCCGCCCGGTACGGCCAGGTACCGGTCCAGGTCGCGGGTGAAGAAGGTGACGCGGCAGTCGAGTTCCTTGATGATCTGCAGGCCCTCGAAGCCGGATCCGGAGAGGTTGCTCTCCACGACACCGACGTGAATCATCTGTGCCTCCGATGGCGTGCCGGTACGGTGGCCGGCTGGAACGACGGACGGTGGACGGGCGGCGCGGTCCGTGCGGGCGGTCACCAGCAGCCGGAGGTGGCGAGCGCGCGCAGCAGCCGGTCGGCCTCCTCGCGGTCAGCAGGTGACAGCCGTCGGCCGGCCTCCGCGCGATTCGCGGGGGACAGCGGCTGGACGATCTCGGCCGCGGGGGCCATGACGCGGGCGCCGGGTGGTACATCGCCCAGGACGAGCGAGCCCGCTCCGACCAGGGCGTCGTCGCCGACGGTGACCGGCCCCAGCACGATGGCGTTGGTGCCGAGGACCACCCGGTCGCCGACGACCGGGTGCCGTCGGGCACCGGGGTCCCGGCGCCCGTCCCGCCACCAGCCGACGGCGCCCAGGGTGACCTGGTGGAAGATCGTGACGTCCTCGCCGACCTGGGCCGTCTCCCCGATGACCACCGCGGCCCCGTGGTCGATGAACACCCGTCGGCCCAGGGTGGCGCCCGGATGGATCTCGATGCCGCCCGTCACCGCGCGGGCCAGGTAGGCCAGGATCCGGGCGAGCTGCCGGTGCCCGCGGGTGTACAGGGCGTGCGCCAGCCGGTGGGTCCACAGCGCGGGCAGCGCGGGATGCAGCAGCGCCTCCGCGCGGGTGCGGATCGACGGGTCCCGCTCGACGATCACGGAGAGGTCTTCCCTCGCCCTGGTGATCACCCTGCGCATGCGGTCCTCCGTGAGGTCATGTCCTGGCTCTTCGTCGGCACGTCGAACTCGTCCGCCGGGGTCAGTAGTTCGGGGATTTGACGAGGTTCCCGGCGCCGTTGGTGATCTCGGGTATGTAGACCCGCTCGGTCCAGACGTCCTGGGCCACCGGTTCCAGGGCGATCGACACGGCGCCTTCGTCGACCGAGAACGCGGTCCGTACCGCGCTGGTGATCGCGTCGACGAGAGCCGAGATCTGGTCGGCCTCGAGGTCGTTCGGGAAATGCTTGATGCTGACGTGGGGCACTCCGATGGCCTTTCTGGGGAGTCGTGCGGCCTGAAGGGCGGCGACGAGTTCGGTGACGCCGTTCGCGCGCAGAAGCTCGTAGTGATCGGCCTCGAGCCGGCGGACGGTGGGGTCGGTGGCCGACAGAGGGTGCCCGGAGTCCAGGAAGGAGTCCTGGTCACCGTGGGCCCGCAACACCGTGATCGGCGCCGCGACGCTGCGTTCGGCCAGCTCGTGGGGGGCGTACTCGAAGAGGAAGGTCCGGCGCACCACGGCGACGATCCTGCGCACCAGGTCACGCTCCAGGTGCTCGAACCGGCCGCAGACGAACGCGATGAAGGAGTCCTCGTCGTGGGTGGCGGCCAGACACGCGTCGACGGCGGACCGCTCGAGGTTCCCGGCGAACACCGAATAGAGGATCGAGACGAAGGTGCGGTCGGTGAAGCCGACAGCGGCCCCGGCGGGCGCCTCGTCACGGCCTTCCACGGGCGGCTTGCCCGGCGCGATCAGGATCACCTCGTCGACCCGCTCACCGGCGCGCTCCAGCCGATGGGCCGCCTCGAACGCCACCCGGGCCCCGAAGGAGTACCCCCACAGCGTGTACGGGCCGGCCGGCTGGACCTGCCGGAGGAGTTCGACGTCCTTGGCGACCATCTCGTCGAACGTCGGGTACGCGCTCTCGCCCGGGTTGATGCCGTGCGCCTGCACCCCGAGGAACGGCCGCTCCGCTCCCAGCCTGTCGGCCAGCAGCCGCAGGCTCATCGGATAGCCGCCCAGCCCGGGCCAGCAGAACACCGGCCGCCCGCCGTCCCCGGCCCGCAGCCGTACGAGCCGGGGGAGTTCGGTGGCGGGCTCACGGTCGACGCGCCGGGCCAGCTCCGCGATGGTCGGCGAGTCGAACAGCACCTGCAACGGCAGGGAACTGCCGAGCTCCCGGTTGATCCGGCCGACCAGGTTGACCGCGGTCAGCGAATGGCCCCCGGCGGCGAAGAAGTTGTCCCGGATCGAGACCCGTTCCTGCCGCAGCACCGTGCGCCACAGCGCGGCGATGGCCTCCTCGGTGGGCGTACGCGGCGGGACGACGGGTGCCTCGCCGTCGTCCACGGCGGCCCTGTCCAGCTCGCGCAGCGCCTGGTGGTCGATCTTGCCGTTCGGCGTGAGCGGGAAGGAGTCCAGCACGGTGACCCGGTTGGGCACCATGTAGGGAGGCAGCGCCGCGGCGAGGTGGTCCTTGAGGATCTCGGCCGGCCCGCGCATGTGGACGGAGTCCTCCTTCATACCTTCGCTGAGCCGCTGTTCGGAACTGATGCGGCCGCCGACGGCGAAGTAGGACGCCGCGTTCCGGCCGTGGCCGACGATGTCCGCGACGCGAAGGGCGGACGGCAGCGGGTTGCCGGTCTCGGAGCTGTAGCCGGAGGACATCAGCCCCAGGTGGCGGCTGTTCATCTGCAGCCGCTGGAGTTCGCGGCCGAGGTCGACGTACCGCTGCCAGGGTTGCGACGCACGGCCGATCAGGCTGACCCCGAAGCTCGCGCGGTCGTACACCTCCTGGTTGATGGCGATGACATCTTGCTTGCGAATCAACTCGTTCGACACCCGCACCAGTTCGCCGTCGTCGTAGCGGTACTGGCCGCCCGCCAGGTCGGCGATCCGGCCGGGGTGGGCCTGCACATACAGGCCGACCGGGCTGCCGTCGGCAGGGGCGGCGGCCGTCTCCACCTCGTAGGTGGCCAGGTGGTAGTCCTCGCTGGGGCAGCGCAGCACGTCCTTGACCCCGGGCGCTCCCGGGCGGGCGTTGATGCGCAGCCCGTACCGGGGCAGGACGTGGTCGAACAGGCCGACCATGTGGCCGGCTTCGAACTGGAGGACTTCCTGGATGTTGTTGCGGTAGACCGGCTCGATGGCCGAGCGGCGCCCGACGAAGTGGACGCGCAGCCGCGGCCGGCCGGCCGGAGCGGGGCTGATCGGCACGAGCCGGTGACTGACGGGGTGGTGGTAGTAGTAGCCCGGCTCCAGGCCCGCGATGCCGGACAGCTCCAGGTACAACTGGGTGGCGTACAGCGAACCGGGCGAGGCGTACCCGTACTTGGCCAGCAGCCGTTCGCCGCTGGGGAACTGTCCGAAGTAGCGCAGCAGGGAGCCGAGTTCGGACAGCGTCAGGGTGTCCGGGGTCCGGGGCGCGACCGGCGCCCCGGGTGGGCGGGCGAGCAGGTCCAGGATGTCGGCCCGGGTGACCTCGCCCCCTTCGTAGAAGCGGTACGACTTGCGGGCGAACACCGTGCGCCGCTGCCGGGCCGTCGCCGAACGTCCGGGCAACTCGACGGCGGCCACCGCGGCCTCTTCCTCACGGACCCCCGGATTCGCCAACTGCGCCCTGAGCTGCAGCCTGCTCTGCTTCGACTGGTGGTGGGCGCCGTGGTTGCCCTGGTCCATCAGCGTGGCCCGCCGGGGGTCGAGTTCGACGAAGGCGATGAGATTGGCGCCGACTCGGGTGTCCTCCCGGACCAGGACGGCGGCGCGCTTGACCCAGTCGTGCTTCTCGACGGACACCTTGATCTCGTCCAGCTCGACCCGGAAACCGCGCAGCTTGACCTGGCTGTCGGTACGGCCGAGGAACTGCACGGTGCCGTCGTCGTTCCACCGGGCCAGGTCACCGGTGCGGTACAGGCGGGCGGAATCGGGCTCGGCGGAGAAGGGGTTGGGGATGAATCGCTCGGCGGTCAGCTCGGGATTGTTCAGGTACCCGCGGGCGAGTTGCGGTCCCGCGATGTGCAGTTCACCCGACTCGCCAGGTGCCACGGGCCGGCGTGCGGCGTCGAGGATGTGGAAGCTCATGCCGTGCACGGGCCGGCCGATGGAGAGGTGGTCGGGGCCGCGGTGGACGGAGGCGCGGTCCACGGTGTGGGCCGAGGCGTTGATCGTGCACTCGCTCGGGCCGTACAGGTTGACCAGTTCCAAGTCCGGCAGTGCGTCGAGGAGTTCGATGGCCAGGGTCCTGGTGAGCGCCTCGCCGCCGCTGAAGACGTGGGTGAGCGAGGTGCAGTCGGACAGTCGTCCTGTGTCGACGAGTGCCTGGAGGAGCGTCGGCACACCTTGAAGGGTGGTGACCTCGTTCGCGATGATCAGGTCGATGAGCCCGCCGGGATCGGCGTAGCGGCCCGGCTCGCTCACCACCACGCTGCTGCCGCAGGCCGGTGCGAGGACCTCCCACTGGGCGGCGTCGAAACTCAGCGGTGTCTTCTGCAGCACCGTCCTGCGTTCGTCCAGACCCTGTGCGTCGGCCAGCCAGCGCATCTGGCCGACGATGCTGTGGTGTTCGATGCCGATGCCTTTGGGGTTGCCGGTGCTCCCCGAGGTGTAGATGACGTAGGCGAGGTCGTGGCCCTGCGCGGCTGCCGCGGAGGCGTACGGTAACTCGAATGCCTCACCCGGCCCGGCTATTGCGGGGGCCTTGGTCTGGGTCTGGGCCACGGTGACGATCCGCGTTCCCGGTGGCGTCATCGCGGCCAGTCGGGAGGTCAAGGACTCCTCCGTCAGTATGACCTCGGTCCTCGAGTCCGCGATCATGTAGCGGATACGTTCGTCCGGGTACTCCGGCGACAGCGGCAGGTAGGGGGCACCCGAGTGCAGGACTCCCCAGACGCTCACCACAAGGTCGACGGACGGCTCCACGAAGATGCCGACGGGGACGTCCACCGGCACACCGAGTCGCCGCAGATGGTCGGCCAGGTTCGTGCTGCGCTCACTGAGCTGCTGAAACGTCAGCCGCTGCGTGCCGCATGCGACGGCCGTCCGGTCGGGCTGCGCGACGGTGGCCGCGCGCAGCATGTCGGACAGGGAAAATTCCTCGGACCCCGTTAGTTTCGCCATCATCCTTCGAACCTAGAATTCGTCAAGTTGAGTCGACGCGCGTAACCGGCCAGCGAAAACAGGCATGAGAAAAGCGCGATCGATGATGGGCTTCATCAAAGATGGAAGCAGCCGGAAGACCTGCGTCGTCCCTGCGGCCGGCCGCTGAACGACGTGCCGAAACCGTGCGGTTCCAGGCCGTCGCTCAGCGCCCTCCCGGACATCGGGCCCATGGGTTCCGCGCTCGCTCGAAGGACCGTACCGACATGTCTTTTGCGCCTCCCCCAACCCGTCCGTACGGCTGCGACGACCCTGCACCTTCCGCCAAGGGGCGTTGTGCAGGTCGAAACAAGTCAAACGCCTACGTGGTGAATCGGAACGTACACGACGGAGAGGACCGCTGCGACATCGAGAAAAGTGTCGATTAGTCCATTTTCTTGATGTTTATTCCCGAAGTGCTCTCGGCCGTCCAGGCCGGGGTGGTGCGTTGCGAGGTGCAAATTGAGGGGCGCGGCTCCGGTTGCCTGCTGCGGGCGTGAGCCGATGCGGAGGGGGTGCCCCTTCGTTTCGTCGTTAAAGCAGCAGGATGATTCAAGGAGGGCAAAGGGAACGGGCCGGGTGCCTCGGGGACGTGCACATGTCCAGCCGTCTGCGGCAGTGAATGTGCCATGCAACTGGCTCTGGCGGGCTGCCGGTCGACGGCGATGCGGCCGTAAAAGAGCGTTCACGAAGCTGCAACGGAAGGTGATGGCGGATTACTCGTCACCGACCGGATCCACCGACGGGCGGCTCGAGATGTTCGCCGCTCATGTCAACGGCGCTGTCATTCAACGGGATTGCCCGGGTACCCGGGGGTGCATCGCTGCTGTGCGGTTGGCGTACGGTCAATGCACTGCAGGTGTACGAGCATCGGCTGCGCGAGCCGGGGAGGACGGTACCGGGGATGAGTACGGGCGAGGACGACTGGACAGCACACGCGGTGTGCCGCACTGCTGCACCCGACGAACTCTTCGTCGAGGGCGCGGCACAGAACAAGGCGAAGGCGGTCTGCAGCGGTTGCCCGGTACGCACCGAGTGTCTTGCTCATGCCCTGGACCATCGCATCGAGCACGGCGTCTGGGGAGGAATGACGGAACGCGAGAGGCGCAGCCTCCTGCGGAGACGTCCGACCGTGACATCCTGGCGGGGCCTGCTCGAAGCCGCACGCGCGGAACACGGGCGCAACAGCGGACGGGGCGACACCGAACGGCCGCATGAGGCCGGGTGATTGTCGTCCGTTGAGCGACCGACGGGCTTGATCGGTGGGGCGCTGGTGCGGTTGAGCGGTATCGACCCCGCCCGGGAGGACCGGCGGTGGCCTCCTGCCCTGCTCGACCGGCAGGCAGGCGGGTGGAGAGACCGCCCCGTGGCGCCTGGTCAAGCGGACGTGAAGGCTTCCTCCGGGGTGTCGTCGAGGACGAATCCGTTGTCGAGCCGGACGCGGACCGTGACGCGGAGCATCTGTCGCTGGTAGGCGACCCATTGCTCCTCCAAGGCCCCCACCTGCTCCTCCAGTTGCTTTCTGCTCGCCGGCGGCATCTGGTGGCCGAAGTCGTCCAGGAGCGACTTGAGGCGCAGGTACTCACGTACCTCCTGGCTCTGCTGCCGGTGATGCTCGACCACGCGGTCGACAGTGCCCTCGATGCCTGCTGCCAGGGCCATGGAAGCGGCGAAGGCGCCCGTCTCCTCCGGGAGTTCCCCGGCCGGCGTCACCGTCCCGGCCAGGCGCAGATCCATCGCCAGTCGCACCCGTTGGCCCACGTTCAGCGTCATCGATCCATCGTCTTCCTCGTCGGTCACCGGCGAACCGGCACACGTCGCGTCGACAGGCGTGCCGGAGAGGATGAGATCATCCCACCCTCAACGGGGTGATCTCCCGGCCTGCCCGCCATGTCGCGCACAGCCGACGACTTCACCTGGTTGCCCGACGGCGTCCCGCGGCTCGGCTGCGACGGCGAGTGCCGGCTCGGCGTTCGAGGGGGGTGGAGGGCCGCGCTGTCCCGGCACAGGGCGTGGGCCACCAGATTTGCGGTTGCGGGCTCGGTACGGCCCCCCGGGCGCCCAGAGCGTCGAGCATGATGACATCGCAACGGGGTCCGGCCATCAGTGCACGCCCTCGATCACGGGTTCGTTCTCGAAGGTCGCCACCAAGGCGATATCGGCCACCGCGTCCCCGGCCCGCCCGGCGAGCGGCTCGATCCGGGTCGCAACGTCCCGCTCCAGGTTGTTGGGCAGGAAGAACGACTTGCTGACGTGGTGTACGAGAACGCAGCCGCGATCTCCGTAGCCGACCGGGCGCAGAGTCTCCGGATCGACGACGGAGAACGTGACGTACGGGCTGTACGGGTCGAAGACGCGGCCCACGTCGTCCGGCAGGCCCGGGCGCTCGCCGGCGAAGCGAGGATCACGGTGCTGCCGTAGTTCCCGCACGGGACGGTGTCGGGAAAGACCTCGGTCCTGTAGAGGCGGCGGGAGTCGGGGTCCGGCTGCGTGCCGCCCCGACGGAGCGCTCGCACCTTCTCGTTGACCAGTTCGGCCAGGTCGTCCCGCCGGGCCATGCGTTCGAGCAGCGGTGGAGTGATCGCGAGTGAAGGAACCGGACACCACGCGCCCGGCCCCACGCGCGGATGACGGTGTCGACGACGACGGGCCCGTACCCGCCGGGGATGTGGGAAATCGACACCAGGTGTGATCCCGATGGAAGGAATCCGCAATCTCCCGGCGCAGGCTGGAGCACCGCGTTCACCTGCCTCCACGCTGAGCCCTGGTCGGCTCCGACGCCTCGCTCGCCGAGGCCGGGCCGGCGTGTCGACAACGGTGGAGAGGAACCCCCGATGACTGCTGAGCGTGTGCTGACGCCGACACCCACGGCGTACCGATGGCGGTGGCCGGCGCTCACCGCCCTGCTGCTCGGTGAGGCGATGAACCTGCTGGACGCGACCATCGTGCAGGTCGCAGCACCGAAGATCCATGCCGATCTGGGCGGGTCGGTGTCCGACATCCAGTGGTTCACCACTGCTTACACCTTGCCGTTCGCGGTGCTGTTGATCACCGGCGGCCGGTTGGGTGACATCGTCGGCCGTAAGCGGCTGTTCGTGATCGGTGTCACGGGATTCATGGTCGCGTCCGCCGCCTGCGCCATGGCGCCCTCGGTGGGCCTTCTGATCGCCTTCCGGGCGGTGCAGGGAGCCGCGGCGGCCATGGTCATCCCTCAGACCATCGGTCTGATCAAGACAATGTTCTCCGGGCCCGAGATGTCCAAGGCCCTGGGCAGCATCGGTCCGGTGATGGGACTGGCCGCCGTCTGCGGACCGGTGCTCGGCGGCGTGCTCACGCACGCGGACCTGTTCGGCTCCTCCTGGCGCGCGGCGTTCCTGGTGAACGTCCCCGTGTCGCTGGTCGTCCTGGCGATCGCGCCCAGGCTGATGGAGAACCGCGCCCCCGAGCGGCCCACCCTCGATCTGACCGGCACACTGCTGGCCATGGCCGGTATCGGGCTCGTCGTCTACCCGCTGATCGGCGCCGACCTGACTGCCCTGTCCGGGTGGAGCTGGGCGGCCATCGCGGCCGGGTTGTGCCTGATGGGGGTCTTCGCGGTGCATCAGCGTGTGATGGCCACGACCGGGCGCAGCCCGCTGGTGGAGCGGAGCCTGTTCGTCCACCGCGGCTTCCCGGCGGCCCTGGTGACGTCGACGTCCTTCTTCGCCGTCACCAACGGCCTGCTGACGGTCGTCGTGCTCCAGCTCCAACTGGGCCTGGGCACTGATGTGTTGAAGTCGGGTCTGACCCTCGCTCCGTGGTCGGTGGGCCTGGCTGTCGCCTCCTGGGCGGCCGGTGCACATCTGGTGAAGCGATACGGCCACCGCATGATGTCCCTGGGGCTGTCCGTTCTGCTGATCGGTGCGATCGCCGCCATTGCCGTCTACCACGCGGCGGACCCGCACAAGTACCCGACGCCGCTGCTGTTCGCGCTCGGGGTCGTCGGACTCGGGGTCGGCCTGTTCGGCCCGGCATTCTTCACCATCGCCCTCGAGTCGCTTCAGCCGCAGGAGATCGGGTCGGCCGCCGGTCTGCTGAACGCCGTCCAGCAGCTGGGCGCCACGCTCGGAGTCGCGGTCCTCGGCAGCGTCTACCTGGGCAGCGCCGGGTCCGGCGGCGCGTCCACCGCCCTGCATGCCGTCCAGTTCGCGTTCTGGGTCGCCGTGGCACTGGCCGTGGTCAGCTTCATGACCAGCCGGATGATGACCGACAAGGGCGCTCCGGCCGACGCGGCAGGAGGGCATTAGGGCCTGCCGTTTGGATCAGGCCGGCCATCGCCGACCTGACTGCCCGGCCGATCCGAGCGGGGTGTGGTGCGTGCAGCTGCAGGGCGGAGGAGGGAGCCGACGCGGTGGGGGTACCTCCCGGCCGGAGGCCGGGGGACGTCGGCGAGTGACGACAACGCCGCTGGGGTTCCCCCTCTGGGGGAGTGCGCACCACACCCCGCGACGCCGGGCTGATCCAAACGACAGGCCCTGCCAGGCCGTGATCCGTCCGGTCGTGCCGGACGGATCACGGGCCGGCGTCGTGTCGACGTGGCGGCCGTCTGCCGGTGCCACGGGATCACGTGCCCGGAGGAAACGGCGCCTCGGTCCGGTACCCGGTCAGCGGACGCGGATGAAGACCACGTCGTAGAAGCTCGCTGTGGTGCGGTGCCTGATGTAGACGCCGAACGGCCCGTTGTTGTCGTCGTCCTTGGTGTTGCCCTCGACGGCGGTGAAGGAGGAACCGCCGCTCACCGTGCGGACGATGCCTATGTGCTCCTCGCCGCCGGTGAAGTCGCTGCCGCCGTTCCAGTCGTAGGCCACGATGTCGCCGGGCTGCGGGTCGGTCGTCACCGAGAGGTGCCGCTGGCCGGCCCGTGCCTTGTTGACCCAGCCCGAGACGTAGGTGTCGTTGAAGGTGGTGGCCCCCGTCTGCTTGGCCACCCAGCTCACGAAGGTCGCACACCAGGCGTACTTGTTGGTCGACTTGGACATGCCCACGGCGGAGCCGTAGCTGTTCGCCCGGGCGCTGCCCTGGATCGTGCCGACCTCGGCCTCGGCCACCTCCAGCATCCTGGCGTACCCGCCGCCGGACGGGGTCGTGGCCGGCGGGGTGACCACGCCGTACAGGGCGGACTTGGTGCCGGGGCCGACCCTGCCGTCGACCGTGAGGCCCGCCTCTGCCTGGAAGTCACGCACCGCGCTGTCGGTCAGCGCGCCGAAGTCGCCGTCGACGGCCAGGTCGGCGCCGTGGTGGTTGAGCAGGCTCTGCAGCTCGGTGACACAGCCGCTCTTCTGGCCCTTGATGATCTCGTTCGGGCAGGACGCCGAGGTCAGGTTGATCGGCGACGGGGCGCCGTTGCCGCCGCCACCGCTGATGTTGGCGTACAGGGCGGCCTTGGTGGCCGGGCCGACGTCGCCGTCGGGCTCCAGGCCGTGCGCGGTCTGGAACGCCTGCACGGCCACGAAGGTCTCGGCGCCGAACTGGCCGTCGACGGCCACGTGCTGCCCCTGACCGTTGAGCAGGGCCTGCAGGGTCAGGACGCAACCGCCGCTCTGGTCCTCAGTGATGGTCGTCGGGCAGGCCGCCGAGCGCAGGTCCAGAGCCGTCGACCCGGACTCGTCGGTGTTGTAGAGCGCGGACTTGGTGCTCGGGCCGACCCGGCCGTCGGCGGTCAGGCCGTTCGCGGACTGGAAGGACTTCACCGCCGCCAGGGTCCCCGCCCCGAACTCGCCGTCCACGTCGACGCCGTAGCCGAAGTGGCGGAGCAGCTGCTGCAGTTCGGTGACGCAGCCGCTCTTGTTGCCCTGGAGGATCTCGGTGGGACAGGCGGAGGACGTCAGGGTGATCGGGGAGGGTGCCGAGCCGCCGGTGGCGTAGAGCTTGACCTTGGTGGCGGGGCCCACCCGCCCGTCCACGGCGATCGCGACGGAGGACTGGTACGCGCGGACCGCGTACAGGGTGGCGGCGCCGAAGCTGCCGTCCACCGTCAGCCCGGCGCCGTGGGCGTTGAGCAGGTTCTGCAGCTCGGTGACGCAGCCGCTCGACTGACCCTGCAGGATCTCGGTGGGGCAGGAGGCGGAGGTCAGTTTGATCGCCGTCGGAGCCGCCGCCATCGCGGGGGCGGCGGTGAGCAGGGAGGCCGCCGACAGGACGGCCGCGGCCACCGCCACCACGGAGGTCCGGGCCCGTCGGCCCGGCTTCACGGAAGAATCCTTGGACATGGTCTTCATAAGGGGGAAATGTCTCCTTCGGCGGATATACGGACGACCGGTCGGTCGAACCGCGTCGTACACCGCCGGGTTCTGTCGTTCGCGGAGGATGCCGCAGGCCCGACGGCGGACGTCCGTCCTGGGCCCGGAACCGGCATGTCGTGAGGGAACCGGCCCTTCTGGCCGTTCCGGCACGGGGGAGCAAGGTTTGCCGCCCGTGGAGCCGGAACCATAAAGCCGGGGTTGCGGAATGTCATGATCCAATTTTCATTCCGCGCATGACGGTGACAGCTCGCGCCCCTTCGCGCAATGCCGGGCGGTACAACTGGCTTGATTTCATTGGCACTTCGGTGCACGCAAGGGCGATCGCCGGTCCGCGAGCGGGTGTTCCCGGGGGGCTGGGGCTGCTCTCGCAGCACCGGAGGGCAAGTGGTCCGGTTTGAGGGGCCATATTCCGCCACGAGGCCGGCGGGGGCGTCATCGTCCCCGCCGTTCCTCCCGGTTTCCCACACCCTGAACCGGCCGACGCCCTCCCCCACCCCGGACTCCGGCCGGCCGCTGAGCCAAGGGGGCGTGCGGGTCTCGAAAGAGGGCGCGCACAGGCCCTCTGATTCAGCAAGGGCCGGCGGTTCGAGCTGGAGCAGGCGGACGTCTTCCACGTCATGGCCACCACCCGGCACGACACCGTCGTCACCCGCTGGGCGATCGACCACCCCGTCCACGACCTGTTCCCCGGCCTGCCCCGGCAGAAGTGGAAACGCCGTTCCCACGGCGAGGGAGCCCACGGCCGGCGGATCCACGACTGGGCCGGCGTCGAGGTCCGGCCCTGGCACCGCGAGGACCGCCGGCACCGGGTTCTCGCCCGCCGCAGTGTGAGCAGGCCCGAGCAGATCTCCCACTACATCGCCTACTGCCCGGCCGACACCACGCTGGACGAGCTGATCCGCATCGCGGGCAGCCGATGGCGGTGGAGGAATGCTTCCAGGCGGCGAAGCAGGAATGCGGCCTGGACGACTGCCAGGTCCGCCGCTGTCCCGGCCGGCACCGCCACATGACCCTGGTCATGGCCGCCCACGCCTGCCTGACCGTCCTGCGGGCGCGGGAGCTGGGCATCGGGAAAGCGGAAACGGATCCTCCCAGCTCATCCGCCTGAGCCTCGCCGAGATCCGACGACTGATCACCCGGCTCACCGACCGCCGTCCCATCCCGGTCGAGCACGTCCTGCACTGGTCGACATGGCGCCGTCGACGCCAACACCAGGCCCGCATCAGTCACTGCAAACGACGCGGCCACAGCCCCTGAACTGCCCAGCAATCAGAACAAGGACCGTTGCAGTATTAGGGCCTGTCTGACAAGTGCTGCGGCCTCCGGGCCGCCGCTTCGGCGTGCCCGTGGCTTGTGGGCCACAGGACGTCAGATCCGGGTGCGGGCCGAGGCGGGGGGCATTCTGGTACGGGCCAGCTCCGTGATGACGGGGCTCGCCGCTTTGAGGTTCTGCAGGACCGGGCTGGTCTCGAGGGTGTGGATGGCGTCCAGGGAGCCCAGCCGCCGGGTCAGGTAGTGGTGCAGGTCGGCAGGGTCGCGGCACAGGGCTTGAGCCACCAGGTTGGTGGGGCCCGTGGTCGCTGCGACGTAGGCCAGTTCGTCGTGGCCGGCCAGTGTCGTGGCCACGTTCTCCAGGTGTGCCGGGCTCACCGACATCCACAGCAGTGCCCTGGTGTTGACGCCGAAGTGACCCGTGTCGACCTCGACGTCGAAGAAGATGGCGCCGCCGGCCTGCAGGTCCGCGAGCCGGCGCGCCACGGTGACCGGGGACCAGCCGGTCGCCTGAGCCAGCTCCGCATTGGTGGCCCGCCCGTCCTTCTGTAAGGCGACCAGCAAGTCCGCGTCGCCTGAGCCGAGTTGGCGCGGCACGGGCACGTGGGAGGTGTGGGCCGACTCGTGCTCGCGCAGGAGTCGCTGTTGCGCGTCGTCGAGCGTGTCGGCGCTGCGGCGCCAGTTCGTCGAACCGCCGAGGTAAGTGTGCAGGATGCAGTGCGCGGACACCGCGGTGATGTCGGCCGTGCGCGGAATGTCTCGCAGCAGCAGGGAGTTGCCGTTGCCCGCCCCGGCGTCGGTCGGCGTGTGGATGATCGCGACGATCTCGGTGCCGCCGGCGGTGAGTTTCACCCACGAGGTGTCCTGTCGGCGCATCAGCGCATAGGCCAGGTCCTGAGCGGAACTCGCCGCCGCGGTGAGCCGCACGAGCCACTGCGTCTGACCCGCCTGATGAGGGTCCGGCAGTCCCACGACCCGTAAGGAAGCCTCGGTGCGCAGGCGGCGGTAGCGACGGGCGACGGTCTGCGGCGAGACATCGAGGGCGGCGGCGATCTGGCTGAAGGGTGCGCGGCCGTCGATGTGCAGCGCGTGGATCAGGGCACGGTCCAGGTCGTCCAGCATGCACACATCCTTCAGTGGGGCCCGCTCCGTGGAATAAAGTTGAAGACAGCGCAGGGCACGCTACCATCGCAGCCGCAAGCCCCACAGAATTCCATCAGTTCAACCGCTCGGATCGAGATGACCGGGCACACCGGGAGTATGTACAGCGAACACGCAGGGCGCTTTGAAGTCTGTGTCACGCCCCCACCCGGCAGAAAATGGGCAGCAATTTTGACGACGTCTCGCGGTGGCTCTCCGCCCGTGACGACCTCGAGGAGTGGCTCGGCGGCCACGCCTGGCGGGCCCGGGTGTACGCGGGCGGCGACCCACGCATCGGCCACGGGCGCACGGTGGCCCCGCTCCCGGCTTGTCGGCTGGCGGCGGCGGAACTTGCCGGTGGAGAACTCCGAGGGAACCACCGGAAGGTCTGCGGCGGCTAATTCGGAATTAAATATTCCATCGCCGGTTGCACTATTTCCCGCCATCGCGGAAGTTCGGCCGAGACGTGCAGTGATGATTCGATATGGACGCCCGGACACCGCCGGGTGTGATCGCCCGCAGAGTATTTCCCTGCGATTCATACCCCTGTTGGTAAGGGGCGGCTCGGTGACGCATTTCAGCCTCATCTCATCCTGCTTATCGAAAGTCGCTGTTCTGCGGCCCGGAACGTGAGATCCACCGGCAACCACGGGGCTCTCCTCTCCAGCGCAACCGGGAAGTCCTGCCCGGTCACCCGCCTCACGGATAACAGAGGATTCGCATGTCTGACGGCACCTCACGCCCGCACGATCCCAAGGAACCGCGTGCCCGCGGCGGCGGCCACTGCGTGGTGCTCGGGGCCGGCATCGCAGGCCTCTTCGCCGCCCGAGTGCTGGCCGGCACGTCCGACCGGGTCACGGTGGTCGACCGGGACGCGCTCCCAGAGACGGACGAGAACCGGCGCGGGGTGCCGCAGGGCCGACACGCCCACGCGATCCTGCCCGCCGGCACCAGGGGGCTGCGGGAGATGTTTCCCGGCCTGATCGAGGAGTCAGAGGCGGACGGGGCAGACTTCCTCACCGCCCGCGCGGTCCCGGGTATCTGACCGGAGGGGTGCCGGGCGGGTCGAGTGCATGAGCGCGGTCCGCGGACACCCACGTGAGGCCGGACTCGCCGGTCCGGACCGGATCCTCATCCGCCGACGCGGCCCGGGCTCGTCCGGTACGTCCTGAACACCAGCACCCTCGCCCCCTGCCCCGTGACCGATCGCACGATCCGACCGCACGACGGACTTGATAGCCTCAGCAGGCCAGTCGAGCCACACCCGAGGCCAGGGAATCCGGTGCGAATCCGGAACTGACGCGCAGCGGTGAGGGGGACGGGCGGGGCACGACGCCACTGGGAGACCGGGAAGGCGCCCCGACCGGACGAACCCGAGTCCGAAGACCTGCTGGCACCTTCGCGCCCCGGCGCGGAGGGACGTCCGTAGGCCAGGCTCCGCGTACGAGCCCCGACCCCAGAGGCATGCCCGTGCTCCGTACCCCCGCCCTTCTCCGCGCTCCGGCGCTTCTCCTCGCGTCAGCCCTGCTGCTCACCGGCTGCGGTACCTCCGGCGATGACGCGAAGGCCGTGGAGACCTCCGCCGCCGGCTACCCGGTGACCCTCGGCAACTGCGGCCACCAGGTCACCCTGAAGTCGGCGCCGAAGCGGGCCGTCTCCCTCAACCAGGGCACCACCGAGATCCTGCTCTCCCTCGGCCTCGCCGACCGCATGGCCGGTACGGCGACCTGGACCGACCCGGTCATGAAGGGGTTGGAGAAGGCCGACGCGTCCGTGCCGCGCCTCGCCGACGACAACCCCTCCTTCGAGAAGGTCCTGGACGCCCAACCCGACTTCGTGACCGCCTCGTTCGTCTCCACCCTGGGCAAGGGCGGGGTCGCCACCCGCGAGCAGTTCGAGAAGCTGGGCGTGCCCACGTACGTCTCGCCGTCCGACTGCTCGGCGGGCAAGGACAACGACAGCGGCGGTGACGGATCGCGCAGCGAACCGCTCACCCTCGACGCCGTATACGGAGAAATCCGCGACCTGGCCCGCGCGTTCGGCGTCCAGGAGCGCGGCGAGAAGCTCGTCGCCGCGCTCAGGCAGCGGGTGAGCACGGCCACCGCCAAACTGCACGCCTCGGACGTCTCCCTCATGTACTGGTTCGCCAACTCCCAGTCGCCCTACCTCGCGGGCTGCTGCGGCGCGCCCGGCGCCATCACCCGCGCGGTCGGCGCGAAGAACGCGTTCGCCGACACCCACGACGAATGGCCCCAGATCAACTGGGAGACGGTCGCCGACCGCGACCCCGACGTCATCGTGATCGGCGATCTGACCCGCAAGCAGCAGACCGCCGAGACCGCCGCGGCCAAGATCCGCTTCCTGGAGTCCAACCCCGCCACCCGCAATCTGACCGCCGTGAAGAAGCGGCGGTACGTGCTGCTGAGCGGGCAGGCGATGAACCCGTCCATCCGCACGATCGAGGGGATCGAGCAGGTCACAGCCGGTCTGCGTGACTTCGGGTTCGCCAAGTGAGCTTCCGTTCCCTGCTGTTGGCGGGCGGGGGAGTGGTCGCGCTGCTCGTGTCGATCGCCGTGTCCGTGACGATCGGACCCGCCGACATCTCCACCGGCGACGTCTGGGCGTCCGTGGCGGCCCATCTCGGCCTGGGCGAGGGCACGTTGGCGCCGCTGCGTGACGGCATCGTATGGAACCTGCGGATGCCCCGCACCCTGTCGGCCGCCGTGTGCGGGGCCGGACTCGCCGTGTGCGGCGCGGTCATGCAGTCGCTGCTGCGCAACCCGCTCGCCGACCCCTTCGTGCTCGGGGTCTCCTCCGGGGCGTCCACCGGAGCGGTCGCCGTGGTCGTGCTCGGCGTGGGCGGGGGAGCGGTGTCCCTGTCGGCCGGCGCCTTCCTCGGGGCGCTGCTCTCCTTCGCCCTGGTGCTCCTGCTCAGCCACACCCTCGGCCCCGGCACCGACCGGGTCGTCCTGTCAGGGGTCGCGGCCATGCAGCTGTTCTCCGCGCTGACCTCCTTCATCGTCCTGACCTCGGCGGACGCGGAGACCACCCGGGGCGTGCTGTTCTGGCTGCTGGGCTCGCTGACAGGCGCCGACTGGGGACAGGTACTGCTCTGCACCGCCGTCCTGGCAGTGGTCCTCGTGGTCTGCCTCGGGTACGCCCGTACGCTCGACGCGTTCGCCTTCGGCGACGAGGCCGCCGCCGGACTCGGGGTCCGCGTCGCACGCACCCGCCTGGTCCTGCTCTGCGCGACCGCGCTGCTCACCGCCGCCCTGGTCAGCTGTGCCGGCGCGATCGGCTTCGTCGGCCTGGTCCTGCCGCACGCCACCCGCGCCCTCACCGGCTCAGGGCACGCCCGTCTGCTGCCCGTCACCGCGCTGAGCGGGGCCGTCTTCCTGGTGTGGGCGGACACCCTCGCCCGTACCGTCCTCGACCCCCAGGAGGTCCCGGTGGGCGTGGTGACGTCCCTGATCGGCGTACCGGCCTTCGTCGCGGTCCTCTACCGCGGACGGAGCAGGACATGACCAGCCTGCACGCGGACCGCGTCGTACGACGCACCGGCGACAAGGTCGTCGTCGACGGCGTCACCCTCACCCTGCGCCCCGGCGAGACCGTCGGCCTCCTCGGCCCCAACGGCTCGGGCAAGTCGACACTGTTGAGACTGCTGGCCGGGGTCCTCACCCCCACCGGCGGAGCCGTGACCCTGGACGGCCGTCCGCTCGCCGAGGTCGGCCGCCGCGCCACCGCCCGCCGGATCGCCACTGTCGAACAGCACGCCGACACCCGGACCGAGCTCTCCGTCCGCGAGGTCGTCGCGCTGGGCCGTGTCCCGCACCGACGCGCCTGGACACCCCCGACCACGGCCGACCGCGCAGCCGTCACCGAGGCCCTGCGGCACACCGGACTGACCGATCGGGCCGACCAGTCCTGGCACACCCTCTCCGGCGGTGAACGCCAGCGCACCCAGATCGCCCGCGCGCTCGCCCAGGAACCCCGAGAACTCCTGCTCGACGAACCCACCAACCACCTCGACATCCAGCACCAGCTCGACCTGCTGGAACTCGTCGCGAGCCTGCCGGTCACCACCGTGATCGCCCTGCACGACCTCAACCTCGCCGCGATGTACTGCGACCGCCTGCTCGTCCTGCGCGACGGCCGCGCGGTCACGCAGGGCACCCCGGCCGAGGTCCTGACGCCCGACCTCGTCGAGCGGGTCTACGGCGTCCGCGCCGAGGTCACCCACGACCCCGGCCACCCCGTGATCCGCTTCCTGCGCCCGGTCACCCCGGACGGATCCCGCCCGAAGAGGAGTGTGAACAGCGATGCCTCGACCGCGCCATGAAGCAGTCGGCCCGAAGCCCACCTCCGCCGAACCGGCACCGTGCCGCGTCGTCGTCTGCCGGGACTGCTGCTGCGGAAGCCCGAAAATCACCGGCGTGGACCACGACCGCCAACTCGCGCGCCTGACCGAGGAGGTACCCGTACGCGTCTCGGACTGCCTCGGCGTGTGCGAACACGCCAACGTGCTCGTCGTCCAGCCCTCCGCCGCCGCACGTGCCGCAGGAGCCCGCCCGGTCTGGCTCGGCCTCGTCAACGACCCCGACGCCACCGAGGACATCGCCGCGTGGATACAGGCCGGCGGCCCCGGCATCGCCCCCTGCCCCGACATTCTCGACCTCTACGTCTTCACCCCGCCCCGCAGGGCGGCAACCTCCTGACGACCCTCGTCCCGATCGTTGTCGGCCCGCGTCGGCGGTCTGCTCGGCGAAGAGCCCTTGTGCAGGCGCACCACGTGCACCACAGGGCGCCCGGCGGCGCGGAAGGCGGACACGGTCCGCCGCAGCGCGGGCGGGATCTCCGTGGTCCCCGGCACCCCGTACGGGGCTTCCGAGAGGAAGCCGCGCCGCACGTCGATCGCAATGAGCGCGGGGGTCGCGAAGTGCGGTGCGGTGTAGGACTCTTGGGGCCCTGCTCGTGGTGACGTCATGATGCGACCCTGTGCGGCCGACCGCGGCGCGACCGGTGACAAATCGTGCTGAGGTCGGGGGACTTGGACTTGAAGGCACGCTCAATGGCCTTACGGGCGGAGGGAGCTCCACTTCGTCGCCCCGGGCGCTCTGCCGCCCGGCACCGTAGGGCCGTTGTCAGAGGCGGCGGCTACGTTGCAGATCAGTACGTAGGCGAGCGGCAGCGGGGAGCGGCAATGGTGGTCGAGATGGGGTACGCGCAAGGGTGGGACACCGAGGCGCGCTTGCCCTGGCGGCCGATATCAGCGGGGGAGGCCCGAGAGCGCGATGCCGCCGGGCTTCCGTATGTCGTGGTGTACCGGGCGGCGGGCCGGGAGGCTCCACTGGAGGTACGGCTCGTTTCCTGGCAGGACCGCTATGTCGGGCTGTGGGTCTACGACGCCCAGGGCCGTCGTACCTACTGCGTGGACATGCGGCTGCTGGACGACCCGGCGCGGCTGCTGTGCCGGCACGTCGTCCGCTGGAGCTACACCGACCCGACGATGGCGGAATTCGACGAGGAGTGTCCGCGTGTCACCGTGGAACTCTTCCCGGACGGGCGAGGCCGACGGACGGAGGAGCCCCGGGGCGAGCGCGGGGGTTCGCACGTCACCCTGCCCAGGGTCCGCGACCACGAGCGCTGGACGGACCGGCCCGACTTCGGCGATTGGCCGCTGTTCTCGGCCCGGGTCCACGGACTCACCCGGCCGCCGGTCTTCGAGACCACCGAGGCCACCGGCGACAGCAGCGGGCTCAGGCCGGTCACCTGCTGGCGTCCGCCCCGCCCCGCGCAGCCCGGGCCGATCACCGAGCTGTTCCGGCCCGGTGCGCGTGTGACCGACGGCTACCACCCCGAGATGACGGTCGTGGAACCGCGCCGGATCGGAGTGCTGCGCGTGCCCAGCGGACTGCTGGCCGTCTCCGGCCCGGACATCGACGACGGCGACGGGCCGCACCTCACGGTCCCCGTCCCGCCAGGGGAGTACGTACTGGAGGAGGCACAGGCCCGCCACACCTACCACTGCGAGTGGGAGGGGAGCCAGGTTTCGCGCACGGACACCACGGCCGTCCGTGTGCTGGTGAGCGACATCCCCGCCGCGACCTGGGAGATGGCCCTCCGCCCCGACGACGACCCCCGCCTGCTCCTGGAGGACGGGATCTCCGGCTTCGACACCGACGGCGCCACGGGCTGCTTCGCCGATGCCGGGGCCTGGGAGCCGCTTATTGCGCTCTTCGAGAAGGGGCTGATCCAAGGAGACCTGAACCTGGACCCCGACTTGTACGAGGACATCAACGACTCCATGTACATGCTGCGCACCAGGGACCGGGCCTCCGGCGGCGAGCTGGTGGCCTTCGCGACGACGGGGGACGGCACCTATCCCGTGTGGGTCGGCCGTTCCGAGGCCGGCGAGGTGGTCGGGGTCGTGGTGCTGGTGGAGGGGATGCCCGAGCTGCTCCCGGAGAGCGCAGCCACCGCCGTTGCCTGAGGGGTCGTAGGCGGGATCCTGGGACCGGGCTGCCCGTGCCGTCGTGCGCCACGCCGCCAGCAGGAAAACACCGTCCCTGCCCACTGCGTCGGCGTACGAGCGGTGGTCCTGCAGAAGTGGCCGTCACACCGTGTCGCGGCGCGGATAGGCTGCGGACATGGACACCGCGCTGCTCATCATCGACCTGCAGGGCGCTTTGGTGACAGGGGCCCACGACGCCGAGGCATGTCTGAGCCGCGTCGCCGGACTGGCCGGGCGCGCCCGCGCAGCCGGCGCGCCCGTCCTCTACCTGCGCCAGCGGGTCGACCTCCCCGGTGTGCCGGCGGAACTGCTGGACATCCATCCGGCGGTGACCCCGCAGCCGGACGACATCGTGCTGGACAAGGACAGCGCCGACTCGTTCCTGGGCACGCCGCTCGACGGGCTCCTGCGCGAACACGGCGTTCGCCGCGTGGTGGTCACCGGCTTCGCCACCGAGTACTGCGTCGACTCCACCAGCCGCAGTGCCCTCTCGCACGGCTACGACGTCGTCCTCGTCGCCGACGGCCACACGACCCCGCGGCGCCCCGCCGACAGTCCGCTGCCGAGCGCGCCCCAGGTGATCGTCCACCACAACGCGCTCTTCGCCACCATCGCCTACGCCGACCGCGTGATCCAGGTGCTCCCGGCCACGGAGGTGGACTTCGCCGCCGAGGCGATCGCCGGTTAGGACCGCGCAGCGGGCTTCGGCGAACCCTGGGTCGCGGCTCCGTCGACGGATCCTGCTTGCACCGTGATTCCCCGCTGTTCGCTGCTCTGTCCGGTGCGTCGGTGGTGCGTTCGCTGCGTCCCTCGGTACCTCGGTTCGGCTTGTCACGCTCGGGAAGCCGGGCTCCCCGTTCTGCCTCAGCCTGTCCGCGGGCTTCACGACGTCCCGCTGCCCCTCCTCGTCGCTGCCGTCAACGCGTGACTGTGGCCGTCGGCCGTTACACGCTGGGATCCACGTTCCACGCCGCAGGCAGATCGCTGCCGCAGAAGACGCAGAGGAAGTCGTCCTCGCGCACGATGTTGTGTTCCTGGCAGTCGGGGCACCGCCGGAACACCACCTCGTGGGTGAAGCCGGCGGGCCGCCCGAGGTCTACGTCGTCGAGAGCACGGGCGACTTCCGACCAGGAACTGATGTCCGGGCAGTACCCGGTGGACTGGTTGCTGACCTCACTCACGGCCCACCGGTCCGCCTCGCGCATGAAGCTGATCTCGCCGGCGCTCAGCACCATGTCTCCGCCTGCACAGGCCACGTGCTCGCTTCGACGCGGTGCCAGTCGAAGCACGCCGTCCATACCGACCACGTAGGTGAACGGTTCGGCCAGCTCCGCCGCCGATCGGCCCGCGATCCACCTGCTGAAGTCGGCCGCCGAGCTGATCCGGCACCCGTTGCTGCCAGGACGGACCGTACTCTTCAGCTCGGCAGGTCCGACATACCTGTAACTCCGCCCCGGCGTCACCACGTCAGCCAACCTAGAGCACTTCCCGCACACGCCCCGGCGCCGGAACGCGACCGGTTGCCGATCCGCGGAACCGCCCCGCGTACGAGGCGGCGTCCGTCCGGCGATCGCCGGGCGTCAGCTCGTACCGGGTGGTGTGCTCTCGGCTGCGTCGAGTTGGTGGTCCGCCCAGATGTAGCTTTCGGGAAGCAGGTCGCTGACGGGTACCGCCCGTAGGCCGTCGCCCGTCGCGACGATGACCTCCAGGGCCGGGAAGTAGTCGAGGAGGACCTGGCGGCAGCGGCCGCACGGGGGTACGACGCCTCGGTCGCGGTCACCCACGGCGACGACGGCGTCCAGTTCGTAGACGCCCTGAGCGGCGGCGGCGCCGATCAGGACCAGCTCCGCGCAAGGGCCTCCGGTGAAGTGGTAGGCGTTCACCGCTGTGACGATCCGGCCGTCCCGGGCGCGGGCCGCGGCCGCCATGGTGTGGTTGTCGCCCCGGCAACGTGTGGCCGCGACGTGCGCCGCTGCCTGGATCAGCTCGTGGTCGACATGGTGGGGTTGTACGGTCATCTTGTCTGCCTCCATACGGTTTCGGGTGACGTCGGCGCCGACGACCGGGACCGCGTCGGATCATCGCCGAGAACGTCAAGGGCAGCCACTTCCGGGACGGCGGTGATGCCGTGAAACCCAGGGGCAGGGGATGCGCACGCCGGCTGACAACCGCTCAGAACCGCACCGTCACGGCGCGCCCGTACGACAGCGCGGACCGGGTGTCGACCGCGAACTCCACCTGTGACCAGTGCGGCCGTACCACCACGGCAGGCAGGAGCGCCGCGTTGACAGGTCGGCCGGATGGAGCGTGCGGTGGGCGACGTATCGGTGCACTACGCGGAGTACGGCGCGGGAAGGCCGGTCCTGGTGCTGCACGGAGCGGGGGTCGACCACCGCGAGGCCGTGGCCTGCTTCGAGCCGGCTCTGGGCGCGCGCGACGGCTACCGGCGCATCTGTCCTGACCTTCCCGGAACGGGGCGCACGCCGGCACCTGCGTCACTGCGAAGCGCCGACGACGTCCTCGACGTGCTGCTCGGCTTCGTCGATGAGGTCTCAGGGGCGGACGACGTCCTTGTCGTCGGCCACTCGGCCGGTGCCTACTACGCTCAAGGGATCGCGGCCCGACGGCCCGGCCGGGTCTCCGGGCTGGCCCTCGTGTGTCCCCTGCTCACAGGGGCCCGTGACATCCCGGAGCATCACGCGGTGGTCACGGCCGACGGCTTGGGCAGTGAGGAGTTCCGCCGCTGCTTCGTGGTCCATTCGCCGGTGATGCTCGACCGCTACGAGCGGTTCGTCGCCCCGGCGGTTCCCCTTGTCGACCAGGCCGCCATGGAGCGGATCGGCGAGCGATGGGAACTCGGGGCGACCGAGGGGCCCGCCTACCAGGGGCCGACACTCGTCGTGGCCGGCAGGCAGGACTCCGTCGTCGGGTACGTGGCGGCCGCGGACCTGCTCGACCACTACCCGCGAGCCACCCTGGCAGTGCTGGACGGCTCCGGTCACGCGCTTCCGCACGAGCAGCCGAGTGTCCTGGCCGGACTGATCGACGACTGGTTGGCCAGGGCGTCCCTGCCGGCCGACTGCGCGTGAGTGCCATACCCCCAGCGCTGCCCCGCGACGCGTCGCGACCGCCCTTCGCCGCATTGAAGTCGGCCGGCCCGTGTTTCGATGGCTACGGCCGCGGCGCCGGGGCGTTCGTGGCCTCGACGGCTTCGACCAGCGAGGCCAGCTCCGGGTTCTTCGCCGCCTCGTCGAGCGCCTCCCGCAGGGCCGCGTCGTTGGTCGGGCGGGCCTGTGCGAGGAGCGCCAGGCCGGAGTCGGTGACGTCGGTGTAGATGCCGCGGCGGTCGGTGGGGCACAGGTACCGGGACAGCAGGCCCCGGTCCTCCAGTCGGGAGACCAGGCGGGTGGTGGCGCTCTGGCTGAGCACGACCGCGTCGGCGACCTGCTTCATCTGCAGGTGTCCGCCCTCGCCGTCGTGCTGACGGCTGAGCACGTCGAGGAGTGAGTACTCGCGGACGCTGAGGTCGTGCCCGGTTTGGAGAGCGCGCTCGATACGTGTCTCGATCTTGCCGTGCAGGAGGGAGAGCGCGCCCCATCCGCTGGCGAGGGCGGTGAGGGCGGGGTCTGCGGCGGTCATCGGTCCGTATCTCCTTCCGGGGGACAGGTTCCAGGATAGGCGCGGAAAAAATTACCGGCCAGGGCTGATAGCGGGCGGGTGCAAGTATCGCCTTGCCGTCGCGCCCGGTCCCGCAAGGGCTGTCGCCTGCACTTGGGCGCGGGACGCAGCTCGTGAGCCCCCCCGAGGCCCCAGTCGTACCGGGCGAGGACTAACCGCGCTTGCGCTTATAGCGCGTATGCAACTATTGTCTGAGCGTCTAAAGATCTCGCTCAAGCAACTGTTGGAAGGCCGAGCCCATGCCTCTCGCACTCCTAGCCCTGGCCATCGGCGCCTTCGGAATCGGCACCACCGAATTCGTGATCATGGGGCTGCTGCCCGACATCGCCGCCACCTACGGTGTCTCCATCCCCACGGCGGGCCTGCTGGTCACCGGCTACGCGCTCGGCGTCGTCATCGGCGCGCCGCTGCTGACGGTGCTCGGCAACAAGGTGAGCCGCAAGCGGATGCTCATGCTGCTGATGGGCCTGTTCGTGCTCGGCAACATACTGTCCGCCCTCGCCCCGAGCTTCGGCATGATGCTGGCCGGTCGTGTGATCACCTCGCTCGCCCACGGCTCGTTCTTCGGCCTCGGGTCCGTCGTCGCCGCAGACCTCGTCGCCCCGGACAAGAAGGCCGGCGCCATCGCCACCATGTTCACCGGTCTGACGGTCGCCAACATCGTGGGCGTGCCGCTGGGCACCTTCGTCGGGCAGGCGGTCGGCTGGCGCACCACCTTCGCCGTCGTCGCCGTGCTCGGCGTGATCGGACTGCTCGGCATCGTCAAACTCGTACCCGCGACGCCCCGCCCCGAGGGCGCCCACCTGCGCCGGGAACTCACCGCCTTCCGCAACCCGCAGGTACTGCTCGCCATGGCGATGACCGTGCTCGGCTTCGGCGGTGTCTTCGCCGCGATCACCTACATCGCGCCGATGATGACCCATGTCGCCGGCTACTCCGACGGCTCCGTCACCTGGCTCCTGGTCCTCTTCGGCATCGGCATGTTCCTCGGCAACCTGCTGGGCGGCCGGTTCGCCGACCGGGCCCTGATGCCCATGCTGTACGTCACGCTCGGCGGGCTCGCGGTCGTGCTGGCGCTGTTCACGGTGTTCGCGCACGACAAGATCCTTGCCGCGCTCGCCGTCCTGCTCATCGGCGCGCTCGGCTTCGCCACCGTGCCGCCGCTGCAGAAGCGGGTGCTCGACCAGGCGCACGGCGCCCCGACGCTGGCCTCCGCCGTCAACATCGGCGCCTTCAACCTGGGCAACGCGCTGGCCGCCTGGCTCGGTGGACTCGTGATCGCCGCGGGCTACGGCTACACGTCCCCGAACTGGGTCGGCGCCGTCCTCGCCGCCGCCGCGCTGGGCCTGGCCCTGTGGTCCGCGGCCCTGGAGCGCCGTGCCCCCGCGGCCGACCCGGCCGCCGCCGACGTCCCGGCCCGTACCCCCGTACACCACTGACCCCCTGACCTTCCTCCCCTTCCATCGCCGCACCTCACCAAGGAGAAGCGCCATGAGCACCACCGTCCCTGTCACCGTCACCCCGCTGACGACCGCCGATGCCGAGATCCTGATCACCGCCGCCCGCCGTGCCGCCGAAGCGGCAGGGGTCGCCGTCAGCGTCACCGTCCTGGACGCCGGTGGCCACCTGCTCGCCTTCCGCCGCGACGACCGGGCGGTGCTGATCTCCGGCGAGACCAGCACCCGCAAGGCGTACACGGCGCTGCAGCTCGACGCCCCGACCGCCGGTCTGGTCGATCTGGTCAAGCCCGACGGGCCCTTCCACTCCCTGCCGACCGCGCTCGACCGGCCGCTGCTGTTCATCGCCGGCGGCATCCCCGTCCACCGCGACGGCCGGCTCGTCGGCGCCATCGGCGTCGGCGGAGGAGCGCCCGAGCAGGACCACGCCTTCGCCACCGCCGCACTCGAGGAGCTCGGCCGATGACCCGCACCCCGCAGGAGGTCTTCGCCGACCACGGCACCCGCCTCGGCACCGGTGACCTCGACCTGATCAGCCGCAATTACACCGAGGACGCGGTCTTCGTGACTCCCGACGGCGTGCTCACCGGCCGCCGGGGCGTCCAGGAAGGTATCGGCCGGCTGCTGGCCGACCTGCCCGACGCCGAGTGGCGGCTCACCCCCCGCTTCGCCGGGGACGTCCTGTTCCTGGAGTGGTCCGCGACCGGCGCCACCCACCAGGTCACCGACGGCGTCGACACCTTCGTCTTCCGCGACGGCCTCATCAGCGCCCAGACCGTCCGCTACACCCTCACCCCGCGCAACCCGTGAAGGAAGAACCGCACACCATGGCACCCGCCACCGTCCCCACCGTGACCCTGAACAACGGCGTCGAGATCCCCCAGCTCGGCTTCGGCGTCTTCCAGGTCCCCGACGACGCGACCGCCGCCGCCGTCACCGCCGCCCTCGAAACCGGCTACCGCAGCATCGACACCGCCGCCGTCTACGGCAACGAAGCCGGTGTCGGCCGCGCGCTGGCCGCCTCGGGGCTGCCCCGCGACGAGCTGTTCGTCACCACGAAGCTGTGGAACGCCGACCAGGGGTACGACGCCACCCTCCGCGCCTTCGACGCGAGCCTCGCCAAGCTGGGCCTCGACCACGTGGACCTCTACCTGATCCACTGGCCGGCGCCCGCCCGCGATCTGTACGGGGAATCCTGGCGTGCCCTCGAGCGGCTCGCCGGGGAGGGACGTATCCGCGCGGCCGGCGTCTCCAACTTTCAGTCCGGCCACCTGCTGCGGCTGATGGGCGATTCCACGCTGATCCCGGCCGTCAACCAGATCGAGCTGCACCCCGGCCTGCAGCAGGCCGAGCTGCGCACCTTCCACGCCGAGCACGGAATCGCGACCGAGGCGTGGAGCCCGCTGGCCCAGGGCGCCGTTCTCGACGACCCCTCCATCGGCGACCTGGCCGCCCGCTACGGCAGATCCCCCGCCCAGGTCGTCCTGCGCTGGCACCTCCAGCTGGGCAACATCGTCATCCCCAAGTCGGTGACCCCGGCCCGGATCCGCGAGAACTTCGACGTCTTCGACTTCGCCCTCACGGACGAGGAGATGCGCGCCCTGGCCGCGCTCGACCGAGGCCTCCGCACCGGCCCGCACCCCGACGAGCTCAACTGAGCCGTCGCACCCCCCGTGGGGCTCCGCTCCGGGCAGACATCCCGGAGCGGAGCCCCGTTTGCGTCCGCCGCTTCGGCGTGAAGTGCTGCACGGGCACACGGGGGACGTGCTGCCGCATTTCCCCACGCCGACGGCGCGGACACGCCCAAGAAAAACTCATCGTTTGCAATAGCCCGCGCTTGCAAGTATTGTTCTCACGTGTAAGGCGCTTGTGCATGTGAAGGCGGGCTCGCGCCCGCCCTGCACCGCGACACCCCCACACTCACCAGCAAAGGCACTGCCATGTCGCTCAAGAAGATCCTTCCCGGCCGTCTCGGATTCGGCACCGCCCCGCTCGGCAACATGTTCCGTGCGATCCCCGACGACGAGGCCCGCGCCACCGTCGAAGCGGCCTGGGACCACGGCATCCGCTTCTACGACACCGCCCCGTTCTACGGCGCCGGCCTCGCCGAGACCCGCCTCGGCGAGGTCCTGACGGCCAAGCCCCGCGACTCCTACGTCCTGTCCACCAAGGTCGGCCGGGTCATCCTCGACGAGCACGAGAGCGCCGCCCGCGACCTCGGGGAGAAGGGCGGCCTGTTCGAGCACGGCAACCCGAACAAGATCGTCCACGAATGGACCGCCGAGGCCACCGAGCGCTCCGTCGAGGACAGCCTCAGGCGCCTGGGCACCGACCGCCTCGACATCGTCTGGGTCCACGACATCGCCCAGGACTTCCACGGCGACCTGTGGCTCCAGAAGTTCGAGGAAGCCCGCACCGGCGCCTTCCGCGTCCTGTCCCGGCTGCGCGACGAGGGCGTCATCAAGGCCTGGGGTCTGGGCGTCAACCGCACCGAGCCCATCGAGCTGACCCTCGCCCTCGACGAGCCCCGCCCCGACGGCTTCCTCCTCGCGGGCCGCTACACCCTCCTCGACCACGACCACGCCCTCCAGCGCCTCCTGCCCATGGCCCAGGAGCAGGGCGTCGACATGGTCGTCGGCGGCCCCTACAGCTCCGGCATCCTCGCCGGAGGCACCCACTTCGAGTACCAGCAGGCCCCGGCCGAGATCGTCGAGCGGGTCGGCAGGCTGAAGGCCCTGGCCGAGAAGCACGGCGTGAGCATCAAGGCCGCCGCCCTGCAGTTCTCCCTCGCCCACCCGGCGGCCGCCGCCGTCATCCCCGGCGCCACCCGTCCCAGCCGCATCGCCGAGGACACCGCGGCCCTGGACGAGAGGATCCCGGCCGCGTTCTGGACCGACCTGCGCGCCGCCGATCTGGTCAGCCCCGCCGCCCCGCTTCCCGACAACGCCTGACCCCGCCCCCCGAGCTCCGTTCCCCAGGAAGGAAGACCATGGCCTCCACCTCCGTCTCCCGCGTCGTCCCCGCCTCGCCCCAGCGGGTCTGGGACCTCATCGGCGGCTTCGACGCCCTCCCCGACTGGCTCCCCTACATCCCCGAGAGCGCCGCGCTCGAAGGCGGCCGGGTCCGCCGCCTGACCAACCCGGACGGCGACGTCATCGTCGAGCGTCTGGTCGCCTTCGACGAGGCCGGGCGGCACTACAGCTACGCCATCCTGGAGGCGCCGTTCCCGGTCAAGGGTTACCTCTCCACGCTCCGCGTCCATCCGGTCGCCGGCCGGGACGACGTCGCCGAGGTCCAGTGGTCCGGCCGCTTCACCCCCGACGGCATCACCGACGCCGAGGCCGAGGCCCTGTTCGCGGGCATCTACCGCGACGGCCTCGACGCCCTCCACCGGACACTGTCCGCCTGAATTGGGGTCCCCCGTGCGCCGCCGCCGCGTCGCTGCCCCGGACAGGGCGAGTCCGGGGCGGCGACGCGACCTGCGCCCACCCCCGGCACGGCGCCTGGGCCGGCCAGGAGGGCCCGGCCGGTCCCCTTGTCAGGCCCTGTGCACCGGTTCCTGGAGTTCGGTGACCCACTCGTCCTGGTCGTCGGGGCATTCCAGGTTGATCTCCCGAGGGTAGCCGGCCGAGCGGTAGCCGTTGGCGTCGATCCAGCGGCCGAGAGTCTGGACGGTGGGCAGGATGGTCTCCATCGAGCCCCGGTGCACGACGGTCGCCGCCTGCTCGACGGGCGGCAGGTCCACGATCCGCAGCCCGTCGTCCTCGCCGAGAGGTACGGAGACCTCGACGCCCGCGTGGACGAGGACGCCGCCGTCCGGGGCGTCCTCGTAGTAGGCGACCCCTGGCCCGGACGGAGCGATGCCCGCCTCCGTCAGACGCCGGAACAGCTCGCCGTAGAGCGGCTGGATGACCGGACCGATGGTGTCGAAGTCCGGTGCGATCGCGGTCAGTTCGGCCAGCCGCAGGTTCGGCAGACTCTTCAGTACGACATCGTTGCTGGGCATCTGCCCCTCGCTCTCGATCGAGCGGAGCCTCGCCTCGACCTGGGCCAGCCGGGCCGCCGCGGCCGTCATCGCCGCTTCCAGCTCGGCGTGCCGCAGCCGGAGCATGGCGCGCAGCTCCTCGGTGGTCACCTTCTCGTCCAGGATCGCCCGGACCTGCTGGAGGGTGAAGCCGAGGTCCTTGAGCGCGATGACGCGGTTCAGGCGGGCCAGCTGAGCGGCGATGTAGTAGCGGTAGCCGGTGGCGGGGTCGACGTGGGCCGGGCGCAGCAGGCCGGTCGCGTCGTAGTGACGCAGCATCCGGACCGAGACGCGGCCGTGCCGGGCGAAGTCTCCGATGGTGAACATGATGTCTCCGAGTTGACCGCCTGACACGGTGTGAGGGTCAAGAACCCGGTTTCCGGGTCTCGTACGTCGGCCGGAGGCCCGGTAGTCGCATGGGGGGCGGGCCCGAGTGGGGTGGACGGTCGCTGGAGGCAGGGGTCGGCTACGGAAGGTCCGCGGCACGCCGGTCGTCGACGAGTGCGCGAAAGGTCTCGGCGGGGTCGTCGTCCAGTGGCGGGAGGCTGCCGTTGAGCTGAAGGGTGGCGAAGCCGTGCGCCAGCGACCAGGCGGCCAGTGCGGCACGCTGGACATCGGGGCCGCGCCTGGCGGCAGGGAGGTCCTCGACGCCGGAGCGCAGCGCGCCGGAGGCACGCTCCTTGGCGGCCCCGAGTTGCGGGTCGTCGCCGTGGAGCAGTTGGGGCTGGAACATCACCGCGAAGTGCGCCGGATGGCTCAGGGCGAACTCCACGTACCGCACGCCCATTTCACGCAGCCGGTTCGCGGTGCCGGTCGGCACCGCGGCCAGAGCGGCAGCCAGCAACTCGAAACCCTCCGTGGCGATCGCGGTCAGCAGTCCGGCTCTGTCCTTGAAGTGGTGGGCGGGGGCGGCGTGCGAGACCTCGGCGCGGCGCGCGAGGTCGCGGAGGCTGACCGCGCCGACGCCGTCGCTCGCGATGACCTCGAGCGCGGCGGAGAGGATGGCACGGCGCAGATCCCCGTGGTGGTACGTGCGTGTTACGGCCATGGACGGCAGGCTACTCCATATCTAGTCGCCGACAAGTAGTCATTGACAAGATGGCGGGAGCGGCGCAATCTGGTCGACGTCAAGTTCCTGTGGGATGCGCGACAGCGACAGCGGAGGAAACGACATGACGCACAGCCTGAGCACGGTCCGGCAGATGTGGCAGTTACTGGAGCCGGTGCACGCCACGCTCTACTACGCTCCGGAGGCGTTCGAGGAGGCCGCGGCGCTCGGCTATGCCACCGACGAGCGCTGGCCCGGCTACTTCGCCTACCGTGCCGCGCCCCTGGGTCCGGCCGGCCCGCAGCTGGTGAACCCCCTCTTCTACAGCTTCAGTCCGCAGATGGTGCGGCGCCACACCGCGGCAACCTGGCGGACCGCCGCGCCCGAACGGGTCCTGGAGGCCCGGAGCACAGCAGTGGACCGCGCACTGCGCAGGCTCCTCGGCGACCGGATCGGCTCGCCGGAGCTGCGCGAGGCCGCAGACCTGGCCCGTCGCACCGCCGAGGCCGCGGACACCGCGGGCCGCGCCCTGGCCGCCGCCAACTCCGCGCTGCCCTGGGCCGCAGAGCCGCACATGGTGCTCTGGCAGGCCGCCACGCTCCTGCGCGAGCACCGCGGCGACGGACACATCGCAGCCCTCCAGGTCCACGGCATCGGCCCCGTCGAGTCCCTGGTGTCGCACGCCGCCGTCGGCGCCGCTCCGGCGGAGGTGTTCAGCAGCAGGCAATGGACCGACGAGGAGTGGAGCGCCGCCCGTGAACGCCTCGCCGCCCGCGGCCTGGTGGGAGCCGACGGCGGGGCCACCGACGAGGGGCTCCGGGTCCGGACCGCGGTCGAGAAGCTCACCGACGAACTCGCGGCCGCACCCTGGGACGCGCTCACGCCCGGCGAGACGGCCCGGCTCGCCGAACTGCTCGTGCCGCCGGTGCTGGACATCGTCGGCACGGGACTCCTCCCGCAGCAGAGCACGCTCGGCATCGGCCTGAAGTTCGACTACGAGTGACTGGCGATGCGGGCGACATCCCGCGGGTGCCGGGTGCCGGGTGCCGGGATCCGGCCTCGGCGGAGGACCTGGAACAGGTCGGGACCGACGCGCCGGCCGGCTTCGCGCCTGCCGGGGCGGCGGCGGGTCGACGGACGGCGGGACGCGCGGGACGTCGGGGGCCGAGGGTCCGGTCGAGGCGGACCCTCACGACCCCCTCACGGGACGGCCGCCTGAATCCATGGCCCTGGGTTCACGACGAACTCGGAGGAAAAACGCCTGTCCGCGTCCCGAACCGTGCGAGATCATGCCGGGCATGGTGGAGCGTGAGTTCGCGATCCGGGTGGCCCAAGAAGATCTGGACCGCAAGTTCTCGGGACGGCTGGTGGTGACCGAGGTCGAGGAGCACGAACTCGTCTGGATCGTCCACTACCAGACCGCGGAGTACCTGCGCACGGGCGACCCGGGCCAGGTCCTGGGCGGCAACGGCCCCTACCTGGTGGATCGCCTCGATGGGAGTCTGCACGAGATCGGGCCGGTCGCCGCTGTGAGCGGAGAGTGGGAGCTGGACTACCGGACCCGCATCAGGAAGACGGCCACCCGGACCGCGGTGGACGACCTGCACGAGGAGATCCGCCGGGCGGCGGCGGCCCACGGGCGGATCATCGCCATGCACATACTGCGACAGCAGGTCCCGACGCTGACCCACGCGCAGGTCATCGAATACGTCACCGCCCTGCAGGTCGGCACCGCACCGGGGCACCTGGTGGACATCGCCACCGGCATCCTCGCGCCGCCCCTCGATCCTGTCCTCAGGGTCCACACCATCCGCGGTGCGGGCACCACCCGGAATCCGGAGTAGAGCGACGAAGACGGACCCGCGTCCGGCCACGGTCGTGCCGCCCGGGCTGACAGCCTGCTGCCGGGGTACCGGGACGGGGGAGGACACGCCTTCGGGGTGGCCACTCGGCTTCCTCTGCTGCGGCATCGTTGAGCGGTGCACTCCACCGTGAAGTCCTGGAGGAAGGGAAGCGATGACCAGTACGCACGACAACGCGCAGCCGGACCGGTCGGCCCAGGAGGCGGAGCGGACCCGCCTCAAGGATCGATACCTGCGGCCGAAGGGGCAGCGGCCCGCCCCGTCCGCTCGAGGCCTGCACCATACCGCCCTGATCAGCGGCGATGTCGAGCGGACGATCCGCTTCTACCAGGAAGTGCTGGAGTTCCCGCTCACCGAGCTGATCGAGAACCGTGACTACCCCGGTTCGTCGCACTTCTTCTTCGACATCGGCAACGGCAACCTGCTCGCCTTCTTCGACTTCCCCGGGCTCGACGTGGGACCGTACGCCGAGGTGCTGGGCGGCCTGCACCACGTGGCGATCTCGGTCGATCCGGACCGCTGGCGTCACCTGTGCGACAACCTCACCCGGGCCGGCGTCGACCACGCGGTGCACAGCGAGGTGTCGGTGTACTTCCGGGACCCCGATGGCGCCCGCATCGAACTCATCGCCGATCCACTCGGTGAGATGTACGGCAACAAGGTGCTGTGATCCGCGGGGCAGGACACCCGTCGCCCGCACCGTGAAGGTTGCCTGCTTGTCCGGGTGGCCGCCCGCCAATATGGTTGAAGAATGAAATAGTGGGCGCGAGAGTCGGTCTCCCGAGGACGTGAGGGCCGGAAGCATGGCAGAACCGGTGAGCTTCAGCACGCTGAACCTTCCCGAGGCCCAGCGTGTCGCTCTGTGGGAGCAGCACAACGCCGCAGCGCTGATCGGTCTGCGGTGCCGCTCCCTGGGGGAAGTGCCGCTGGAGGCCACGGAGATCAATCTGCAGCTGCCCCGGATCCATGTCGCGCGGGTCGTCGGGAGCCCGCACATCGTGGAGCGCCCTTCGGCGGTGATCCGACGCGCGCCGTCCGAGGCGATGGCCTGTTATCTGAACCTGGCGGACGAGGCGTTCTTCTATCACGACGACGGGGTCCGACTGCTCCGCTCGGGACAGCTGATCGTCTGTGACGCCGACCGGCCCTTCGTCCGGGGCTTCTCCAGGGGGCTGGAGGAGCTGGCGGTCAAGATCCCCCGTTCGGTGTGGCAGGACATCGGGGGACCGGCGACGCTGGACCGGCCCCTCGTCCTCGACGTGAACGACGGCTCTGTCCAGGCGAAGACGTTCGCACGACTGGCCGGTCAGGCCCTGCGTCCCGGGGCCGCCGGCGCCGTCGACGAGAACACCCTGCTCGAACTGCTCGGCAGTGTCGTGACCGGCCGCCTGCCCGCGCTCGCCTCGGTCCACCTGGCGGTCGCCAAGGTGTACATCGACCGGCATCTGGGGGAGGCCGGCCTGTCCGCGCGGAGCATCGCCCGTGGCGTGGGCATCAGCGAGCGGCATCTGTCACGGGTGTTCTCCGCGAGCGGTTCGAGCGTGCCCCGGCACCTGCTCGGCCGCCGGCTCGAACTGGCCCACGCCCTGCTGGCCGGGGGAGGGGAGACGACGGTCGCCGAGACCGCGGTCCGCTGCGGATTCGGCTCGGTCACCCACTTCTCCCACCGGTTCAGGGAACGCTACGGCGTGCGGGCGTCGGACGTCCTGCGCCAGGCTCGTACGCGGGCGTGACCGCGGCCCCGCGCAGCGGGCGGGGCCAGGGTCGTCCCTCAGGTGCCCTCCGGCGCCAGCACGATGTCGAAGCGCACCCGGGACCAGGACCGGCCCCGCAGATCGCGTCCGTCGGGCGTCGGCGTGCCGGGCGGCCGGGGGTCGAAATCCTTGACGAGGGATTCCTTCACCCCGAACACGGCATCCCGGTCCAGCAGTTCGTCACCGCGGACGAAGATATGGGTCACCAGCGTGCGCAGACCGGGTGCACCGACCATGAAGTGCAGGTGCGACGCCCGCATCGGCGAGCGGCCCGTGGCCGCCAGCAGACGTCCGACCGGCCCGTCGTGCGGGATCGGATACGGCGTCGGGGTCAGCGCCCAGAAGCGGTAGCCACCGTCGGCGTCGGTGAACAGGTGCGCCCGGGCCGCGAGCCGGTCGTCGCCGTACTGCGTGTCGTAGAAGCCGTCCTCGTCGGCCTCCCACACCTCGATCCGCGCCCCGGACACGGGCCTTCCTGCGGTGTCGGTGACGGTGCCCTCCACCCAGCACGGCTCTCCGGCGGCACCGAACGAGCAATCGCCGCCCTGGGCGATCTCGGGGCTGTCGTCGACGAAGAACGGTCCGAAGACGGTGGCCTCGGTGGCGCCGCCGTACGCCTCGTTGTTCACGGCGACCGTCTGCATGGACACACCGAGGACGTCGGAGAGCAGGATGAACTCCTGACGCCGTTCGTCGGTGATGTGCCCGGCCCTGGTGAGGAACTCGATCCCTTCGCTCCACTCCGCCTCGGTCAGCCGCACCTCCCGCACGAACGCGTGCAGGTGGTGGACCAGGGACTGCAGGACCTGCCGCAGTCGTGGATCGGTGCAGGCCTCGAAGGACTCCAGCACCTGGCGGACGACGTCGGCTTCGCGATCCTGCTGCGGGACCGGGACGGCTGCGTCGGAGGTGTGTGTCATCGGGGGTCGGCTCCTTCCCAGGCGGCCTCGATCAGCGCCGTGACGGCCTGCGGTGTGACGGGTCGCGGGTTGCCCGCGGGAGCGGCGGTGACGACGGCCTCGGCCGCCTGGGAGATGCCGTCCGACGGCATCCCGAGGTCCCGGAGGGAGCGGGGCGCGTGCAGCCGGTCGTGCAGCCGGGCCAGCCCCTCGTCGGCGGTGGGGGCGTCGAGGGCGACGGCGAGGCGCCGCTCGGCCTCCGGGACGAAGGGGGCGTTGAAGGCGAGGACATGGGGCAGGACGACAGCGTGCGCCTGGGCGTGCGGCAGGTCGAACATGCCGCCCAGGACGTGGCAGATCTTGTGGTGCAGGCCGGAGCCGGCGGAGGCGAAGGCCGCTGCCGCCAGGTAGGCGCCGTACAGTGCTTGTTCCCGGCCCTCCAGTCCGTCCGGCTGCGCCGCGACCTGCGGCAGCCCGACGCGCAGGGCCCGAGCGCCTTCCAGTGCCAGGGCCTGGTTGAGCGGGTCGGTCCGCGGGGACCACAGCGAGTCCACGCAGTGCGCCAGCGCGTTCAGACCGGAGGCGACGCTCAGCTCCACGGGCAGGCCGAGCGTCAGCGCCGCGTCGTAGACGATGGCGCGCGGAAGGACCTCGGGGTCGGTGCCGGTGCGCTTGACGGAACCCTCGGTCAGCCCCCACATCGGGGTCGCCTCGGAGCCGGCGTAGGTGGTGGGGACGGCGACGATCGGCAGTCCGGTGCTCAGCGCGACCGCCTTGGCGAGACCCGTGGTGGAGCCGCCACCGACGCTGACCAGAGCGTCGGCCCCGTGGGACGCGGCCACGGCGCGTGCGCGCTGCGCGACCTCGACGGGGACGTGCATGGCGACGTCGCCATGCACGACCGCGACCGGCAGGCCGGCGGTGAGGTGCTCGGCGAGGTCCTTCTGCGACGGGGCCGCGATGACCATCACCCGCTCGCCGCCGAGCGCACCGATCTCGGCGGCGAGGCTCTCCGCGGCCGCGCCGGAGGCGAAGCGCACCCGCTGGGGCAGGATGTCGTGGACGAAGCGCATCAGTGTTCCTTCCTTCCCAGGACCGACAGCAGCGCACACCGTAGCTGTGTCTCGGGATCGTCGGGCAGGCTCATCGCCCGCCAGGCGATGTGCTTGTCGGGCCGCACCAGCAGCACGCCGCTCTCGTCGGTCCCGCGCAGCCCGGCCCAGTCGTAGTAGAGGTCGCCCACGTCGTGGCCCGGCCCGATGACGACGCAGGTGAGCGGGATGCCCAGCTCCTCGCCGACCTTCGCGGCCGCGTCCTTCCACGCCCCGCCCGCGATGCCGGTCAGCAGCGTCCAGCGGTCGTAGGGTGCCAGGTCCATGAGGGCGTGGCGGTGCGTGCTGTCGCCGACCCAGGCGTGCGGCAGGTGCGCGCCGGGGACGGTGGACATCTCGTAGTAGAGGTCGGTGTCGCGTGCCGGGGCGGGGAGCTCGCTGCCGTCCGGGACGACGGCCGCGGAGGCGTAGTGCTGGCCGAGTTCGACGCCGTGCGCGTTGAACTCGTAGTTCTTCAGCTCCATCGCACGCACCAGCGCGGCCCTCTTGGCGGCACCGGCCGGGGTGTCGGCCTTGCGCTCCTCGATCGCGGCCGCCATCTCGGCCTCGCTCCTCGCGTCGAGCACGCCGAGCGCTGCGAAGATGTCGACGAACTCACGGCTGGACTTGTTGGCCCGCTTGACGATCCGCTCCGCGACCGGTGCGCGTTCGGCGCTGTAGGTGTCAAGGAGCGAGGGGGCCGCGTGCCCCTCGAGGACGGCCGCGATCTTCCACGCGAGGTTGTAGGAGTCCTGGACCGAGGTGTTGGAGCCCAGACCGTTGCTCGGCGGGTGCCGGTGCACGGCGTCGCCGGCGCAGAACACCCGCCCCTGGTGCAGCCGGGTCGCGTACATCTCGTTGTTGCCCCACAGACTGGTACCGGTGATCTCCACCTCCAGGTCCGGGACACCGAGGAGGTTGCGCACGATCTGCACGGCGGCGGCCTCGTCGACGACCGGGGGTTCCTCGTCGATGTCGTAGCCCCACACGATCAGCCATTCGTTCCACGGGCGCACCATGCGTACGAGTCCGGCGCCGATGCCGCCGACGTTCGAGCCCGGCTGGATCACCCAGTACAGCACCGACGGCCGGTGGGCCACGAGACGGCTGATGTCGGCCTTGAAGGTGATGTTCATCGATCCGGCGATGTCCATGGCGCCCTCGAAGGGCAGTCCGATGTCCGCGGCGACCCTGGAGCGGGCGCCGTCGGCGCCGATCAGGTACTTGGCGCGGATGTCGTACTCCTGCCCGGTGAGCCGGTCCAGCACGCGCACGGTGACGCCGTCCGCGTCCTGGGTGTGGGAGAGGTACTCGGTGGAGAACCGGGTCTGGGCGCCGCGCTGCGCGGCGTTGCGGACCAGGATCGGCTCGAGGTACGTCTGCGGGATGTCGACGGTGAGGCAGGGGGAGGCGAGCCGGTAGTCGCCCTCCCGGTCGGGACGGGTGCCCCAGGTGCGGATCCGGCCGATCTCCTCGCCGGCGATGCTGGTGCAGAACACGGTGTCGCCGACGAGGGAGTGTTCGGTGGCGTCGGCGAGCACCTGCGTCTCTATGCCGAGGTCGCGGAAGACCTCCATCGTGCGCTGGTTGGTGATGTGGGCGCGGGGGGTATTCGCTGTCCACCGATACTTGGTGATCATGACGGTGTCGACGCCGAGCGTCGCCAGCATGAGTGCGGCGCCGGCCCCTGCCGGACCCGAGCCCACGACCACCACGTCCGTGGTCAAGGTCGAGCCGGCGGGCAGCCCGGTCTCGGGTGTCCCATCGTTGAATGCGGGCATAGTGGTGCGGCCTCTCGTGAATCCGGCGGCGTTGTCGGAGAGGCAAGTGTGAAACCGGGCAGGTCCACGCGGAACAGACCGCTCCGAGATCGGCGGGTCCGCCGACATGTGGCGGAAATCCGAAAGCGGCCGCACCGGAGGCCGCCCGCCGGGCGCGGGGCGTGATCAGCCGTTCCGGCGGAAGGTCCTCGACCTCGTCGACGCCCTTCCGCCGACCGATCCGGCTCGGCGACGAGACTCCTGATGCGGGTTGTCGAGTCAGTTGGCCGGGGGCAGCGTCGGGTCGGCGTGCGGGCTTCTCCACTGGCTGAGCAGGCGGCGCGTGGAGGCGGTGGTCGGGTTGTCGGGGCCGAGCGCGCGCTCCATGGCATGGACGACCGTGGCCGGTTCGGCGACTGCGGCGGCGTCCGCGGGTGTGGCGTCGGAGCGTTCGTGGCGCAGGATCGTCAGGGAAATGCGCGCGACGAGGGTGATGTCGCTGTCGGGGCCGACGCTCTCGGCCGCCGTGGCGACGACGTCGCCGAAGGCCGCCTCGGCCTCGTCGCTGCGGCCGTCCTGGGAGAGCCGTTCCGCGCGGCAGCAGAGCGCGGCCAGGGTGTCGGGATGCCCGGGACCCAGGACCCGGGTGAGGTCCTTGACCAGATCCGCCGACGCGGTGAGCCGGTCCGGCAGGCCACCGTGTTCACCCCGTATCTGGAGGTTCAGGTTCCGGGCGGAGGGAGTGTCGGGGTGAGCCGGCCCCAGCACGCGGACCAAGTCCGGCAGCGCATGCTCAAGCCGGTGCACCGCCAGGCCCGCCTGGCCCTGCTGCAGCGCCGGCGCCGCCGACATCACCCGGGCGCGCAGCACTTGGGGGTGATCCCCACCCAGCCGCCGCTGCGCCACGGCGATCGGGAAGGGAATCTCGCGGTGCGCGATACGCACGAGTGCGACGATCGCGCCCGCGGTCACGAAGAGGTGCACCCGGAGCAGCGTGCCGATCGGCACGAACAGCGCGCCTGCCGCAGAGGCGACGAGGCCGCCCAGAGGCCGGCGTCACGCTTTGGACAGTCGCCGCACCCGTTGTACCTGCCGCACCCGCTCCGCACTCCCCATGCGGACATCATGGCGTCCCCGTTGATCGAATGGGAGGACCTCAAGTTCCTTGCCTCGCCAACCCGTTGGGCCTGGCGCCGGCGGTTGCGCGCGAGCTCCGGGCGCACCGGACGGAGGAGCCAACCCAGCAGCCGGCTGCGCACTGCCTCCAAGCCCGGCCCTTCAGCGCCGGGTCAAGTTGACGACAGGATCTCGATGTACCCGTCGGTCCCGTGCACACGGATGCGCTGCCCGTCCCGGATCAGCCGGGTCGCCCCCTCCACGCCCACGACGGCCGGCAGGCCGTACTCGCGGGCGATGACCGCCCCATGGGTCATCAGACCGCCCACCTCCGTCACCAGGCCCGCGACGGAGACGAACAGCGGTGACCAACTGGGGTCCGTGAACGGCGTGACCAGGATGTCGCCCGCCTCCAGATCGGCCTCCGCCATGTCGAGGATGACGCGGGCCCTGCCTTCGACCGTTCCGGCGGAGACGGGCAGGCCGACCAGGGCGCCGTCCGGCACGTCGTCGCGCCGGTAGGCCCCGGTGACGGCCTCACCGTCCGAGGTCAGTACCCGGGGCGGCGTGAGCGCGCCGTACGAGCGGAACTCCTCCTTGCGCCGGCGCACGAGCCCGTCGTCCACCTGGTTCGTGCGTACGACGTCGTGGAACTCCTGGAACGAGAGGTAGAAGACGTCCTCCCGCTCGGCGAGCACACCGGCGCGCACGAGCCGCTCGGCCTCCTCCAGCAGAGCCCGCTTGTAGAGGAAGGTGCGGCGGACGATGCCGTACTTCGGGTACTCCCGGTATCCGGCGAACGCCCTGACCTGGTCGATCATCCGCTTGGTCGCGTCGGCCCTCCGGTCCCCGTCCGGCAGGGCCCGCAGCCGCGCCAGCACCTCCGCTTCCTTCTGTGCGGCCTTGCGCCGTCCTTGCTCGAAACGCCGCTCGGCCACGCCCGGCTCGAAGTTCCTGACGTTGTCGAGGATCACGGGTACGAGCGCGGTGGGGTGCTCGCTCCACCGTGGCCTCGTGATGTCGATCTCGCCGACGCAGCGCATGCCGTACCGGTCGAGGTAGCCCTCGACGGCGTCGCGCGCCTCCGTCCCGCCCGCGAACTTCACCAGGTCGTCCAGGAAGCCCTCGTCCTCGACGCGAACGCCCCGCAGGAACGCCACCACCTCGGTATGCGGTCGGATCACGTCCGCGACGTCGAGCAGTTCCAGTCCCATCTCCGAGGTGATGTTGTCCGGTGCGGACAGCGTCAGCGTGTCAGCCGCGTTCTTCTCGCCCAGCCACTCCCACAGTTTGTCGTTGAGCCACCAGGTGGCCTCCATCCCCGCCATGATCGCCTGCATGTTCAGCGGATCACCGAGGATCCGCTTGTGCTCCTCGAAGGCCTCCAGCAGGAAGTCGAACAGTGCCGGTCCTGTCTTCGACCGGATGTCGCGTTCCAGGGCGGCGATCGACGCCCTGCTGCGTTCGATCAGCTCCGGGACGATCGCCGGATCGGCCCCGGGCGGGGTGGACACACCGCCGGTCGGCGGTGCGCCGGGGCCCGTCTCCAGGGGCGGGGGGACGAACTCCTCGTGACCGAGGACCGTCTCCAGAGCGTCCCGCACCAGCGGGTCTCCCCGTCCCATGACCTCCAGCAGGGCGGCGCGGCTCGCGGGCGAGGCCAGCCGCGGGGCGACGTCGACGAACAGCCTCCCGCCGGCCTCGTGCATCGCCACCATGGCCGTCAGCCGCCACATGGACAGGCCCAGAGGCTTCATGGGGTCGGTCATCATCTGCTGATGGCCGACCGAGACGTACACGTGCTTCTCCTGGTCCGTGCTCTCGGGGACGGGGAACAGCGTCGTGATCGGCCGGCTCTGCACGATCCGGAAACCGTCGTCCACCAGACACCATTCGATGTCCTGCGGACGCCCGAAGTGCACCTCGATCCGCCGGCCGAGCCGTACGAGCCGGACGACCTGAGCATCCGTCAGCGCCGGCCGCTCCTGCCGCTGAGCCTCGACGGTCACCTCTTGCGTACCCCCGGCCGGAAGGGCGTGCATGGCCAGTTGCTTCGCCGAGATCGTCCTGGCGACGACTTCGCCGTCGCGCACCTTGAAGACGTCCGCGTTCACCAGACCCGAGACCAGGGCCTCGCCGAGGCCGAAGCCGGCGTCCACGGTGGAGACCTTCCGGTTGCCCGTGACGGGGTCGGCCGTGAACAGGATGCCGGACGCCTCGGGGAAGACCATCTGCTGTACGACCACCGCCATGTGGACCGTACGGTCGTCGATGCCGTTGCGCCGGCGGTAGGTCACGGCCCGCTCCGTGTACAGCGAGGCCCAGCACCGGCTGACGTGCCGGAGAATCTCCGTCGGCCCCACGACGTTCAGGTACGTGTCCTGCTGCCCGGCGAAGGAGGCCGTGGGCAGGTCCTCCGCCGTCGCGCTGGACCGGACGGCGTACGCGGACCGCTCACCGAACCGGGCGAGTGCGGCGGTGATCTCCGCCGCGAGATCACCGGGGACGGCGATCTCCTCGATGATCCGGCGGATCTGTGCGCTGAGCGTCCGGATCGTCTCCCGGTCGTCCGGGGCCACGCGGGACAACCCGTCGAGCAGGCCGTCGATCGACGGCGCCTCCGCCATGATCCGCCGAAAGGCGTCCGTCGTCACGCAGAAGCCGTCCGGCACGTCGACGCCCTCGATCCGTGCCAGCCCGCCCAACTGCGCGCCCTTGCCGCCGACGACCGCTACCTGCGTCTCGTCGACCTCATGAAGATCTCGCACGTACTGCCCGTACTGCCCGTACTGCCCGTACTCCTCGGTCACCGTGACACCTCCTGGGCAGCGGCGATCCGCCGGACCACGATGGCCGATCGGCTCACCGGCGCCTCCCACCCTGTCGAACTTCTTGTCGAGCACGTCGTCATCCCTGATTGCCTTCCCGTCGACGAGTCCTCCGGCCGCTCCGCCACTCGGGCGGCGCGCACGCCGACACCGGCGCGGATCGCGGTACAGGCCGACGATTGTGCGCCGAGACCAGGGCCTTGCGGCAAGCCCCCCAGTGCGCTATAAGTTAAGAGAGGCAAGGAGAGGACTCTCCTTGCCTTCGCCATGTGTGGCCCCAACCGACTGACGGCTCGCGCAGGTCTCTCGCGCGGAGCGAGGGGTGTACGGCAAGAGGTTCGCCGAGCACAGCGAGGCACTGCTCTTCCTCGGGCTGTTCAGCCCGGACGCCCTTCGGCACCGGGTGCAGGACCTGTCGTACGGCCCCGCAACCGGCTGCTGCGGTGCGGTCAGAGTCGGCTGACCGGTGGGGAGCCGAGGGCGGTGCGTGTGCTGCTGCGGAAGGCGGAGACGCCCAGTGCCAGCAGCCAGTAGCTGAGGAGGGCTCCCATCAGTGCGGTGGTGCCCCAGCCGTTGGCGGCGTAGAAGTGCGCGGGGGTGTTGCCGAAGAACAGGGAGGGCACGAAGGCGAGGTTGACGCCGGCGAGGGCGTAGGCGGACCGGCCGGTCCACCGCGGCAGCAGCTCCGTGCGCGAGAGGGTGTAGCCCACCGCGGTCAGGAACAGGGCCAGCATCAGGCGGGAGACCGATCCGTAGAGGATGTAGGTGCCGCTGACCTCGATCGTCGGGTCGATCGGGTGGTCGGCGGCGATGACCGCGCCCGCTTCCAGACCGCTGGAAACCAGTGTGATCGTCGCGTAGACCAACCCCGCGGCGAACGCGATCGTCCCGGCCCACTCGTAGGCCGGGCTCACCCGCTTGACCAGTTCCCGCAAGGCGGTCACGAACACGACCAGGCAGGCGAGAGCGACGATCCCGATCAGTAGTCGGCTCAGCACGTTCGCGTCCGGCGGTGGACCCGAGTAGACGAAGTACAGGGGCACTTCGACGATGAAGGCGGCCGCGGCAGCGATGCCGGTGATGCCGGTCAGACGTCGTGCGAAGGTTTCGGTCATGGGTGTCCCCCGGTGGGTGCGTGGATGTCTGCCGGCCCGTGCGCCGACGTCATGCATCCTGCCCGTCGAGGTGTCCGTCGTCGCTGGGCCTGAACACCGAAGCCGGGGTGGTTCCAGCACCACCGTCGCGCGGACGTGACTGCGTCGGGCGTCCCCCGCCGACCGGCCGACCACGGTGTCCGGCAACGGCGTTCGGGCTCCATGGTCGCCCCGGCCCCGGCGGCGGATTCCCCGCTCACCCGCGGTCGTCGTCGCTGCCGCACGGCGTTCGGCCCCCCGCCCGCCGATCCGCCGTGTCGACAGCGCCGCGGGTCACTGCACCTGGCCGGCCGGGGAGTCGGGCTTCTGCTCGGGGGTCGGCTCGGTGCCGGTGACGATGCGACGGATCGTCTCCAGCGGCAGCTTCGGCGAACCGTCCGGGTAGAGGAGGCCGTTGGTCTCCTGGGCGGTGTCCATGAACTGCGTGTAGCAGAAACCCGCGACGATCGGGCTCCGGTGCAGCACCCCGAAGATGTCGCCGAGCAGGGCGGCGTACTGCGTGCCGGAGCTGGTACGGGTGTAGGAGAACTCGTCCTCCTCGGCACCCACGGACAGACCGCCGAACTCGGTGACCATCAGCGGGGCTTCACCGGTGCGGAAGCGCTCCGCCTGTCGCGCGTCGAGCGAGAGGGTGCGTCCGGCGGGGCCCGGTGAGGCGAGCAGCGCCTCGAATCCGTCCGTGTCGCCGTAGCGCCGGGTGAGCAGTTCGGGGTCCGAGGAGTAGTCGTGCACGCCCATGATGTCGCTGTCGGTGTGCTCCCAGCCCTCGTTGGACATGACCGGGCGGGTCGGGTCGAGGGCGCGGGTGAGGTTGGCGAGGGCGACCGTGTAGGCCTGCTGCGCGGGGTCGTTCGCCATGTCGGAGCAGCCCCAGCTCTCGTTGACCGGGACCCAGGTGACGATCGAGGGGTGGCTGCGGTCGCGCCGCACCATGTCCAGCCATTCGCGGGTGAGCAGTTCCACGGCCTCGGTGCCGTACTCGTACGCGGCTCCGGTCTCGCCCCACACCAGCAGGCCGAGCCGGTCGGCCCAGTACAGGAAGCGCGGGTCCTCGGCCTTCTGGTGGATGCGGACGGCGTTGAAGCCCATCGCCTTGATCAGTTCGACCTCGCGGCGCAGTTCGGCGGTGCCGGAGTTTGCGATCAGGGTGTCGGGGCGGTAGCCCTGGTTGAGCACCGAACGCACGTAGTAGGGGCGGTCGTTGAGTAGGAAGGCGCCCCGGCCGACACCGGCGCTGCGCAGGCCGACGTAGCTGTCGACGGTGTCGAGCACCTCGGAGGTGGCGGCGTCGCGGACGGTGACCCGGGCGTCGATCAGCGTGGGCCGCTCGGGGCTCCACAGCAGGTCCTCGCGGTCGATGCCGTTGCGCAGGGCGGGGACCACGAGGCCGATGCGGCTGCGCGGGGTGCGGACCGTGGTGGCGGACTCGGCGAGGGTCTCGCCGTCGTGGCTCAGGACGATCTCGACGGTCACCGGGGCGGCCGGCACCGCCGCGAGGGTGATCTCGGCCTCGACGCCGCGCGCCGGGTCGGGGATCCAGGCCAGGTCGGTGAGGTGCTGGGCGGCGACGGTCTCGGTCCACACGGTCTGCCAGATGCCGGTGGTGCGCTCGTACCAGACCGCGTGCGGCCGGTCCTGCCAGTCCTGCTTGCCGCGCGGCTGCGCCAGGTCGGCCGGGTCGTCCTCGGCGCGCACCACGAGCACGTGCTCGGCGGCGCCGGGGCGCAGCGCGTCGGTCACGTCGGCGGTGAACGGTGTCTGGCCGCCCACGTGCTCGGCGACCAGGCGGCCGTCCAGCCAGACCTTGGCCCGGTGGTCGACGGCTCCGAAGTGCACCAGCGCCCGGTCGCCGCCGCTGACGGCGAGGACGTCGTGGGAGATGCGGCGGCGGTACCAGACCACCGCGTGCGGAGCGGTCTCGCCGATGCCGGAGGCGGGGGCCTCGGGCGGGAACGGGACGGTGATCTCCCGGTCGAAGGCGCCCGGCGCCTCCTCGGAGAACCACGCGTCGCGCTCGCCCTCACGGGCGTCGTCGTACCCGAATTCCCAGACGCCGTCGAGGCTGTGCCAGCGCTCCCGACGCAGGATCGGCCTCGGATACGTCCCGTCCTGCTCGCTCGCCCTCACGGATCCTCCTCCTGCCCTTTTCCGGAATTCCCGGCATGGGCGCGTTTCTACGATCGAAGCCCTGCCATCATGAGTGATCGTTTGCATCGATGCAAGACCCTGATGAGATGGGACGATGGGTCGGGGATCCGCGGTGCGGCAGACTCTGAGTTCCTGTCGGCCGCCCGATCGGGGCCACCCGGCCGTCTCCGAGTGCCGACACGACGGGAAGGAGGCCCCAGTGGCCAGAGTGCGGATGCGGGACGTGGCCGAGCACGCCGGAGTGTCGGTGCGCACGGTGTCGAACGTGGTCAGCGGCTACTCGCACGTCAGCCCCGACACCCGCGCCAAGGTGCAGCGCTCGCTCGACGAGCTGGGCTATCGCATGGACTACCTGGCCCGCGGCCTGCGCTCGGGCCGCACCGGCTTCGTCGCGCTGGCGGTGCCGTTCGTCGCCGAGCCCTACTTCGCCGAGCTGGCCCAGGCCGTCATCCGGGCCGCCGGCCGGCGCGGCATCACGGTGCTCGTCGAGTCGACCGCGGGCGACAGCGAGGTGGAGCGGCGGATCATCGAGGGCGGTCTGACCAACGTCGCCGACGGGGTGCTGCTGAGCGCCCTGACCCTGCCCGCGACCGACATCGCTGCCAAGGAGCCGGACTTCCCGCTGGTCATGCTGGGTGAGCACAGCGTCGGTGACCAGTTCCCGCGGGTCGGCATCGACAACGTGGCGGCCGCCCGCACCGCGGTCGAGCACCTGCTGGAGCAGGGCTGCCGCTGGATCGTAGCGCTCGGCCGCAACGGCAGCGAGAACGGCCGCCAGCGCACCGAGGGGTACGAACAGGCGATGTCCGCGGCCCGGGTGCGACGGGTGAACTGGCTGGTCGTACCGGTCGAGGACTGGACCAGGGACCAGGGCTACGCGGCCGTACGGGAGCTGCTGGAGGGCGACGGCCCGCTGCCCGACGCCATCTTCGCCTTCAACGACGCGCTGGCCGTCGGCGCGCTGCGGGCCCTGGACGCCTCCGGGGTGCGGGTGCCCGAGCAGGTCGCCGTCGTCGGGATCGACGCCATCCAGGAGTCGGCCTACACCCACCCGCCACTCACCTCGATCGCGCCCGACCTCGACGCCATCGCCGAGCGCGCGCTGGCCCTGCTGGAGGAGCAGATCCAGTCCCGCGCGGCCGGCGGGGAGGCCGGGCCGGAGGAGGAAGCGCAGGCGGGAGCGGTGGTGGCGGCGCCCCAGGAGCCCACGCCGTACCGGCTGGTCGTACGGGAGTCCTCGCGCCGCGAGGCCGTGCGCGAGTGAGCCGGAGTCCGGCGCGGGCGATGTGACGCGGGTCGCGGCGGGCGGCGGCGGGGCGGGTGCAGGGTGGGGCGGTGGCGCGTCGGGCGCGCACGCGTCCTGATGGTGCCCGCTTCCGGGCCGCGGCAGCGGACCGGCGGACTTCTTCCCGACGATCTATTGCATCGTTGCAAAACGTGTGCGAGGGTCTGCGCCATCGAGTTCACATCGATTTAACGAGGTGAATACCCCTATGAGCGGAGCGATGGCGCGCCGGCGGTTTCTCGCCCTCGGTGGTGGCCTTGCCCTGACCGGAGGGCTCGCGGCGTGTTCCTCCCCGCTCGCGTCCGGCCTTATGGGCTCGCAGCCGAACACGGCGGATGTCATCTTCTGGAACCTCTTCACCGGTGGTGACGGCGCCAACATGGTGCTGATGGAGAAGGCGTTCCAGAAGGCCGACCCGGGAACGACGGTCGACGCGACCATCCTGGGCTGGGGCAATCCGTACTACACGAAGCTGGCACTGGCCACCGCGAGCGGCACCCCGCCGGACGTCGGCATCACCCACCTCTCCCGGCTCCCGCTGCTGGCCGCCTCAGGCCTGCTGCAGCCGGTCGAGGACACCCCCCTCGGGGAGCTGGGTGTCACCGAGGACAAGTTCACTCCGGCGGCCTGGAAGAAGGCCACCGTGGACGGAAAGGTGTACGCGGTCCCGCTGGACACGCACCCCTTCGTCCTCTATTACAACGTCGACATCGCCCGCAAGGCGGGCCTGCTGAACTCCGCCGGCGACGGACTCGTGCCCCTCAAGGGCAAGGAGGACTTCGTCGCCGCGGTGAAGGCGATGAAGGACGCGGGCGGCGCCCAGTACGGCGCGGTCATGTCGATCACCGCCGACCCGTCCACCGCCTGGCGCTTCTTCAGCATGGTCTACTCCGGCCTCGCCGGACCGATCGTCACCGACTCCGGCACGAAGATCGCCATCGACGACGGGGCGATGCAGGAGACGGTCGCCTTCATGCAGAGCCTGACCGGCCCGAACCTGATGCCGAAGAACCTCACCGGTGCCGGCGCCAACGCCCTCTTCAGCACCGGCAAGGCCGGCTTCCTCTTCGACGGCGAGTGGCAGATCCCGTCGTACCGAGGGGTCAAGAACCTGAAGTTCGACGTCGTGCCGTTCCCGGCACTGCTCGGCGACAAGCCGGTGGCGTACGCCGACTCGCACGCGCTGATCCTGCCGCGCAACGACCGCGGCGACGTTATCCGTACCCGCAACGCGTCGAAGTTCGTCAAGAGCCTGCTCGACAGCAGCGCCGTGTGGGCCGAGGGCGGGCACATCCCCGCCTGGCTGCCGACGCAGAAGAGCAAGGCGTTCCTCGACCTGGCGCCCCAGCGCAACTACGTGGACGCCGCCTTCGACGCCCGGTACGACCCGGTCGCCTGGTACACCGGCGCCGGCTCGGACTTCCAGGGCGTCATCGGCGGAACGGTCATCGAGGCGCTCGCCGGGCGGATCTCGCCCACGGGCATGGCGGGCGCGATGCGCTCCGCCCTGAAGCGGTACACCACGTCCCGACCGCCGGTCACGATGAAGTAGGAGGCAGTCACCATGACGACCGTCGTCTCGACGCGACCGGCACCCGCCGCAGCACCCACGGCACTCGCCGCCGACCGGCCCACCCCCTCCGAACGCCGGGCGGGCCGACTGCTCTCCGCCCCCTTCCTCGTCGTCTACCTGCTGTTCCTGGTCGGCCCGCTGCTCGTCGGCGTGGTGCTGAGCTTCTTCAACACCACCACCGTCAAGAGCGGCCTCGGCGACTTCGTCGGCCTGTCGAACTACCGCGAGGTGCTCACCGACTCCCTCTTCTGGGAGAGCCTGTGGCACTCGGTGCTCTTCACCCTGCTGACCACACCCCCGCTGGTGATCCTCGCCCTGGCCGTCGCCATCCTGGCCTCGCGCATACGCCGCGGCCGGCTCTTCTACCGCATCGCGTTCTTCGTGCCGTACGTCGTGCCGTCCTCCGTGGTCACCCTGGTCTTCCTGTGGATGTACACCCCGCAGATCGGCCTCATACCCAAGGTGTTCGACGCCGTCGGACTGCCCGTGCCGGACTTCATCGGCAGCACCTCGGGCGGCTGGACCGCCGTCGTGCTGATGACCGTCTGGTGGACGTTCGGCTTCAACTTCGTCCTCTACACCGCCGCGATCCAGGACGTCCCCGCGGACGTCTACGAGGCGGCGGCCATCGACGGCGCGAGCCCCTGGCAGCAGATCCGCCACATCACGGTCCCGCTGCTCGGCCGGACCACCAGCCTGGTGCTGATCCTCCAGATCCTCGCCTCGCTGAAGGTCTTCGACCAGATCTACCAGCTGCTCGGCGGCGGACCGAACCAATCGACCCGGCCGGTCATCGAGTACATCTACGACACCGGCTTCACCGCCTACCGGGGTGGCTACGGCGCTGCCGCCACCATGGTGTATTTCGTCATCATCGTCGCGATCTCGGCGGCCTGGTACGGGCTGCGGCGCCGTCGCGCGGCCGCCGGCGCGGCCTGAGCGGAGGACCCATGACCACCATCACCCAGCCGCAGCTCGCCGAACCGAAGGGCGCGGTCAACGGCGCCGGACTCTTCAACCGGCTCTGCGCCGTGTGCCTGACCCTGTTCGCGCTGATCTGGCTGGTGCCCTTCGTCTGGGCGCTGATCACCTCACTGCGCGACGACGCCGCCATCACCCAGAGCCCCACATCCATCTTCGACGGCGGCTGGTCGCTGAACGCGTACTCGACCGCCTGGGACAACCACCCGATCGGCACCTGGTACCTCAACAGCCTGGTGATCTCGGTGCTCGCCGTGATCTTCACCGTGGCCTTCTGCTCGATGGCCGGATTCGCCCTGGCCTTCCTGCGCTTCCGTGGCCGCGCCCTGGTCATGGCCGTCGTCACGGCCGGCCTGATGCTGCCGACCGAGGCGCTGGTGCTGCCCCAGTTCATCGAGTACCGGTCCTTCCACCTGCTCGGCACGTTCTGGGCCCTGGTCCTGCCGTCGGTGGCGGCGCCGATCTCGGTGTTCGTCTTCCACTCGTTCTTCCGCGGCATCCCCACGGCGCTGATCGAGGCGGCCCGTATCGACGGCGCGAGCTGGTGGCGGGTCTACGCCGGCGTCTGCATGCCGATCTGCCGCCCGGCGGTGTCGACGGTCGCGATCCTCACCTTCATCAGCTCCTGGAACTCGTTCCTGTGGCCGCTGCTGGTGCTCAGCCAGACCAGGTCCCAGACCATCCCGGTGGGCCTCGCCTCCCTCGTGGACCCCACCAGCCCCCAGTACGCCGAGATCATGGCCTCCTCCGTCCTCGGCTTCATCCCGCTCGTCGCGGTCTTCCTGGTCTTCCAGCGGCAGATCGTCCAGGGGATCGCCACGACCGGCATCAAGTAGGCAGTCCCGTCCCTCCCCGCCACCGCGGCGGTGCCACAGCCCACCCCGGGAGACCGGAACGGGTGACGGCACCGCCGCGGCGGCGTCCGGAGGAGAACTTCCGGGAAGAGTTGCCGGGCACTGTCGATCCGGCAGCACCTCGTTCGACGTCCTGATGCGGGGCCCGTCGCCGTACGAGGCACGGGCCAGGACCAGAACGAGGAAACATGGCGGATCAGCTGCTGAGAGTGATGAACTTCTGCGTCTCGCGCGACGGGATCGCCTGCGGTCCCGGTGCGGACCAGAGCCTGGAGGAACCCTTCGGCCTGCCCCACCCCGAGCGGCTGTTCTCCTGGGCCGGCGCCACGGCCAGCTGGCCCAACCGGACCGACCCCGGCGGCAGCCGCGGCCTCGACGACTACTTCACCCGGGACTTCCCCCGCAACATCGGCGCCGAGATCATGGGGCGCAACAAGTTCGGCCCCCAGCGCGGGCCCTGGCAGGACCACGACTGGCAGGGCTGGTGGGGCGACGAGCCCCCGTTCCGCACCCCCGTGTTCGTCATGACCCACCACGGCCGCCCGTCGATCACGCTCTCCGACACCACCTTCCACTTCGTCGAGGGCACTCCGCAAACGATCCTCGAGCAGGCGAAGGAGGCGGCGCAGGGCCAGGACGTCCGACTCGGCGGCGGGGTCACCACCGTCCGCCAGTTCCTGGACGCCGGCCTCGTCGACACCCTGCACGTGGCGGTCGCACCGGTGGAACTCGGCTCCGGGCTCCCGCTCTGGGACTCGCCCGACGAACTGGAGGACCGGTTCCACCACGAGGCCGTGCCCAGCGCGAGCGGCGTCGTGCACCACCTCTACTGGCGGAGGTGACCGGAGCACACCGACGCGGCTGCCCGGCGACCCGGCGACCGGGCGGCCGCGGGTCGAGGGCCCGTCGGCCGCCTTGGGATGCCGTGGAGACCTGACAGGCCGTCAAGTCCGCCGGTCTCCACGGCATCAGGAACGAACGAAGCGTTCGACCCGCAGTCGGCTCAGCTGAAGACGAAGGGCCCCGGCGACTGGGCGGCGCTCGACGTACAGGTCACGGTGATGCCGAAGATGACCATCTTCAGCGAGCCCTTGTAGAAGTCCAGGCTGTCGCCGACGGCCACGGTCCCGGGGAGCGGACCGACGGTGACCGCCCCGCCGGCGGCCATGGCCGGGTTCACGGTGCCGCTGAAGACCCGGTTGGCGCCCGTGGAGTTGGTCATGGTGAGCGTGGAGTTGATGGAGTTCGCCGAGAGCGCGAGCGGGGTGGTGATGCCGGTGGAGCTGAGGGTGACGGTGGCCGAGGTGCCGCTGACCTGGGTCGCGGTCAGTGTGGCCGCGCCGCCGCCGAAGAGGCCGCAGCTCGCGGTGATGGTGGCCGAACCGGGGGTGACGGCCGCGGCCGCCGAGGGGGCGAAGGCCAGCGCCGTCGCGGCCAGGATTCCAGCCGTGAGTGCCGCACCTGAGGCTAATCGCTTCATGGGATCGAGCTTCCTTCCCGCTACGAGGGAATGCCATGTGGGAAGCGACCCCGTCCGGGTGGGTGCGGTCACACCGCGGGGCGCCGGATCTGACGGTCCGTCGGATCCTGGGTCCCATTGATGCGCGAGCGGCACGGACCCACAAGGTTGAAATTTGGCCGATCGCATGAACGCCCTTACGGTGAAGCGCAGTTGTGCTAGCCGTGCCTCCAGAACGGCTACGCCTCGGTGACGGTCACGGAATTGCGCGCGGGCCCGTATCCGTCAACCCGTCGAGTCCCGCGCTCAGCGCCGGGGCGGCCGCCTCGCCGCGCGAGGACACGTCGAGCTTGCGCAGCACTCCGGCCACATGGAACTTGACGGTGCTCTCGGCGATCCCCAGCTCGAGCGCGATCGCCTTGTTGCGCCTGCCCCGGGCGACCAGGCGCAGCACTTCCAGCTCCCGGCGGTCGAGGTCGGTCAGGCGGGTCTCCTCGGCGGGGCCGGCGGGCGGGTCGAGGGGCAGGACGAGCACGGCGTGACTGCCCCAGCCGGGAACCGCGTCCAGGGTGACGCTTCCGCCCAGTGTCCTGGCCCGGCCCTGGAGTTGACGCTCCAGGGAGTCCGTGACCGGCTGCCCGGCCACACCCGGGTCCACACGGAACACGGCGACGGCGCGACCGTCGGGCAGGAAGCACCCCACCCGGGGGAGTGGATCCGCCGGGGCCACTGAGACCGGACCTGGCCGGATTGTGACCGGGGTACGCAGCGGCTACGACCGCCCTGTGCGCCCCAGGAGTTGCCGGGGCGCGTCTGCGGCGCGCATTGCAGTGCCCTGCGTGAGGCGGCCTGCTCCCGGCAGCCCGTCAGTGACCACTGCTTCCGACGCCCGCTCCCCGGACAACCTCCAGGAACTGCCCCCGGACAACCTCCAGGAACTGCGCGAACTGCTCGGCCGGCGTCCCGACGCCGCCGCATGCGTGTCGTGTCGGCCGGTTCGGTTCCCGTGCACCGACGCTGCTGCGCTGCTCAGGACATTTGTGAGGCTCTTCGTGGGACATCTGTACTGCGGTGTTCGTGCTTCCAGGCACTGCACCACGCCTGTCGGCCTCCGTAGGGTTGCGGCATGTTCAAATCTCACAAATCAGGACCGGACGACGCCTGGGAGGGCATCGTCGAGGACAAATCGCGGGGCATGCTCGACGGCGCGAACATGTACCACTTCGTCAAGGTGAGGCGTGCCGACGGCCAGTTCATGAAGGTGCGCGTCGACCGTGGGCTGTGGAAGTCGATCGCGGTCGGCGATCGCATCGTGAAGGAGCCGGGCAGCGGCCCGGCCAAGGCGTGACCCGCGCTCGGCCGAGTCCGCTGTCCGTCGAGGAGACCGGCGACTTGGGAAATGGGCCAGAGGGCTGCCGGGTGCGAGGCTGTACGGCGCTCGATGGCCGGTTGGGGCCGCGGGCCCGGGCGAGACCACGGCCCCAACCGGTCAGTCGTGGAAGGTACGGCCTTCCCCGGCCGTTCGCACCAGCAGCGCGGGCGGGGCGAAGCGCTCGCCGTAACGGGCGACCAGTTACCTGGCACGGGCCACGAAGCCGGGCAGGCCGTCCTCGTAGCCGTTGATGTACTGGAGGACTCCGCCGCTGCGCTCGCCCTTGATGATCTCGACGAGCGGCATCTTGTCGACGGGCGAGAAGAAGTGCAGCCCGATGAAGTCGCTCTGGCGCTCCACGCCCTCGGCGAGCGCGGTGATGGGCAGGGTGGAGGTGTTGGAGCACAACAGGGCGTCGGGTTCGACGACGTGCTGGATCTCCTGGAACACCTTGTGCTTGAGCGAGGTGTCCTCGAAGACGGCCTCGATGACGGCGTCGCAGCCCGCGAGGTCCTGCGGGTCGGCGGTCGGGGTGATCCGGGCGAGGAGGGCGTCGGCCCTGTCGTTCCGCCGTAGACGGTCTGGATGCGGCCGTCGGTGAAGGCCTTGGCGATCGGGTACTCGGTCATGTAGCCGTAGCCGCCGTGCAGTTGGAGGCACCGGTCGGCGACGCGCTTCTGCAGTTCGGTCGCCCACCACTTCGCCATCGAGGCGTGGACGGCATCCAGGGCTCCGCTCGCGTGCTCCTCGACGCAGCGGTCCAGGAACGCACGGGTGACGGCGCACTCGGTGGCCATCTCGGCGATCTCGAAGCGGACGTGCTGCAACCTGGCCAGCGGCCGGCCGAAGGCCTCTCGCTCTTTCACATACCGAGTGGTGAGTTCCACAAGGCGCTCCGCTCCCGCGACGGCGGCGACCGCGATCGTGATGCGCTCCTGGGCGAGGTCGGTCATCAGGTGCGGGAAGGCGCCGTTGAGCTCACCGAGCAGGTTCTCCTTGGGGACGCGGACGTCGTTGAAGAAGAGCTCGGCGGTGTCCTGGGACTTCTGACCGATCTTGTCGAGGTTCCGGCCGCGCTCGAAGCCTTCCATGCCGCGCTCGACGACCAGCAGCGACATCCCGTGGGCACCGCCCTCCGGGGTGGTGCGGGCCACCACGACCACCAGGTCGGCGTTGACGCCGTTGGAGATGAAGGTCTTGGAGCCGTTGAGGACCCAATGGCCGCCGTGGTCCTGTGCGGTGGTGCGGACGCCCTGGAGGTCGGAGCCCGCCCCGGGCTCGGTCATGGCGATCGCAGTGACGATCTCGCCGGAACAGAAGCCCGGAAGCCGGCGCCGCTTCTGCTCCTCGGTGGCCAGCGAGATCAGGTAGGGGCCGATCATGTCGTTGTGCAGGCCGATGGCGAAGCCCGGGGTGCAGACGCGGCCGAACTCCTCGGCGAGGACGGCGGCGTACCGGTAGTCGGTGTTGCCTCCGCCTCCGTACTCCTCGTCGACGGCGAGTCCGAGAAGGCCCTGGCGGCCGGCGGCGAGCCAGACATCGCGCGAGACGATGCCGTCCTTCTCCCACTGCTCGTAGCGGGGGTGCACCTCCTTGTCCAGGAAGGTGCGCACGACCTGCCGGAACGCCTCGTGGTCAGCGGTGTAGACCTGACGCTTCATAGGGACTGCTCCTGAACGGTAGGGAGGGAAGCGGGTGCGGCCCGGTCATGGGCCCCTGCGGTCGTGTCACGGCTCACCGCGGGGCCGACGCGAGGAAGCGGCCGGCTTCCTCGACCGCGCGGACGCTTTCGTACGAGCCACCGCCGTCGCACGGGATCACCGCGCCGGAGATGTAGGCGGCAGCCGAGGACGACAGGAACATCGCCAGATCGGCGATCTCCTCCTTGGTGCCGAACCGGCCCAGCGGAACGGTCCTGACCGACCTGTCGCCGTCCGGGTCGTCGTCCGGCGACAGCTGGGCCAGACCCTCCGTACCGGCGATCGGGCCCGGCGCGATCGCGTTCACGCGGATGCCCTTGCCACCCCACTCCAGCGCGAGCACCCGGGTCAGCTGGTCCACTCCCGCCTTGGCCGCGCAGACATGGGCCTGATAGCGCACGGGGATCACCGCCTGCGGCGCGGTGATGTTGATGACCGAGGCTCCTGGAGCGAGGTGCTCGACCCCGGCGCGCAGCACGTGGAACGTCCCGTTGAGGTCGATGTCCACGACCACCTTGAAGCCGTTGGACGACAACTCGTTCGCCTCGGCCAGGAAGTTGCCGGCCGCCCCGGAGACCAGGACGTCGACCGGCCCGAACTCCGAACGCACCGCGCCGAAGACCTCGGCGACCGACCTCATGTCCCGCACATCGGCCACGAAGCCGCGCACCGGGTTGCCGTGTGCGCCGAGCTGCTGGACAGCCGCGTCGACGTTGGCCTGCTTGCGGCTGGCCACCGCCACCGAGGCGCCCCGCGCGGCGAACGCCTCGGCGATGGCCAGGTTGATGCCGGACGTGCCGCCGAACACCACCACCGTCTTGCCACTGAAATCGAACCGGATGTCCATGCGCATCTCTCCTTGCGTGCTCCGACACAGACAGCCGCTCCGCTCGAGGGGAGCCGGCGCTGCGATGACGGCAGCGTCAATCAAGCTGACAAAGTAGTCAAGTCCTGAGAGTTGGTGATGCTCCTGCGTACAGCCGTCAGGATGGATGGCTCTCTGCGGCGGCGTGTCATGTGGGCTGCTTATGGCGTGCGTGAGTCCGGATCGCCTGAATCGTCGGCTCTCCTGTGGCGTCCATCTCTCTGACAAAAAAATCAGGTAACGTCACGACCGGGCCGTGAGGCCGAGAAGTTGCCGGCCGGGCCGCCGTGGAGGATGCGGCCAGAGGTCCTCGCGGAACCGGCGGTGTGCTTCGGAGTCGGCAGCCCCCTTGCCCGATTGTGCAACTAGTTGCACAATCGCTGCCTGTTCCTGCCGAGAGCCTCGCTGCCGCTCACGCCGCCGAGGGCTCACCGCAAGCCACCCAAGGACCCGCCATGCCGCACCCCCATGCCGTCACGACCTCCACGTACGACCATGTCCGGACGATCCGGCTCGACCGGCCGGCCCGGATGAACAGCCTGGACCTCGACGCCAAGACGCAACTGCTGGCCGCATTGCAGGCGGCGGCCGACGCCCCCGACGTACGCGCCGTCGTCCTCAACGGAACCGGACGGGCCTTCTGCGTCGGCCAGGACCTGGAGGAGGCCCGGACCGCCCAGGACCCGGAAGCCATGGCCGATGCCGTACGCGAGCACTACAACCCACTCGTCCGGAGCCTGCTGACGATGCCCAAGCCCGTCATCGCGGCCGTCAACGGAGTCGCCGCCGGCGCGGGCATGGCGCTGGCCCTGGCATGCGACTTCCGCATCGCCGCCGCGTCCGCGACGTTCACCACCGCCTTCGCCGGCATCGGCCTGTCCTGCGACACCGGGATCTCCTGGACCCTGCCACGCATCGCCGGCCGGGCCGTCGCACTCGACCTGCTGCTGCACCCTCGCCTCATCGGCGCAGCCGAAGCGTTCGACCTCGGGCTGCTGCACCGGGTCACGGACGACGAGGACCTCGAAGCCGAGGTCCACCGCAGCGCCGCCGCACTGGCCGCCGGGCCCACCCGCGCCTTCGCCGCCATCAAGGCAGCCGTGACCTCGGCGTCCCGGTTGACCTTCGACGCCGCGCTGGAATACGAAGCGACGCAGATCGCCCACACCGGGGCCTCCGAGGACTACCGCCGCGGCCTGGACGCCTTCCTCACCAGGCAGAAGCCGACCTTCACCGGGCACTGACCCGTGTGTACGCCCCATGGCCGGCGGCTTCCCTTGCCTCGGACGCCTGCCTGCGTCAGCCGGACGCCGTACCCGCCGACGCACGGGCGCGAGCGGCCCACCCCTCGTCGGGCGCGCCCCGCAACCCGATGGCCGACGCCCACAGCCGCGAAAGGTGATCGACGACCGTGTCCTCGTCGTACGGCTCCTCCATGGCGGAACGCGCGTGGGCGACCTGCTCGACCATCGACCCCAGTGCCAACGCCGTCAGCCGCGTGTCCAGGTCCGGATTCGCCAGCCCCGCGTCCTGCAGTCGCTTCAGGCCCTTCGTGGCCCGGTCGACGTAGAACTCGCGGATCTCCAGCACGATCTGCCGCAGGGCCTCGTCCGCGGCCGCCCCTTGATCCACGAGCCGCAGCACCTTCGACGCCCTGTCCCAGGCCCGGAGATAGAGCCGGTTCGACTCCACGAGCCTCGCGTAGGGATCGTCCAACCCGTCCGGGGACACCAGACTCGCGGCCAGCATCTCGCCCGCGACCGACCGGACGACATGATGGAGCAGGTCGTCCCGGGACTCGAAGTACGTATAGAACGTCCCGTACGAGACGCCTGCCGCCTGCACCACCGCTTCGGGACTGAACGCGGACCAACCCTGCTGCTCAAGGACCTCCCGCCCGGCGAGAATCAGGCCGTCACGGGTACGCCGGCCACGCGTCGTGGTCGGCGGCGTCGGGGCCGGCTTGGTCCTCTGTCGTCCCATGCCGCAATCATCGCACCCCCGCGGAGGGCCTCTCCATGACGGACATCGTCCTTCCGGTGCGGCCTCTGATCTCCCATGTCCGGCACGACGGACCGAGCGCACACGGCACCTGCGGTTTCTGCCGGGACATCGGCCGTGCTGCCGGGCCCTGGCTGTCGGCATCCTCCTGACCGGCCAACCTCACGCGGAAGGAACCGGGTGACGCAGACTCGGCAGGCCCGTGACCCGCGAGATCCCCGACCGGGTCGCTCACTCGGAAGGAGCCACACCCGGACCCAGATACAGCCGGGACAGACAATCGGTTGCCTCCCTGCTCGCGGCCAGGGCCTCCTTCCGCCGACCCGCCGCGCCCAACCGGGCCGACAGGGTCCTGAGGGACTCGGCGAGGTTGGACAGGTGGGTTTCCGGTTTCGTCTGTGCGAGGGCGCGGTAGTGGTCGGTCGCCTCGCGGCTCGCGGCCAGGGCCTCCTTCTGTCGCCCCGTTTCGCCGAAGCGGGAGGACAGGGTGTTGAGGGACATGGCGAGGCTGGGCAGGTGTGCCTCTGGATTGTCCTTTGCCAGGGCGCGGTAGTGGTTGGTTGCTTCCCTGCTCGCGGCCAGGGCCTCCTTCCGCCGCCCCATCTCGCCGAAGAGGGCGGACAGGGTATTGAGGGACATGGCCAGGCCGGGCAGATGGGCTTCTGGATTGTCCTTTGCCAGGGCGCGGTAGTGGTTGGTCGCCTCGCGGCCCACAGCCACGCCCTCCTGACGCTGTCCCACCGCACCCAGGCTGGCGGACAGGGTGTTGAGGGACATGGCGAGGCTGGGCAGATGGGCTTCTGGATTGTCCTTTGCCAGGGCGCGGTAGTGGTTGGTCGCCTCGCGGCCCACAGCCACGCCCTCCTGGGACTCTCCCACCGCGCCCAGGCTGGCGCACAGGATATGGAGGGACAGGGCGAGACTGTGCAGGTGGGCGTCCGGGTTCGTCTGCGCGAGGGAGCGGTAGCGGCCGGTCGCTTCGCGGCTGACAGCCAGGCCCTCCTGACGCTGTCCCATCGCGCCCAACCGGGCGGACAGGTTGTTCAGGGATGCGGCGAGGCTCGGCAGGTGGGCGTCCGGGTTGGTCTGGGCGAGTGCGCGGTGGTGGCCGACGGCTTCCCGGCTCACGGTCAGGGCCTCCCGACGCTGTCCCATCGCGCCGAGGCTGGCAGACAGGATGTCGAGGGACGCGGCGAAATTGTGCAGGTGGGCGTCCGGGTTGGCCTGGGCGAGTGCGCGGTAGTGGTCGACGGCTTCCCGGCTCACGGACAGGGCTTCGTCCGGCTGGCCCATCGCGGTCAGGCCGGCGGAGAGGCTGTTCAGGGATCCGGCGAGATTGTGGAGATGGGCGTCGGGGTTGGCCTGGGCGAGTGCGCGGTGGTGGCCGACGACTTCCCGGCTCACGGCCAGGGCCTCCTGACGCTGTCCCATCGCGCCCAACCGGGCGGACAGGTTGTTCAGGGATCCGGCGAGGCTCGGCAGGTGGGCGTCCGGGTTGGCCTGGGCGAGTGCGCGGTAGTGGCCGACGGCTTCCCGGCCCACGGACAGGGCTTCGTCCGGCTGGCCCACCGCGCCCAGGCCGGCGGACAGGACGTTGAGAGCCATGGCGAGGTTGTGCAGGTGGGCGTCCGGGTTGGTCTGGGCGAGTGCGCGGTAGTGGCCGACGGCTTCCCGGCTCGCGGCCAGGGCTTCGTCCGGCTGGCCCACCGCGCCCAGGCCGGCGGACAGGTTGTTGAGGGATCCGGCGAGGTTGTGCAGGTGGGCGTCCGGGTTGGTCTGGGCGAGTGCGCGGTAGTGGCCGACGGCTTCCCGGCTCGCGGCCAGGGCTTCGTCCGGCCGGCCCACCGCGCCCAGGCCGGCGGACAGGTTGTTGAGGGATCCGGCGAGGCTCGGCAGGTGGGCGTCCCGATTGGCCTGGACGAGTCCGCGGTGGTGGCCGACGGCTTCCCGGCTCGCGGCCAGGGCCTCCTCCTGTTGTCCCATGGCGCCCAGGGCGGCGGAGAGGGTGTTGAGGGACATCGCGAGGTTGGGGAGATGGGCGTCCGCATTGGTCTGAACCAATATGCGGTGGTGGCCGACCGCCTCCCGGCTCGCGGTCAGGGCCTCCTCCCGTCGCCCCGTCTCACGCAACTGGGCGGAGAGGGTGTTGAGGGTCATCGCGAGGCCGGGGAGGTGGGCGTCCCGATTGGTCTCGGCGAGTGCGCGGTGGTGGTCGACGGCTTCCCGGATCACGGTGAGGGCTTCCTCTCGTTGTCCCATGGCTCCCAGGGCGGCGGAGAGGGTGTTGAGGGACATCGCGAGGCCGGGGAGATGGGCGTCCGGGCTGGCTTGGGCGAGTGCGCGGTGGTGGTCGACGGCTTCCCGGATCACGGTGAGGGCTTCCTCTCGTTGTCCCATGGCTCCCAGGGCGGCGGAGAGGGTGTTGAGG
>NZ_JBSFIA010000021.1:120359-147937 GCF_053597355.1 Streptomyces sp. NPDC001443
GAGGGACATCGCGAGGCCGGGGAGATGGGCGTCCGGGCTGGCTTGGGCGAGTGCGCGGTGGTGGTCGACGGCTTCCCGGCTCGCGGCCAGGGCTTCCTCCCGTTGTCCCACGGCGCCCAGGCTGGCGGAGAGGGTGTTGAGGGACAGGGCGAGGTGGTGGAGGTGGGCGTCGGGATTGATCTGGGCCAGTGCGCGGTAGTGACCGGTTGCTTCCCGGATCGCGGCCAGGGCCTCCTCCCGCCACCCCGTGTCACCCAAGTGGGCGGCCAGGGTGTTCAGGGACGCGGCGAAGTGGGGCAGGTGGGCGTCCGGGTTGGCTTGGGCGAGTGCGCGGTAGTGGCCGACGGCTTCGCGGATCGCGGCCAGGCCGTCCTGGCGCTGTCCCAGTGCGCCCAGGCTGGCGGACAGGTTGTTGAGTGACATGGCGAGGTGGGGCAGGTGGGGGTCCGGATCCGTCCGGGCCAGGGCGCGGTAGTGGCCGACGGCTTCCTGGACCGCGGTGAGGGCCTCCTCCCGCTGTCCCATGGCGCCCAGGCTGGCTGACAGGGTGTTGAGGGATGCCGCGAGGTGGGGCAGATGGGTGTCCGGATCAGTCTGCGCCAGCGCGCGGTAGTGGCCGACGGCTTCCTGGATCGCGGCCAGGCCTTCCTGGCGTTGTCCCAACGCGCCCAGGCTCGTGGACAGGGTATTGAGGGATCCGGCGAGGTGGTGCAGGTGACTGTCCGGATCCGCCTGCGCCAGGGCGCGGTAGTGGCCGACGGCTTCGCGGATCGCGGCCAGGGCCTGCTCCCGTTGCCCGATCTCACCCAACTGGGCGGACAGGTTGTTGAGGGATCCGGCGAGGTGGCGCAGGTAGGTGTCCGGATCCGTCTGGGCGAGTGCGCGGTAGTGACCGGTGAGGGTGTGGGCGAGACGGACCGCGGTGCGAGCGAGACGCTGGCTGGACAGCGGGAAGTGCTTGTAGAGGGTGATGAGGTCGTTCAGCGTGGTGGCGGGATCGGTGGTGATCGTGTCGAGCGCGGCGGTGAGGGGAGCAGGGTGGTCGGTGCGGGTGGCGGTGGCGATGACCGCCGCCGCGAGCTGCTGGGAGCGGCGGGTGCAGAGGGCGGTGAGCCGGTCGTCCATACGGTGGTCGAAGACGGGGTGGGCGGCGGCGCGGCTGTAGACGGTCAGGAGCTGGTTCGCCTGGGCGTCGTCGGCGCCGTCGAGGAGTTGGTCGGCGAGCGCGGGGTTGGCGTCCAGGGAACGGCCGACGTGGCGTTCGGCGATGCGGTCGGGCTGGAGGGTGCCCCAGGGCAGCGGGGCGACGGCCGGATACAGGGAAGCGATCCAGGCGGTGACGGTGTCGCGCCGGTCGCGCGGCTGGTCGGCCAAGGCCGGCAGGCGCCTCCACAGCACGTCGGCCTCGTCGCGGTCGGCGGCGCCGGCCAGGTGGGCGGCGGCCAGGGCCGTCTCCAGCGTGGCGGTGGACAGGCCTGGGGTGAGGCCGCGGGCGGCGGCACTCTGGTGCCAGTAGCGGCGTTCGTGTCCGAGCAGCCGGTCCTCCACCCCCTCCGCCTCCTCGCGCGCTGTGTCGCCCACGGCGCGGCCGGGCCCGGACCAGGGCAGGTCGACGTGACCGGGTGCGGTGGTGTCGAGGAGATCGGCGAGGGCGGTCATGTGAAGGGTGAGGGCATTGCCGTAGACCTCCTCGTGCAGCCGCACCGGCAGGGGGAGGTTGTTCGCGATGCCGGGCCAGTCGTAGCTCGCCAGGCCCTTGACCTGGCCCAGCGCGGAGGCCAGCGCGTGGACGGCCGCGCGGTAGGCGTCGGGCCTGGCGGCGGGGTCGCCCTCCAGGGGTGCCAGCAGGTGAGTGGGGGCGGCGTCCAGATAGTCCTGGGCAAGGCTTCCGGCGGTCGCGGCCTGGCGCCACCAGTCGCCGTCGGTACGAGCCAGCAGCAGCACCTTGAACGGAGCCGTGCCGGGATGGTCGGCGGCGGCCTCGACCAGGGCTGCCAACTGCTCGGTGCGCGTCTCGGCGTAGTCGAGGACGACCAGCAACGGCTTGGAGACGTCCCGGATCTGCCGCAGCTGATCCGCCGTGGCGTCAGGGCGCGGCCACAGCACAACCCACCGATCGGCGGTGAGGAGCGAGGCGAGGTGATGGCCGAGGCGGGTCTTGCCCTGCCCGCCGGGCCCGTGCAGGAGCCATGCTCCGAACCCGCCCCGGGCGCACCAGGCCGTCAGTTCTTCGAGCAGCTGCCGACGGCCGTGGAAGGGGACGGTCTGCCGCGCGGCGGGCAGCAGCGCGGCCGGTGAGCGCACGGGCCCGGAGTCCCGGGGCCCGGTGGCCGGGTCGTTGAGGTGCTGCAACTCGACCGCGTCCGGACCGGACAGTGAACCGCCGTGCGTGGCCAGGGCGGCGCGGAAAGCCGCATCGTGATGCAGGACGTAGGCGGGGACGGTGTTCAGCTGTCCGTGGCCGGAGTGGGCGCGGTCGGAGGCCACCACGCCCACGAGCAGGCGGTCGCAGCAGACCGCCGCACCCGAGAGTCCGCCCCACGGCGAGGTGCCGGGCGCCGACCACTGCGGCGGATGCTGGAGGAGGTCCATCACATACTGGTTGTGGGTGATCCCGCTGCCCGGGTTCAGCCTGCCGCGCAGCTGCACGGCCTCCGCCGCCAGGCTCTTGTGCTGGGCAAGATCGGGCAGGCCCCAGGTCTCGCACTCGGCGCCGGGCCGGTCGGTGACCAGACGGCCCCAGCGCACCGGGGCGACGGGCGCGCTCCACCCCGGGTTGTCGTCGACCAGGACGAGCGCGGCGTCGTCCCGGCCGCCCGACGTGCCGCACCACACGACCCCGCCGTCCAGGGCACGGTCCCCGCCGGGGTGGAAGACCTGAACCCGCCGCCCGAGCGGCGCCACGCGCTCCTGCCGCGGAACGGTGACGACGTGCGCGGAGGTCAGCACCAACCGCCCGCCCAGCGCGTACCCCGACCCCGGACCACCTGCCCCCGTCACCCCGACAAGACGCGACCGCTCCACCCCGACACCCCCGTCGACCCGTCACCGACCCAAGCCTGCGATCCCCGGGACCGCCCCGATTCCTCCCCGGTCAGTCCTCGATGCGTCCCGAAGTGTCCCCGGGTCCCGCCGCTCGGTCGGAGCTGCCGCTGACCAGCAGGTCACCGCCGTTGACGCTCTGCGGCGTCAGCGTGAACTTCACGCGGTGCGTACGACCGTGTGAGACACCGGCCTTGGCCTCGGCCCCGACCGCCCACAACCGGAACCCCGCCTTCACGCTCGCGTCCGCACGGATCTCGACCTCGAACTCCATCTCCACCGGGCCCACCGCGAACACCACATCCGGATGATTCCCGCCCACGGCCGCCGCCGAGATCAACTCGTCCCGCACCGCAGCCACCGCAGCCACCAGAGGAATATCCATGGACACCCGCCCCTCGTACGACAACACGCCATTCCGGTGCCAACACCGTAGAACCGTCATCACGCCACCCGCAGCCCAACCTTCAACCTCAGAACCGTCGGAGGTCGATGGACGGCACCCCGACGACTTCCGGGCACCTCGAGGTTGCGCTGCGCGGCCAGGTGATCACGCACTGGAGTTCTTTGATCTCGGCGAGGGTGCCCGGCCGGCTGCGCGCAGGGGAATCGGTTCTGGCTCCGGGACGCGGGTGGCTTCGTCGCCCTTCGGATCAGCCGACGACCGGGGCCTCGGCGGCCTGCTGCGCGGCCGGGGCGGCTTCCGCCGGAGCGCCGGCGGTTACGGGGTTCAGCAGGTGCGCGATGTTCCGGGCGGCGGCGGTGACCTCCGCGTCGGAGGCGTCGAGGCCCTGGGCGGCGAAGTAGGTGAAATTGACGCTGAGCAGGGCCATGCGGATGCGCAGCGCCTCCTCGACGGACGCGTCCGGGCCGGTGAGTGCGTCGAACAGGGTGTTCATCCGCTCGTGGACGCTCTGGTGGCCAGGGTGCAGGTCCTTGATCACGCGCTGGTTGGCGAGGGCGAACCGCACCATCCGCGATCCCCGCTCGGACGCCATGTCGATCATCCGGTCGATGGCCTGTGAGACGAGTTGCGGCCCCGGGGCCTGGGTCCGGGCCCAGGTGATCAGTTCGTCGAAGGTGGCCAGGTGCTCGGCGAAGAGCGAGACGACGATGTCCTCTTTGCTGGTGAAGTGGTAGTACAGGGCCGCCTTGGTGACCCCCAGCCGCTCGGCGATCTCCCGCAGCGAGGTGGCTTCGTACCCCTGCTCGGTGAACAGCTCCATGGCCACGTTGCGGATCTCGGCCTTGGTGTCGCTGCCGCGCCGATGCCCTGCGCCTGCCGCCATCGATGTCCGCCTTCTCTCGTCCCCGGGGTTCGGCTTGCCAGCTTACCGTCCGGCAAGTAGTTTACTTAACGACAGGTAAGTGGAGCATCCATCGAACTCCGCTTCGGCCTCGCCGTACGCGGGCCGCGCCTGGAGCAGATCCCCCTTGTTTCGGCGCTCCCGCCGTCCATGAGCCATGTGGACCGGGGCGCCCATCGGCGTGGGCTGCTCGCAGCTTTTGCAGTGACCGTTCGAAGAGAGGCCGTGCCATGGAGTCGACAGCAACGAAGACCGCCGAGGAGGAGGCACCGCCCAGGTTCACCCACCGTGAGATCATGGTGACAATGGGCGGTCTGGTCATCGCGATGCTGCTGGCCATGCTCGACAACATGATCGTCGCCCCCGCGCTGCCCACCATCGTGGGTGACCTGGGCGGGCTGAACCATCTGGCGTGGGTGACCACCGGCTACATCCTGGCGTCGACCGCCGCCACGCCGATCTGGGGCAAGCTCGGCGACCTCCTCGGCCGCCGGGTGACCTTCCTCTCGTCGATCGTGATCTTCCTCATCGGCTCGATGCTCTGCGGCATGTCGCAGAACATGGGCGAGCTGGTCGGCTTCCGCGCCCTGCAGGGCCTGGGCGCCGGTGGCCTGATGGTCGGCGTGATGGCGGTCATGGCCGAGATCGTGCCGCCGCGCGAGCGCGGCAAGTACCAGGGCGTGCTGATGGCCGTCATGCCCGTCGCCATGATCGGCGGCCCGCTGGCCGGCGGCTTCATCACCGACCACCTGAACTGGCGCTGGGCCTTCTACGTCAACCTGCCGCTGGGCATCGCCGCCCTCGCGGTGTGCTGGTTCACCCTGGCCAAGCTGTCCCGCGGCACCGGCAAGGCGCGCATCGACTGGACCGGCGCGGCCCTGCTCACCACCTGGATCAGCACCCTCGTCCTGATCACCAGCTGGGGCGGCAACGAGTACGAGTGGGGCTCGGCCACGATCATCGGCCTGGCCGTGCTGACCGTACTGGCCTTCGTGGCCTTCGTGATCGTCGAGCACCGCGCCGCCGAGCCGATCATGCCGCTGGCGGTCTTCGCCAACCGCAACTTCTCGCTCGCCGGTGCCCTCAGCTTCATCGTCGGCTTCGCCATGTTCGGCGGGGTGACCTTCCTGCCGCAGTTCCAGCAGTTCGTCCAGGGCTCCTCCGCCACCAACAGCGGTCTGCTGCTCATGCCGATGATGCTGTCGTCCATGGCCGTGTCGCTGGCCGGCGGTGCCGTGATCAGCCGCACCGGGCGTTACCGCGCCCTGCCGATCGCGGGCACCGTCCTGATGGCCGCCGGTCTGGCGCTGTTCGCCACCATGGACATCGACACCACCAGCGCCACCACCTCGCTGTACATGGTCGTGCTCGGCGCCGGCATGGGCTGTCTGATGCAGAGCACGATGCTCATCGCCCAGAACAACGCCCCGCTGCGTGACATAGGTGCCGCCACCGGCGCCGCGACCTTCCTGCGCAACATGGGCGGCTCCGTGGGTGTCTCCCTGCTGGGCTCGCTCTACGCCACCACCCTCACCGACAGCGTCACCTCGCACATGGACGCCACGGCCGGCGGCGCGTCCGGCGGCCAGTTCTCGGTCGCCCAGATGACGCCGCAGGCCCTGAAGAGCCTGCCGGAGGCGGTGCAGCACGTGTTCCAGCAGGCCGTCACCGACGGCGTCGGCACGGTCTTCGCCTGGGGCGCGGCCGTGGCCGCCGCCGGACTGCTGATCGCCGTCTTCATCCGCCATGTCCCGCTGCGCGGCTTCGACTCCGCCGCCAAGCCCGGCGCGGCCACCGAGGGCACCGACCAGGACGCCCCCGCCCCGGCCACCGCGGGCTGACCCACCACGTGACCCAAGCCGTCCGGGACGGTCCTTCGACGGACCGTCCCGGACGGCTTTTCGCTATGTCCGCGGCCCGGCCCGTACGGCCCGGCCCGGGCGCAAGGGTCCGTCCCGGCTCGTACGGCCCGGCCGGCTGCCCGAGGAGCGGGAACTGCTGAACCGGACCGCCGCCGCGGCTCCGCCGGTTCCGGTGCCGGCTCTGGCAGGGCCCGCTCGAACGGGCCCGCAGTCTCAAATGACTCCGCCGCCTGCAAGTCTCATTCTGAAGCGATGAAGCGATGAAGCGATGAAGCGATGAAGCGATGAAGCGATGAAGCGATGAAGCGATCAGGCGGCAACGCTGAACCACCCCGGCCGCACCTCGTTCAGAAGTGGCTGCAGCGACCGCACTGCGGACCTCATGCCCTGATCCGTGACGTCAAGAGGCTCCGGCAGGCTCAACCCGTACGCGCGCAACCGCCAGAGATCGAAGACCGCGCTCCCGTCGGCTGCGAAGTCCACGTCGACCTCGGTGCCGTCGTCGTTCACGAAGCGGCACCCTGCCCCGTGGACCTTGTAGGAACAGGTGCCGATGCGATCACTCCGGCTGATCCGGTGCGAACGGGCCAGCCCGACGAGGTCCGCCAGCCGCTCGAGCGAGGGGAGCGCCACCCTCATGGCCCCATCGATCGCGTTCAGAGCGCGGACGCGGCCGAGCACGAGCTCTCGGGCCGACCCGACCCGCTCCATACGGCGTCATCCCCCCTGGGCCCGTGACTGACGGAATTGTTCCATGGGGCCGCAGGCGGGTCCGCAGGACGGCGCCCCGCGACCGGCGACCGGCGACCGGCGACCGAAAATCGTACGCACGTGCGGCGGGTGGACTCTATGATCACTCCGCCCCAGCGTCCGCTGCGACCACACGCGCGTCCGAGACAGGCCGAAGACGATGACGAGCACCGCCCGCAAAGCTCCCTGGATCGTTGCCCGTTCCGCGCAGGCGGCGATAGTGGTGGCCGCCGTGGCGGACGCGTTCCGCGCCGCCGCCGTCCGGGATCACTACCTGCGCGACACGGACGCGTCCCTGAACAAGTCGGGCTTCATCTCCATGATCTTCCTCTATCTGATGATGCTTGCCGTCGCGCTGTTCCTCGCGTGGCTCGCCCGGTCCCGGAGCAACGCCCAGGAGTTGTCCCCCGGGGCCTCGCTCCCGAGTCGGAGCTGGACGATGGGCGCGTGGTTCATACCGGTGGTCAACTTCTTTGTCCCGCGCCGGTTCGTCCTCGACATAGGGCGCGCGAGTTCCCTGTCATGGGAGCGGAAGCGAGACGCGACACCGGTGAACCTGTGGTGGGGCGCCTGGATCGCGCACGCGGTGGTGCTCGTGGTGGGGGGCCGGGTGGCCCCGGGGTCGATGGTCCTCCTCGTGGCGGGGGAGGCGCTCATGATCGCGGCGGCCGTGCTGCTGGCGCTCGTCATCGAGCGCATCACGGCGTTGCAGAGCGCCGCGCTCGGCGCCACCGTCCCGGTCGCACCTGCCGGCCGGGCGTGAGGCGGTTCCCCGCTGTCCGAGGCTTGATCAAGAACGAGAAGTGCCTCTGACCTGCAACGGCCGCGAAACGCGGGCTCCAACGCCATCCACCGGGCCGTTCTGAAGGTCCCGGTCCCGGCCTGTACGCCTGCCGTCGAACCCGACGGCGACATCCGCGACGTCGCCTGGGCCGCCGAACTCACCGGCGGCTGCCTGACGGGCCGGCCGAAGGACCGCGTCCGATCGCGCGCAGGGAACGGCCGCACGCGGGTGGCCGGTTGCGTTTCAGGGACGCCGACTGCATGCGGTTGGTCTGCTTCGCCACCGACACGGCCGGCGAGGCGAGCGCTGCCCCTTGGGCTGCGCCACGGCCGGCGGGTCCGTGCCGAGGACCGCATCCGCGCCGCCCGCGCCACCGGCGTGCACGATCTCCCACTTGATCGTCAGTACATCGGTGTCGTGCCGCCAGATCGCGGGCTGAGCAGGGGAGTTCCTCTCATAGTCAGCCGACTTTTGCCTGTACGGACAGAAGTTCATTATTTTTGAGTGAAACTTTCGCGCAACAGACTCTATCTTTGGTGCGATTCGCGGCTATACGATCCGCAGGAACTTGGACCGAGCCAGTCGCTCACCAGCAGTCCCGGTGGGCACTGACGCGCAGCTCGGCGTAGTACACGCACCTGCCGTCACGTCGTCCCCGTCCCGCCCGTACCGCTGCGATCGATCACCTGCCCGCCTTGTTCTGAATATTCCGGCGCAGATCCGCACCCTTCCCGGCCGGGCCGTCCCCGCACGACGGTCCGTTGGTCTCGCGTACCCCTGAGGAGGTTCCATGCGCATGGCCCTTCGCCGCCGCCTCACCGTGTTCGGCGCGCTGCTCGCTCTCCTGGGCAGCATGCTCATCGGTCTGGCGTCAGCGTCCGTCCCGGCGGCCGCGGCGTCCCCACCGGATACCGCAGTGCCGGAGAACTCCGGCAACCAGTACAGAGTTCTGGTCTTCACGAAATCCACGGAGGCCAACCCGGCGGTCACCGCCGCAGGCGTGAGCGCCATAAGACAGCTGGGCAACCAGCTGCGATTCGCGGTCCAAGTGACCGACGACGCCCGCAAGTTCGACGCGGAGCACCTCAAGCAGTACCGCGCCGTCGTCTTCCTCAACACCAGCGGCGACGTGCTCACCAGCGCTCAGCAGGACGCCTTCGAGGCGTACTACCGCGCGGGCGGCGGCTTCGTCGGCATCGGCTCGGCGATCGAGGCGCAGCCCGACTGGACCTTCCTGTCCGACGCCATCGGCACCCGCTCCACCGGCCGGACCGGTGTGCAGGCCGGCACCATCAAGGTCGCCGACCGCGTCCATGACGCGTCGAAGAACCTGCCGGAGTACTGGACCCACACCGACGACTGGTTCAACTTCAAGTCCAACGTGCGAGGCAAGAGCCATGTCCTCGCCACCGTCGTCGAGGACGCCTTCAAGAAGCAGTCGTGGGGCGGAGACCTCACCGGCATCAGCGGCGGCAAGATGGGCTACGACCACCCGGTCACCTGGTGCAAGGACTGGGAGGGCGGCCGCTCCTTCTACACCGCGCTCGGCAACACCGCCGACAGTTTCGGCGAGAAGGACATGCGCTCCCACCTCGGCGGCGCGATCAAGTGGGCGGCCGGCCAGGCCGACCCGGTGTACTCCGACTGCGGCGCGACCGTGCTGTCCAACTACCAGCAGACGGCCGTGGCGACTCCGCCGAACCTGAACGAGCCGATCGGCTTCGACGTCCTTCCCGACGGCCGGACCCTCCAGACCGACCGCCGCGGCAGCATCCGGCTGCACGACTCCAAGTCGAACAAGACCACCGTGCTGGCCCAGATCCCCGTCTACACCGCCAGCGAAGACGGCATGTACGGGCCGGGCATCGACAACGACTTCAAGAACAATCACTGGGTCTACCTCTACTACGCGCCTCCCACAGTGAAGGACGTGAAGCTGTCGACCGGTGAGGTCGTCACGCAGACCACTCCGACCGCGGACGCGCCGACCACCGGGGCCTCGCCGTCCGTCTGGGATCCCTGGGTCGGGTACTTCCAGCTGTCCCGGTTCAAGTTCGTCGACGCCGACGGAGACAAGCCGGCGCACCTCGATGTCGCGTCCGAGCAGGAGATCATGCGGGTTCCCGTCAACCGCGGCGCCTGCTGCCACGTCGCGGGTGACATCGACTTCGACAAGCACAACAACCTGTGGCTGACCACCGGCGACGACACCCCCTCCGGCGGTGGCAACTCCGGCGGCTTCTCGCCCTTCAACGACATGAAGACCACGACCGGGCAGTACAACGCCCCGTTCGTCGACGCCCGTCGCTCGGCCCAGAACACCAACGACCTGCGCGGCAAGGTCCTGCGCATCTCGGTCAAGGACGGCGACATCGCCACCGGCGCCCAGAACAAGTTCGGCGGCGCCTACACGGTGCCCTCGGGCAACCTCTTCCCGGTCGGCAAGGACAGGACCCGCCCGGAGATCTACGCGATGGGCTTCCGCAACCCGTTCCGGATCCAGGTCGACGAGAACGACGTCGCCTACGTCACCGACTACTCGCCCGACTCGCAGACCCCGCAGAACTTCCGCGGGCCCGCCGGCACCGGCCGGGTGGAGATCGTGCGCAAGCCGGCGAACTACGGCTGGCCGATGTGCGTGCGCCAGGACCTGCCGTACTACCGCTGGAACTTCAACACCTCGACGCCGCTGGACAGCCCCGCGCAGCCGTTCGAGTGCGACAACCCCAACCGCGGGCCGCAGAACGACTCGCGGTGGAACCTGGAGGGCGGGCCCTCCGTCGAGCCCGGTCTGGAGTACGCCCCGCCGGTCGCCAACGCGGACATCTGGTACTCGTTCACGCCCGAGAACCGGGCGGACAACCCGATCGGCACGCCGTGCGCCGCGTACTACAACGGCTCCGGCGCCACCACCTGCCCGCGGCTGTTCCCCGAGCTCGGCACCGGAGGTGTCGGCCCGCACGGCGCGGCCAAGTACCACTACGACCCGGACAACCCGGATAAGACGAAGCTGCCGCCGTACTACGACAACGCCATCCTCATGGGCGAGTTCACCCGGGACACCGTCAAGGAGGTCCGCCTGGACTCCAAGAACCGGGTTTTCAAGATCAACGACGCGCTCGACTGCGCCGGACTCAACGCCCAGCGCGTCCCCGACACCAGCAAGCCGTTCGAGTGCGACAACCCGATGGACCTCCAGTTCGACGGACAGGGGCACTTCTACCTGCTCGGCTACGGCGACGGTTTCTTCAACCCCAACGCCGACGCCGGCCTGTACCGGTGGGACTACGTCAAGGGCCAGCGCGCACCGATCCCGAAGCTCACGGCCACGCCGACGAACGGCCCGGCACCGCTGAACGTGAACTTCTCCAGCGCCGGTTCGCGCGACCCCGACGCGGCCGACTCGATCCGGTTCGAGTGGGACTTCAACGGTGACGGCACCGTCGACTCCGTCGATCCCGATCCGCAGTACACGTACACGACACCCGGTCAGTACACCGCGAAGCTGACGGTGATCGACTCCAGCGGCAAGTCCGCCTCGGCGAACACGACCGTCACGGTCGGCAACACCGCGCCCGTCGTGAAGGTCAACTCGCCGGTCGACGGCGGCCTGTTCTCCTTCGGCGAGGACATCCCGTTCTCGGTGACGGTCACCGACCCGGAGGACGGCACGATCGACTGCAGCCGCGTCGAGGTGACGTTCGTCCTCGGCCACGACACCCACGGCCACGCCGAGCAGTCCGTCCACGGCTGCACGGGCGTCCTGCAGACCGATCCCGACGACGTCTCCCACGGCGGCAACGTCTTCGGCGTCGTCAGCGCCTCCTACACGGACCGCGGCGGTCCCGGCGGCGTTCCGGCGCTGACGACGGTCGCTCAGAACCAGGTCAGGCAGAAGCGCCAGGAGGTCGAGTTCGCGCTCGACCAGTCGGGCACCAGCGTCGCCACGACCAACGACCCGGCCGGCGGCAGCCAGCACCGCGCCGGCCTCGGCGACGGTGACTACCTCGCCCTGAACGGGCCGTTCGACCTGCACAGCATCGACGCGCTGACGTTCCGGGTGGCGAGCACGTCGACGCAGGTGCCCGCGGGCAGTCCGATGGCCGCCGTCGAGGTACGCCTCGACTCGGTGGGCGGGCCGCTTCTCACCACGGCGAACCTCACGTCGACCGGTGCCACGGCGAACTGGGAGAGCCAGAAGTTCCCGATCACCGACCCGGGCGGCAAGCACAAGGTCTACCTCGTGTTCCGGTCGGTCACGGGCGGCCAGACCGGCGCCAACCTCTTCAACCTCAACTGGGCCGAGTTCGGCGGACAAGGAGTGAGCGCTCCCTAGCACCATCTCGCGGCCGGGGGCGCCGCACACCCACTGCGGCGCCCCCGGCCCCGATCCGGTACAGCCACTTCGAAAAGAGAGACCACCATGGCTTTCAAGAACAACCCCAACCGACGCCGCTTCATGGTCGGCGCGGGCGCGGCGGTGGCGGCGGCGTTCAGCCCGATCGGACCCGCCTCCGTGTTCACGCCGGCCCAGGCGAGCGCGGCCAACGGCCGGCTCATCCCCGCCGGCAAGCTGGGCACGATCACCTACAGCCAGCGCGACGTGCCCACCCGGGTCGGCATCGCGGCGAGCAGGTCGCTCGGCGTCGCTCCCACCATGGGCTACCTGGGCGGCCCGAACTTCCCGAAGGACCCCACCGACCTCGGCCCGCTCGTGCCGCTGCCCGGCGGCTGGGCGGAACTGTTCGAGTTCCTCGCGAAGTCCGGCTTCAAGCAGATCGAGTTCGCCGGCTACGGCCAGAACGCCGCGAACCCCGGCGGCGACGTGCCCAACCCGGCACCCGGCGGCGTCACCACACCGCAGTCGCGGGCGGCGTACCTGGCGTACGCGCGCACCCTGCGCGGCTTCCTCGACGCCTACGGCCTGGAGGCGATCGGCAACCACGGGTTCATCCCCAACACGTGGTACGGCCCGAACAGCTCCGGCGGCACCATGGCCGCGCAGGACTACGAACGGCTTCAGACCGAGCTGGAGTTCGCGGCGATCCTGGGCACGCCGTTCATGGGCACCGGCAACGACCCGACGAACTCGGGCAACCGCAACATCGAGCCGTGGACCGTCGCCGGCGAGAAGTGGGAAGCGCTGAACACGATCAGCCGGCAGTGGGACATCCGCCTTTACACCCACAACCACTCACCGGCGTACAACTTCCTTCAGGACGGTCCGATGGTCACCGTGACCCAGGACCGTGTGACCGGCAAGCCGATCGCGCCCACGCAGGTCCGCGGCGAGTCGGGCAAGCGCCTCATGCAGCACTATCTCGACATCACCGACCCGGCCCTGTGCGTCATCGAGATGGACGTGTACTGGGCGCACGTCGCCCAGCACCAGTGGCGGTGGCGCTACGACTGGGAGGGCAACCGCGTCGAGGACGTCTTCGACCCGGCCGCCCAGGTCGCCAGGCAGCCCCAGCGCTACCAGCTCTTCCACGCCAAGGACGGCGACGCCACCGGCGAGGCGCCCGGTGTCGGCAACGGCTACAACTTCATCCCGTTCGGCGACCCTCGCAGCGACATCGACTACACCGGCTTCTACCGAGGCGTCGGCGCCAAGGGGCACTACAACGCGAACTACGAGCAGGACAACGCCCCGGGCGGCACCTCGGACCCGGGCCAGTCCCTGCGCTTCTCCAGGATCAGCGCGGCCGGCATGACGGCACTGCGCGGCTGACAACCGTCGGCACCCCGTCCCGCTCCTGTCGCGGCGGCCCCACGCCCAGTGGCCGCCGCGGCGGGGGCGGGACGCCTGCCGGCACATCCCGTCCCGAGCTTTTGGACTTCGCATCAAAAGTTCCAGCCGGCGGTGCGACCGAAAAGTATGGACCGCTTCGGAAGAAAGTCATTATCGTGAAAGGCAAGGCGCAGCATGCGCTGATATGAACGCGTCAGAGGGGACCCCGTGCGAAGCCCACAACCGCTGCACGCCGATCTGCTGCGGCTGCTGCGCGACGAAGGCGCGTTGTCACGTGCCGAACTGGGCGACCGACTCGAGGTGTCGCGACGGCGGCTGCTCGCCGAACTGGAGCGTCTGATCGCGACGGGCTACGCCGCCGAGGCCGGGGTGGCCACGTCCCGCGGCGGCCGCCGTTCCACGCTCGTCGAACTGAACCCCGACCTGCGCTTCGCCTCCATCGACCTGGGCGTCACCTCGATCGACGTCGAGGTGACCAACGGCCGGCTGGAACAGGTCGCGGCGTACCAGGAGTCCGCCGACCTGCGCTCCGGGCCGAAGGCGATCCTCCGCCGGGTCGACGAGTTGCTCGGCAAGGCCCGCGCCGAGGGGGCCTACGAGCGGCTCACCGCGGTCGGCATCGGAGTGCCAGGTCCCGTGAGCTTCCGTGACGGCGTACCGGTGTCGCCGCCGGTCATGCCGGGCTGGGACCGCTTCCCCGTGCGCGAGTACCTCACCCGTGAGCACGGCTGCCCCGCTGTCGTCGACAACGATGCGAACATCATGGCGGTGGGCGAGCGGCAGGGCGGCGCGGCGCACTCGGTCGACGACTTCCTGTTCGTCAAGATCGGCACCGGGATCGGGTGCGGTATCTACCAGGAGGGGAACGTCTACCGCGGGACCGACGGCTGCGCCGGCGACATCGGGCACATCCAGGTCGACGCGCAGGGGCCGGTCTGTTCCTGCGGCAACGTCGGCTGCCTCGAGGCGCTGTTCAGCGGCGCCGCACTCGTCCGCGAGGCGACCGAGGCCGCCCGCACGCAGCGGTCCCCGGCGCTGGCCGAGCGGCTGGCCGCCTCCGGCACGGTCACGGCGAAGGATGTGGCCGAGGTGGCGTCGGAGGGGGACGCGACGTGCATCCAGCTCATCCGTGAGGGCGGGCGCCACGTCGGCGGCGTGCTCGCCGGTCTGGTCAGCTTCGCCAACCCCTCGATGATCGTGATCGGCGGCGGGCTCGCCCAGCTCGGCCACATCCTGCTCGCCGAGATCCGCAGCGTCGTGTACCACCGGTCGCTGCCGCTCGCGACCAGGAACCTGCCCGTCGTGCTGTCCGAGCTGGGTCCGCGCGCCGGTGTGACCGGCGCCGCGGTGCTGGCCAGCGACCTCGCCTTCGAGCAGGCGTCCTGACGGACGATCCTCAGGACGGCCCCCACACCGCCCTGTCGCCCGCCTTTCGGTGCGCTACCCGGCGGTGATGGCTGCCGCGACGGAGACCGAAGCCGACGGGCTGGACGGCAGGCGGACAGCCGTGGTGCTCGGCCGGGACGGCGCGACCGCCGCCGTCGAAAAAGGCTGGTGTATCCGGCGCCCGGTGAGTCGCGTCAGCAGTGACAGTGGACCCGGACGAGGATCGTGTCGCCCGGAAGGGTCGAGAGGTATGTTTCGCTGCCCGGCCAGGTGTCGGGCAGCGGAGAGTCGAGCAGGGCGCGCGGTCCGCCGGCGCAGACGCCTGGGGCGCTGGGCCTGGGTGTGCCGTCCGGTGCGGGGTCATCGTGGATGAGCCGGGGATCGTCCTCGTATCCAGGCGCGACGGCGAAACCTTGGCCGTTGCTGCCACCGCGAATGCGGCGCGAGTCCCACATGCCGCGATCGACGGGGTTGTCTCCCGAGTCGGAGTCGAAGGGGGCAAGAGCCTTCGCGAGCGCCCCTTCGATGTCGTCCCCGGCCTCGGGCGGCAGACAGACTGTCACCGTCACGCCGGCCATCACCTCTCCTTGTCGTCTCGGCGAAGCCGGATGATTTCACGCGTGCGGACCAGGCCACTGGCCGGGAGCCTCGGCCCAGGTCCCCCTGGCGTCCTTGCCCAAGGCCTCGGCCAAGTCGTCCGATGCTGTGTGTTGGCTCCACCCGGCACGTATGCCTGCGCGACGGCCGCGTAGAGGGTCCCGTCGATGCGCCGACGGCGTTCCGGTGTTCTGTCGGTCGTGCGCGCGGCTGTATGCGTGGGACTTGGCGACCGGCGCCTGCGTGCCGGTTCGTATGCCGTCGTGCCGGACTGCCGGACCAGCGGTTTTCGGCACAGGGGATCTCCTGCTAGCACGATTCGCCTCGTCACATCCATAGCGACACGCTGGTGTCGAGTGGTGAGTGGGTGTGAGGAGATCCATCAAAGGGACTAATCGTACGTCAATCTGCTTTTCTCGATGGCGATATGACTTCTCATCAGTTTCGGAGGGGGAGTCATGAATGCCCCATTTGGCGCTCCCTGCCGGTCTTTCGATATGACTGGTATGACGGCTATAGGTAAGTTTCATTTGCGAGCCGGCTGACGGGCCGGCATTCCTGAAACAGGAGATAGCGACATGAAGCTTCGTTCCACCGCGGTCACCGCCGCTGTTTCGGCCGCCGCGGCTCTCGCCGCGACGGGTATCACCTACGCATCGGCCGCCTCCACCCCGGCCGCCGCCCCCCACGCGGCCCCGGCCGTCGCCGCCGCCCTGCCCGACGGAGGCAACGGGAACGGCGACGACAACAGCAAGGGTGACGAGGGCGGCAAGGGCAACGAGGGCCGCGGCGGCGGTGGTCACCGCTACTACGAGGGCCGCATCGAGATCAACGAGCGGTCGTACTCCGCCTACCCCGGCGACTGCATCACCGTGGTCAGTGGCCTGGGCGCGCGGACCCTGAACGTCCGCAACGACACGAAGCGGACCGTCGAGGTCTTCCGCGGCGCGGTCTGCGACAACGGCGCTCCCATCGCCACCGTCGGCCCGCGCAGCTCCAGCGACGGCGTCCACCCGGGCCGCACCCACGCCATCCACATCAAGCACGGCGTCGTGGCCAGCTTCCGGGTGGTCCGGGACTTCCACGACGGCGGCCGCGGGGACTGGTAGTCGACACCCGCTGACCACATACTGTGGCCCCTCGGCCCACCGGAATCGGGCCGGGGTCCCGGTACGGACCCAACTGCGACAGCCGCAGCCTGTGTGCACCGTACAAGGTGGACACGGGCTGCGGCATCCGACGCCCCCGGGCCGACCCTTCCTTCGCGGGGCGGCCCGACCGGGGTCGTCCACCTGACGGCTCGTGCGAGTACGAGTCTCCGTGCGCCCGCCCCTGCGGGCTTTTGGCGTTTCTCCGTCAGGGAATGAGCGAGTGCCGACGGTCTGATCAGGGTCACCTGCGACGGGATCACGAAATTCGGCCCGTTCGAGATGCTCGACAGGTGCTACCGCCTGTCCGATCTGCCGACGCTCGGGTGTGAGCGGTGCTCCAGGGGGCTCAGGGCTTTTGCCACGAATTGCATGGTTCCCGCGATTGCAGCAATGTGTGCAGGGAACCCGTAGGCCGCAGGTCTCCTCATGCCGTTCCTGCCGCCGGACCCTCAGGAGAGGTGGGCGCCTACGGTGCGGCTTGCGGGTTCTGCGACATGGGCGGCATGCCGTTCGGTGCGACTCGGTGAACGGCCGGCTGCCGCTGCTGCGAGTCGGAGCAATCGGAGTACGTCATGACAACCTCACATCCGCACACCTGGTCGGAGCCCGGAGCTGTCCCCCGTGGCCGCAAAGTGCCTCCCGTGCCCACCCCGCCGGGGGAGGGGAGCACCACGGCGGGAATCTCCCAGCACGAGCCTGAGGCGTCCAAGGCGTGGGCGCCTCTCGCCCTCGTACTGATCGCGGCTGTGGTCGTGCTGGTCGTCGTCGGACTGGTCGGCATGGTCGTGGCTCTGGCGTAGTTCCCACACTCGAAGAGGCCCGCGATGCTCATGGCACACCCCGTCATCCTGCAGAACCTGGTCGAGCAGTACGACACGCTGCGGATCCTGCACGCCGAAGACGGCAGCGAGGAGGTCCGCCAGCGCATGGACGACGTCGCCTACACCCTGTGCGTGTCGACCGGCACCCAGGACATCGACGCCGCCCTCATCGCCGCCCGGTACCACTTGCCCGGAGCGCGCCCACACGACGACTCCGTCGTCCCCGACTGAGCTGCGTGGTGGCGCCTTGCTTCGCTGTGAGGCGCCCGGCGGGTGTCCGCTCGAAGCCGGGGCGAGGGAGCCGAGGCAAGGGATACGGATCACCGGCAGGAATATCGAGAACCGGGTCGAAGGGCAGGAATTTTGACGAACGTGATAGCGGCGCCGGATACGCGGGCACTCGCTCCCCATGAATCCCCGCAATCACACTCCGCTCCGCGCTGTCGCCCTGGTCTGCACGCTGTCGCCCTCCCCGGCGCCGTCGAGCTCGCAAGTGCCGGCGGAGCAGGCCATGGCCGCGCTTGCCGAGCGTGACGTGACGGGGGAGACCGTCCGGGTCGCCGATCACGACGTCAGACCAGGGGTGAAGACCGACATGGGCGAGGGGGACGCGTGGCCGGAGATCCGGGCCGCGATCCTGGGCTGCGACATCCTCGTGCTGTCCACGCCGATCTGGCTCGGGCACCCCTCCAGCGTCGCGCAGCGGGTTCTGGAGCGACTGGACGCGGAGCTCGGTGAGAGCGGCGACGAGGGACGCATGCTCACCTACGGCAAGGTCGCGGCGGTGTGCGTGGTCGGCAACGAGGACGGCGCCCACAAGGTCGGCGCCGACCTCTTCCAGGGCTTGAACGACGTCGGGTTCTCCCTCGCTCCGAACGCCGTCACCTACTGGGTCGGAGAAGCCATGCAGGGCACCGACTACCAGGACCTCGACGAGACCCCCGACAAGACCGCGGCCGCGACCACGACCCTCGCCGCGAACGCCGCGCACCTGGCGCGCCTGCTCAAGGCCGCGCCCTGTCCGGCGAGCTGATGCTGCTCCCTTGCGGCACGGCCCGCCGGGCACGGGACCGGGGACGGACCGCTCGGGGCGACGCGGACAGGTTGGCCGAGGTGAGGACGGCGGTGCCATGGTGTTTCAGCATCCGGTGGACCGAGGCGGCGACAAGCGCGGCACATTCGAGCGGCTGGCGGAGGCGGCATCTCGTTTCACCAGCTCACCGGTGTTCTTCGGATTGTGCCTGGCGCTGGTGGTGGCTTTCGTGGCCGTCCATCTCGCGGGGTTCGGCCTGGAATGGCAGGTGTTCGTCGGGAGCTGCATGACCTCGGTGACCCTGCTCCTGCTGGCACTGTTGAAGAACGCGGAGCTTCGGGCCGAGCACGCCATCCAGCGCAAGCTGGACGCGATCGCCGCAGCCATGCTGGAGGCGGGCGAAGGCAAGTGCGGCAAGGCGCACGAGGATCTGAAGGCGGCAATCAGGCTGGAGGAGGAAACGTAATCCGCGGCGGCGGATGGGGGTGTGTCCGTCTCAGGCGACGCGCAGCAGGAGCTTTCCGGTGGAGGTGCGGCCGCCCATGAGGCGGTGGGCCTCGGCCGCGTCCCGCAGCGCGAATTCCGCGGTGACGGGCAGGGACACGGTCCCCTCGGCGACGGCGCGCAGCGCGCGGGCGGTCAGCTCGCGCAGCGCGCCCGGTGCCGTGTCGGCCAGGGCCAGGACGGAGAAGCCGCTGACGGACAGGCCGCGGACGGCGAGGTCGGCCTGTCCTGCCTGCCACGGCTCGGCGCCGCTCGCGTTGCCGAAGGAGACGAGGCGCCCGAAGGCGGCCAGCGTGTCCAGTCCGCGGCGCAGGGTGTCTCCGCCGACCGGGTCCAGGACCAGATCGACGCCCCTGCCGTCGGTGGCGCGCCGCACGTCCTGGTCGAAGGTGTCGGCCGGGAAGACGTCGTCGTATCCGTGCGCGCGGGCGTATTCGGCCTTGGCCTTGCCGGAGGTCACCCCGTACACGGCACCGGCGCCCGCCGCGCGGGCCAGCTGCCCGACCGCCGTGCCGATGCCGCCGGCTGCGCCCTGCACGAGGACGCTCTCCCCGGCCCGCAGCCGGCCCACCTCGTGCACCAGGGCGTGCGCGGTCGGCAGCACCGTCGGCACGGTCGCCGCGGTGCGCAGGTCCATACCGCCGGGCAGCGCGAAAACGGACGCCGCTTCCGCGACGACCACGTCGGCATATCCGCCGCCCTGCAGGAGCCCGGCGACCTCCTGCCCCACCCGCAGCGCGGTCACGCCCTCGCCGACGGCCCGGATGCGTCCGGACACCTCCAGGCCCGGGCGGTGGGGGAGCGAGGTGACGCGGTATCCCTCGGCCCGCGCCTTGAGGTCGGCGAAGTTGACGCCCGCCCAGGCGACGTCGACGGTCACCTGCCCGGCGCCGGGCTCGGGGACCTGGGCCTCGACGACCTGCAGGACGTCGGGACCGCCGTACTCCTGGAACTCGACCGCGCGCATACGAAGGACCACCTCTCCGAGAGTGTTCGACGGGAAGCAAACACTCGCACTGTATGATGTCCATCGAACACTCTGCAACGGGTAACGCCAGGAGGCGCGAGCGATGACGGACAAGACCCCGGGCAGGAGCCACCGCCCGGCCCCCGTTCTCACGCACCCCGACGACGTCCCCCTGCTGACCGCGCTGGCAGCGCTCGCCGACCCGGTCCGCATCCAGCTGGTACGCACCCTGGCCGACCATCCCGACTGGTCCCTGAGCTGCAGCAACTTCGACGTGCCCGTCGGCCGGGCGGCCAAGAGCCACCACTTCTCCGTCCTGCGCGCCGCCGGACTGGTCGAGCAGCGCGACGACGGGCCCAAGCGGTTCAACCGACTGCGGCGGGAAGAGTTCGACGCCCGCTTCCCCGGCCTCCTCGACCTCGCGCTCCGCGACGACGACGTCTCCTGACGCCCGCCGGCGCTGCTCCCGGGCAGTCCATGGCTCTCGCTGCTGCCCGCCTCCGGCAGCCGAGGGGTCCGGACGACGCGATCGCCGTGGGCAGCCGGGAAGCGTGCCTACGGGCCCGTGCGGCCGGGCCGCCCACGCGGTCCGGCCGCGCCGACGGGCGAACGTCACCGGCGCGAGGTCGGTGTCTCAGGATTCGAGGCGGCGGCGGTCCTCCTCGTCCCACGCCCGGGTGTCGCGCGGGCGGACGTACGGTTCCGCGTCGGCGGGGTGCCCCCCGGCGACGGCGCGTCGGCGGGCCAGCTCCGCGTCGAACTCAAGGCCCAGCAGCAGGGCCAGATTGGTGATCCACAGCCACACCAGGAAGACGATCACGCCGCCGAGCGTCCCGTACGTCTTGTTGTACGAGGCGAAGTTCGCCACGTACACGGCGAAGCCGGCGGAGGCTGCCAGCCAGATCAGCAGGGCCAGGAAGCTGCCCGGTGTGATCCAGCGGAAGCCGCGGACCCGCGCGTTCGGCGCCGCCCAGTACAGAAGCGCGATCATGGCCGTCACCAGTACCACCAGCACCGGCCACTTCGCGATGGACCACACGGTCAGCCCCGCGTCGCCGAGCCCGAGGGCCGTACCCGCCTGCCGGGCGAGACCGCCGGTGAACACCACGATCAGCGCGCTGATCACGGCCAGCACCATCAGCACCACGGTCAGCCCGACACGCAGCGGCATCACCTTCCACAGCGGTCGGCCCTCGGGGACGTCGTAGACGGCATCGGCGCTGCGGATGAACGCGGCGACGAACCCGGAGGCCGACCACACCGCGAGCGCCAGACCGACGATGGCCATGGCCGAGCCGAGCCCTGACTGGCCCTGCATCTGCTGCACGGCCTGGCGCAGGATGTCCTGCACGGGGCCGGGAGCGAGTTTGTCGATGTTGGCCAGCACCTGCTGGATCGCCGAATGGCCCACGAGGCCCAGCAGTGACACGAGCACCAGCAGCGCGGGGAACAGCGCCAGGATCGAGTAGTAGGTCAGGGCCGCCGCCCGGTCGGCCAGCTCGTCTCTGCGGAACTCCTTCAGGGTGCCTTTGAGCACCGCTCCCCAGGAGCCCTCGGGCAGGTCCGTGGGGCTGTCCGGGGCCCGTCGTTCCACTTGCTCGCCCGGCCCCGTCTCCGGGGTGTGCACGGCCTCGCCGCCATGGTCGCTCGGACCGCTTTCGTCCTGGTACTCGTGCTTTCTGCCCGTTCGCGTCATTCGATCCGGGTAACCCGCCCTGCGGCACCCGTAACATGAAGCCCCCGTCCCACTGTGCTCCGGCCGTCATGAGCGGACGCCTCCGGGACCCGGCAGTGTTCGACGCGTTCAGGCGAGCGGACTCTTCGGCAGCGAGGCCAGCAGGTCGGCGGGATCGCCGTAGACGGCGTCGGCGCCCGCCTCCTCCAGGTCCGTACGCGGAATGCCGCCGCACAGCAGCGCCACGCACCGTACGCCCGCACGGCTGCCCGCCTGCATGTCCCACACGGTGTCGCCCACGAACACGGCGTGTTCCGCCGGTACGCCGGCCAGCTCCAGCGCCCGTTCGACGGGCTCGGGTGCCGGTTTGCCCTCGGAGACGTCGTCGGCGCTCGCCGTGGCCGTGATGGCGTCGTCCGCGTCGATCGCCCGGCGCAGCGCCGACAGTTCCTCACCGCTGGCCGACGTGGCCAGGACCACCGTCCAGCCGTCGTCGGCGAGTCGGTGCAGCAGCCGCGTCGCGCCGGGCAGCGCGGACAGCCGCTCGAAGTACTGGGCGTAGAGCGTCTTGTGCGCGTCGTCGAGGTCCTCGGCCTCGGCACCGGCCGCCTCCTCGCCGAGCAGACGGGTGACAAGATCCGACGAACCGAGCCCGACCGCCCGGTGGATCGCCTGCGTCGGCACCTGGTGGCCGGCCTGACGGAACGCCTCCCACCAGGTCACCACGTGCAGATGGTTGCTGTCGACAAGGGTGCCGTCCACGTCGAACACGGCCGCCCGCCGGTACGATCCCGGATTTCCGCGCTTGTTGTCCATGGCCGCCGAGTTCCCGCCGTGCCCGTCCCGTACGCGTGGAGGTGACCGCGTCACCTGTCACAGGTCAGGCGGAACCGCTCATGCCGGTGATCAGGTCGGTGACCTCGGGAACACCGCCCCGGGCCAGCGCCTGCCGCTGCCGGTCCGCGCCGGTGCCCAGTTGGAGCAGCCGGTGCACCAGTGCCCTGACCTCCCGCGCGTCTCCAGCGTCCTCCAGGGCCGGGCCGATGTGGCGCATCAGGTGGCAGACCACGTCTTTGGCGCGTCGTCGTCGGCCGTCCGGGTCGATCAGGTCGCCGGAAAGCCCGTGCCGGGCGGCCTGCCACATCGCCGCCTCCAGCAGTTCCGGATCGGGCTGCCGTTCCGGCTCGCCCCCGGCGGCGTCCCGGATCGCGCGCTGTACGAGGGCCCGCACGACACCGGCGAACATCACGGCCTCGTCGGTACCCGACTGGACGTCGAAGCAGCGGACCTCGATCGTCGGATAGCGCTCGGACAGCCTGGTCTGCCAGTAGAGCTGGCCGGTGTCGGCGATGACGCCGCTGTCCAGCAGGTGCTGGACCCGTCGGTCGTAGTCGGTGTCATCGGTGAAGGACGGTGGAACGCCGCTGACCGGCCACCGGCCGTAGATCAGGGTGCGCCAGGAGGCGAAACCGGTGTCCTCGCCCTCCCACAGGGGGGAATTGGCCGACATCGCGGTCAGCACGGGCAGCCAGGGCCGGATCCGGTTGAGTACCTGCACGCCGGTGGGCCGGTCCGGCACGGCGGCGTGGATGTGCATGCCGTTGACGAGTTGCTCGGCCACCAGTTGCGGAGCCTGCCGCTGCATGGCCCGGTAGCGGGGACAGTCGGTGACCGGAACGGACCGGGAGTGCGACAGGGGCGTGCCGCTGGCCAGGACCCGGCAGCCGAGCGATTCCGCCGCCGCGGTGACCGCGTGCCGCAGCCGCAGCAGATGGCCGCCGACCTCGTCGAGCGTGCCGCAGACGGGAGTGACCGCTTCCACCTGGGCCTGCGACAACTCCGTGTGGAGCTCCTGGTCGGCCACGAAAGGCTTGAGCCCCGCTACCGCGCGCACCTTGTCCCCGTAGGGGGACAGCTGACCAGTGACCGCGTCGATCAGCAGGTATTCCTCTTCGACACCCAGCGTGATCACGTCTGTGGCGCCTTCCGTCTCTCGGCAGGCCCGCCGCCCGCGGCGACGGGAATGGGTCTCCGGCGGTTACCGAAGGCGCCGGAGTACGGCCCCCGCTTCCAGAGGCATGCCGCGCGGACCAAGTGACCGCAAGTGCAGGGGCGCAAACGTGACCGACGCCTACCGGGCGCCCGGATGTCTCCGGGTTTCCGGTGGTCGAGCCGAAGTGAGGCATGGTCCGCTCTGTCCTCGGTACTGCGCAGGCAGGGTTCACCGGTGAGCGAAGGAGGTTCGGAAATGAGCGACGAGAACATGGCGGACGACGTCTACCAGCCCGTCGGAGGCAACGAGGAGCAGGAGGACGCCGCTCCGCCGGATCTCCAGGACGCGGTCGACGAACGTACCTACGACGACGTCCTCGACGAGGGCTGCTCGCCGCCCGAGAAGCCCTTGGGCGTGACCCGGAAGGGGACGACGGCGGCGGAGCAGCGCGAGGGCGAGTCCCTCGACGAGCGGCTGCGCGAGGAGGTCCCGGACGTGACGGCACCCGAGGGCGACGGCATCGGGGACCTGCCCGGCGGCGACGGCGAGCCGCGCGATCCCGAGACCGGTGACCGACGCGCCGGACGGCTGGTGTCTCCGGACGAGGGGGCGCACCCGGACACGACCAAGGAGGCGGTCGCCGAGGACAAGGGGATCGACGGCGGCGCCGCGGGCGCCGAGGAGGCCGCGGTGCACGTCGTACCGGACGAGGCCCCGCCTCCGACGGGCCCCGAGGAGCGAGGCCACGGGTGACCCGGGCGCGGGTCCTGACCGGGCCGGCTCTCAGGTGCGCGCCACGACCCGCAGGACGTGAACCGAGGGGTCCGAGGCGTCCGAGGCGTCCGGGATGAGGACCCCGTGGTCCACACCGGTGCGCAGGTGGTGCAGGATCTCCTCGGTGATCACCTCGCCGGGCGCGACCACCGGAACACCCGGCGGGTACGGGCTGATCATCTCGGCGGCGATGCGCCCCGCCGCCTGTTCCGCCGGAACGTGGTCGACCGGTGCGAAGAACGCCTCGCGCGGCAGCATGGCCTGCTCCGGTTCGAGGGCCCCGGGGGCCGGCAGATGGACCGGCGGGCGGCGCTCGAGGGAGTCCGCCGCGTCCACGAGGGCCCGCAGGGCCCGCAGGGCGTCCAGGAGGACCTTCTCCGTCACGTCGTCGTCGGCGTGTGTGATGGAGGCGCTGATACGACAGGTGTCGGAGCCTCCGGCATCGACGTGCCGCTCGGCCCGCAGCCACTCGGTGGCCTGCATACCGCTGATGCCCAGTTCCCGTACGTCGATGACGATCTTCAGCGGGTCGAAGGACGCGGCGCGGCCTTCCTCGACGACCTCCTGTCCCGTCGGTCGCAGCCCGGGGAGGCCGGCGACCGTCTCGCGGATCCGGCCCGCGCGGTGCAGCGCGGCCTCCAGCAGTTCGTGCCCCTGCTCGACCATCTGCCGTCGCCAGCCGTCGAGGGATGCGTACACCAACGAGGAGGCACTGGTCGTACCCAGCAGGTCCTCGCGCTGTTCGAGGGCCTCGGGGGCCACCCGGTCGTACTGGAGATGGAAGACGGAACTCTGCTCGACGGCGCCGCCCGTCTTGCGGGTCCTGTGACCGTCCGCGATCGGGGCGAGGACCCGCACGCTGATGATCCAGTGGAAAAGAAAGCTGATGATTCAGCGGAAAAGAAAGTGGAGAATATAGGGAGAATATAGGTGTCGGCCGCCTGGAGCAGCCGAAACCCCCGCGAAAGGACCGTCGGCGATGCGTGATCATCCCATGGTTGTGCAGCCTGCGGGTCCGTCGCCCGGTGCGACGACGCTCACCGTCCGGCCGGTGGCGGACGACCTGGGAATCCTCTGTCTCTCGGGCGAGCTCGACTCGCTCGCCGCCGATGCGCTCTCCCACGACCTGGCGGCATACCTGCAATGCTCCGGGCGCACCGGACAGCGTCTGGTCCTGGACCTGAGCGGTCTCCGGTCGATCAGCGCGGCCGCCGTCCGCGTGCTGGTGCTCGCCACGCGCCGTCTCGCCGATGCGCCCGTTCTGGTGGTGGCGACCGCCCCGCACGTACGGGAGCTGTTCCTGCTCTCGCCGACGCCCGGCCTGCTGGTGTATCCCACGCTCAGCGCGGTACTGGCCGCCCTGCCCGGCACGGCGTTCACGCCCGGCGGGCAGCTCCCACAGGGGGCGGCGGAGACAGGGCAGGGCCTGCAGACCGAGGTGTTCGGTCTGCGCGCGAAGCTCCGTACGGGGCCGACCATCGGCGTCGCCCAGGGGATTCTCCTGGAGCGGTACGGTCTGGCGGACCCCGCTTCGGCCTTCGACCTGTTGCGGGAGGCCTCCCAGCGCCACAACGTACCGCTGCGGGTGCTCGCCTCGGCCCTGGCCGCCGCCCCGCCTCCCGGACACGGAGCAGAGTGGTTTCCCGGCCGCCTGCACACCCCTCCACCTCCCGTCGGTCTCCTCACCGGTCCGGACCTCCGGCCCGACCACCGGCATCGGATCCTGGACGCGCTGGTCCACGACGTGATGGCGCTCACGGACGCGCACGCCGTGGAAGTCCACCTCACGGAGCCGGGCACGGAGGACGCGCTGGTCCTGGACGGGCACATCGGTCTGGGTTCGGCCTACCGGGACCACGTCGCCCGGGTGACCGGTCCACCGGCCCTCTGCCAACGGGCCTGGACCCGGAAGGAGCCGGTCTACGTCGCCGAGGTCGCCTCGGACCCGGCCCTGGCCGAGACCGAGGAGGGCAGACTGGCGTACGCCGCCGGCACCCGCGCTCTGTACGCGGTGCCCGCCCTCACCGACAGCGGCGTGTGCACAGGCGTGATCACCGTGCACTGGAGCCGGCCCGGTTCCCGGATGACCGCCGGGCAGTTCACCGCGCTGGAAACCCTGGCCTCCGACCTGGCCGACTGGAGGTCCTGGTACCGGCGCACCGTTGTCCTCGACGCACTGGAGCATCTGCATGCCCAGGGCTGCGCTGCGGCCGGCAGCGCCGGCAGCGGGTCCGACCGGGCGAGGGTCAACGGCGATCCGGTCTGAGCCGGGCCCGGGGCCCGCGACGAACCCTGTGCCGTTTCCCGTCGTCGCGAACGGCAACTCGGAGACGGTCGGAACACGGGCGGACGAACCCACCGTGCCGCAACTGTCCGGACGTGCAAGGACGATGACCCGCGGGAGTGGCCCTGGGGAAGTGAGGCTTATGGCAGGGGACGATCCGGCGGGCGGCAGAGACGCCGAGCAGGAGACCGAGGCCCGGCGTGCCCTCATCGTCCGTGAGATCGTCGACGCGCTGCGCGGCCTTCCGCCCGACGAGGCGCCCGAAGCCCTGTGCCGTACTTGCATGATGCTGCTGCCTGCGGTGTCCGGACTGTCGGTGTCGGTACGGGGCGACAGCCCCGGCCTGAGTGTGGTGCTGTGTGCCAGCGACGGTGTCGCGGCCCGGCTGGCGGAGATCCAGTACACCCTGGGCGAGGGCCCGTGCATGGAGGCGGTCCGGCTCCGCGCGCCGGTGTTCGCGGCCGACCTCAGGCGCGCGCCGGACGCCCGGCGCTGGCCGCTGTTCAGTGTCCAGGCGGCCCGGGCCGGGGTCGAGGCGGTCTTCTCGCTGCCCCTGGGCGGGGCCGGGAGCGCGCTGGGCACGCTGGACCTGTACCGGCGGACGCCGGGTCCGCTGAGCGGCGATCAGGTCAGGACCGCGCTGCTGGTGGCTGACGCGGTCACCCTGACGGTCATCGCCCTCGACCACGCTTTCCCGGCGCCCGAAGGAGTCGTAACGTGGCTGGCAGGAGCGGAAGCGGACCGGGAGGAGGTGCACCAGGCCACCGGCATGATCATGGTCCAGCTCGGTGTGACCGCCGAGGAGGCGCTGCTGCGCCTGCGCGCGCGGGCCTTCACCCAGGGCCGCACCTCCGTGGAGGTGGCCCGGGCCGTCATCGACCACACCATGGACCTCC